>JBFGLT010000014.1:0-32527 GCA_041576015.1 Acidimicrobiales bacterium
GAGGGTCCTGGCCGCTTTTTCGATTGCTCGTCGAGCAGCCTGGAGCCGTTTGTCCAGCGGCGGACGGCTCTGAGCCCCGTGGTCGACGGCGGTGCGGAGGTGATCGACGACGACGTCGTCGAGGGCCTCCACCACCTGCCGCAATCGGGCGGCCAACTCGGCCGCCCGTTCCTCGTAGGGGGCCTGCCACGAACCGTCGTCGTCGGCGTTCATCGACCGCTCCGGGTCGGCCGAAGGTCGACCGGGGTTTCGGGAACGCCGGCGATTCGTTCCAGTTCGGTCACCAGTCGCTCGTAGAGCGGCTCGCCGACGAACCCGATCAATTCGTCTCGCGACGTCCGGTACACCGGATCATGGGCTGTGTAGGCGGCGTCTTCCTCGATGCACCACCAGTGGAAGTCGGCGCCGCCGTCGCCCCAGTCGCGCCGCTCCCAGGCCCGCACGAAGACGGTGTCGTGACCGTTGTCGTCGGTGTGGACATCCATGCGGATCGGCACCTGCCAGCAGACGTCGGGCTTCCAGTCCATTGGCCGTTCGCCGTGCCGCACGGCTGCGGTGTGTAACGCACAGCCGGCGCCGGAGTGGAAGTCCGGCCGGTTCAAGAAGATGCAGGCGCCGTTGTGGATGCGCGTGGTCCATTCGCCCGACTCGATCTTCTCGTAGGCGCCGTAGTTGCGCGGCTTGCCTTTGGCGCCCTGGCGCCCGTTGGTGCTGGCATCGGCCATCGACTTGAACTGCCAATCCTCCTCGGTGAGGCGTTGCACATACTCATGGGTGGTGTCGAGGTCGTCGTCGTCGACGAAGTAGGCCCCGTGAATGCAGCATCCGAACGCCTCGGAGTGATCGGGTTCCTCGTCGATGCCGGGGCAGCCTCGACCATAGATGCAGTGGTAGTGGCTCAGGAGATAGGTGACGTCGAACATCCACACGCCGTCGTCGTCGTCGCACAGCGAAATCCACCGGTGAGCATCGGGAGGAGGTGTCTCACCCCGCGGCGTGGCATCCGGGGGCAGCTTCCGCACGGCATCCTGCACAGACGTCACATGCGCAGGCTAGCTGTCCGGCCAAAGCGTCCGTCCGTTCACCTACCGGTGGACGGCCGGCGCCGCTACCGTCGTGGTCGTGAGCGCCCCCAGTCCACGGACCGTCTACGGCCAGCGGCACATCGACATGCTTATCACCCAGTTGCTCTCCGCGGTAGGTGAGGACGACAACGACGACATGATTCGGCGCCTCGTCACCACCGCCCTCGACATGGATGCCGCCGGCCTGTCCCGCCTGGAGCTCAAGATCGCCTCGCAGGCCCTGGTCGAAATGCTCAACGGCTCGATGGTGTTCAGCCGCGACCGCGATCGGGCCAAGTGCACCGTGTTCGGGTCGGCTCGCACGCCGGCCGGGGATCCGAACTACCGGCTGGCGACCGACTTCTGCAAACACCTGGCCGATCGTGACTGGATGATCATCTCCGGTGCCGGACCCGGCATCATGACCGCCGCCATCGAGGGCGCGGGCGTCGCCAACAGCTACGGGGTCAACATCGTGCTGCCGTTCGAAGCCGACGCCAGCGACATCATCGCCGATGATCCCAAGCTGGCGACGTTCAAGTACTTCTTCACCCGCAAGCTGTACTTCATGAAGGAGAGCGACGCCTTCATGTTGATGCCGGGCGGATTCGGGACGCTTGACGAGGCGTTCGAACTGCTCACCCTGATCCAGACCGGGAAGTCGTACCCGGCGCCGATCGTGTTGCTCGACGACCCGTCGTCGACCTACTGGGACCGATGGGAGCGTTTCGTCGAGGACGAGCTCCGGGACAAGGGGTTGATCCATCCCGCTGACACCGGCCTCTATCTCCATACTCACGATGCCGACGAGGCGGTCGACTACGTCAGCCACTTCTACTCGACGTACCACTCGATCCGGTTCGTCGGCCGTCGCCTGATCGTGCGCCTCAACCGGTCGATCGATGATGAGACGCTGGCCGTGCTCAACGACGAGTTCTCCGACATCGTGGCCGACGGTCGCATCGAACGGTCGGCGACGACCCAGGCCGAAGTGGCCGATGATGACCACGTCGACCTGCCCCGTCTCCGGCTCCGCTTCATCAATCGTGGGTTCGGGAGGCTTCACGAGATGATTCGCCGGCTCAACGACCTGGCCGCTCGTGTCGAGGTGGAGACCGCTCGTCGCGGACTGGTCCACGACGTCGGTCCAGAACCCGAGGACCTGCAGGAGCCTGCCGGCGCGACCTGAGAGCGGTATCGGGTCGGTGTCACCCAATCGATGACTCCGATGTAGCACTCTGTTGCGATGGTCTCCCGGTCCCGGCACCTCGTGTCGATCGCCGTCGTGCTGATGCTGGCGGCGGGTTGCTCCACCCCCGAAGACCCGACCGGGGTCGCCGGCGCCGAACCGGTCGAGGAGGTGGCGACCACTGCGCCGACGACCGAGGCTCCCTGTCGCCCCCGGTACGAGCCCATGCCGACGGCTCGGGCCCCGGAGCCCACGCCGGCCGGCCTGTTGATGCTCTCCGAGTCTGTCTATTACTGCGTGGACCAGGCCATCCTCGTCGATTTCCCCGCCAGTGCGGCTGTGGCTCGGGAGGCGGCGGCCGCAGCGGCCGGCGTCGAGGGCCCGCTCCTGGCGTTCGCCGGGCCCGCCGATCTCGGCCCGCTCTCCGCCGAGCTCGAGCGACTCGGTATCGAGGAGGTCCTCACGGTCGAGCCGAGCGCCGAACTGACCGCAGCCCTCGGGCAGCTGGCTGCCGATCTTCAGATCGGATCCACCGTGATGACGGCCCCGACGGTCACGACATCCGGATCGACCGGTCCGACCACCACCGCGCCGGCGACCGTCGACGAACCTGCTGAATCCTCTGCCGTTTCCCCGTCTCCGCCCGATACGACCGGCCCCGTCCCGCCGGACCAGACCACCGCCGGCTCCACCGAGCCCGGCAGTACGTCCACCGAGCCAACCGGATCTCCGACGACGGCCGCCCCGACCCCGACGACCTCCGCCCCGACGACCGTCGTCACCTACGCTGCGCCGGCAGGTCTCGCAGCGGCCGGCGACGACGGGCCGGTCGTCGTCGTGGGTATCGACGACCCGGTAGCCGCCTACCTGCTCGCTCCCGCCGTCGCCGCCGGTGGTGGTGAAGTGATCGCCGCCGACCTCGCCGACACCGATGCGCTGCGGTCACGGATCGCCGGACGCGCCGCCGTGCCAACGGGCGGCGCCACCCCGACGGTCCAGTGGCAGGTCGCGCTCGCAGCGTCGGACACCGAGCTCTTCGGCGGCGGTACTCGAGTCTTTCCGGACCGGCGGATCGTGGCCTACTACGGCAACCCGATGACGTTTCGGCTGGGCCTGCTCGGGGAGACCGATCCAGCGCGAGCGGTCGAGCGGGTCACCGAGCGAGCTGCGCTCTACCAGGGCGACGGTCTTCCCCCGGCACAGCCCGGGTTCGAGATCATTGCGACGGTCGCGTCCACCTCGGCCGGGGACGACGGCAACTACAGCAACGAGATGGACCTCGAGGTCCTTCGCCCCTGGATCGAGGCGGCCCTGGCCAACGATGTGATGGTGATCCTCGACCTTCAGCCCGGCCGGACCGACTTCCTCACCCAGGCTCAGCTGTACGAGGAGTTCCTCCGCCTGCCCAACGTCGGTCTGGCCCTCGATCCCGAGTGGCGGCTCGAACCTGACCAACGGCATCTTCGCCAGATCGGCCGGGTCACAGCCGAAGAGATCAACTCCGTCGTCGACTACCTCGCCGAACTCGTTCGCCAGGAGACGCTCCCCCCGAAGATTCTCATTCTCCATCAGTTCAAGTCCCAGATGCTCCCCGACCGTGAACTGATCCGCACCCCGCCGGAACTGGCCGTCGTCGTGCACGTCGACGGCCAGGGATCGCTCGGATCCAAGTACGGCACGTGGGCGGCCATGCTCGATGCTCCCGTGGGTCCCGATCAGCAACTCTGGTGGGCGTGGAAGAACTTCATCGACGAGGACTTCCCGACCGCCACCCCGGGGCAGGTCAACGCCGTCGAACCGCTCCCGGTGATCGTGACCTACCAGTAGGCTCGCGCCGGCGGCGGCGTCCGTGTCAGGCGCAAGGCTGACCCGGACGTGAAATCGACGGGCCGATCGGCCAGGATGGCCCGTGATGAGCCAGCCCGACATGCCCGCATCGCGCCCTTCGGCGGCGGGCTGATGTCTCACGGCGGGCGCCTCGCCGCCATGGCGCTCAGGCGAGCGGGAGTCGAGGTCGTGTTCACACTGTCGGGCGGTCACGTGATGGGAATCTACGACGGCTGTCTCGACGAAGGCATCCGAGTCATCGACGTGCGCCATGAACAAGCAGCCGTGCATGCCGCTGATGCCTGGGCGCGCTTGCACCCGGGCACCGTCGGTGTGGCCATCCTGACCGCCGGCCCGGGTGTGACCGACGGGGTCACCGGCGTTGCCAACGCCTGGCGGGCCACTTCCCCGATCGTCGTGATCGGGGGCCAGGGACCTTTCAGCAACCTCCGACGGGGTTCCCTCCAGGAGATGGATCACGTGGCCCTGATGCGCCCGATCACGAAGTGGGCCGATGCATGCTATGAAACGCTCCGGATCGCCGAGTACCTGGAAGTGGCGGTCCGCAACGCACTGTCCGGGGTACCGGGCCCGTCCTTCCTCGAAATCCCGATGGATGTCCTTCATGCCCCGGTCGACATCGACCAGGTGCCGATCCCAGATTTCCGGGACGCCCGGGTCCGGACGACCGCCGCGGAGGAGGATCTCGACGCAGCCGTGCGCCTCATCACCGCTGCTGAAAAGCCAATCGTCATGGCGGGCACGGGGGTCAAGTGGTCCGGCGCCGGTGCGGCGCTCCGGCTGTTCTGCGAAGCTGGCGGTTTTCCGTGCTTCACCAACGGAATGGCCCGAGGTGAGATGCCCATGACCCATCGTCTGTTCTTCGGCCGATCACGGTCGTTTGCTCTCGAGAACGCTGATCTGGTGATTCTGGCCGGCAGCCCGCTCGATTTCCGGATGCGCTTCGGCGCTGCGATTCCCGAGCAGACCCCGATCCTCCAGATCGATCTCGACGACACACTGATCGGACAGAACCGGTCGGCGACGGTCGGTCTGGCCGGCAACATCGGACGGAACCTGCTCGCTCTCCTCGGCCGGCTCGGCGACCCGGGGGGTAACCATCGACCGTGGAGGGCCGAGCTCGAAGCGGTCGAGACCGCGGCCGGCGACGCCCTCGCCGGTCAGCTCGACAGCGACGAGATTCCGATCGACCCACTCCGCCTCTGCCGGGAGATCAGAGACTTCGTGGCCGGCGACGACTCGATGATCATCATCGGCGATGGCGGCGACATCGTGGCGCAAGCGGCCAAGGTTCTGGCGGTTCCCGAGCACGGTGGGTGGATGGACCCGGGTCCGCTGGGGACGCTCGGGATCGGGATGCCCTTTGCGCTCGCCGCCCAACTGGCTCACCCGGACCGACGGGTGCTGATCATCTACGGCGACGGCGCGTTCGGGCTCAACGGTTTCGAGTTCGACACCGCAGTGCGGTTCGGGTTGCCGATCGTGGGGATCGTCGGCAACGACGCGGCGTGGGGTCAGATGATGCGACCCCAGCTCAGCTTCTTCGATCGCACTGTCGCCACCGAACTGGCCCCGACTCGCTACGACCTGGTCGTCGCTGCTCTGGGTGGTCATGGGGAGCACGTGACCCGACCCGACCAGATCGGGCCGGCCCTCCAGCGCGCGTTCGCCGCCGGACGGCCGGCGCTGGTCAACGTCGAGATTCGCCAGGACCGGGAGGGAATGAAAGGGTCGACCTACGTCTGATCCGCCGAATCCGATCCACCGGTCAGGTCCCGGACCACGGCCACGACCGGTCGCGGGGCGTTGGGGCCGGTCGCGGCCGGCCAGTCGATTTGGATCTGGACCGGGAGCCGGAATCCACGCTTGGTCCGCCCGCTGGTCACAAGCCGAACCCGCCGGTCGGGTGCGTCCCTGAGGGAGGCGAGTGAACCGACGATCTCGCTGAAGGAAAGCTCGGGGGCGAGGTCTCTCAGCGACATCGCATCCACCAGTTCGGATCGGTGATAGCCGAATATGTCGACGGCACCACCGTTGGCGTGAACGAAGCGGAGGCTGTTCTCGTCGAAGATGAGGATGGCGTCGGAAAGGTGGTCGATACACCGAGCGACCATACGGGCCCACTCTTGCTCCCGCAGCCGCTCGGTGACGTCGCGCACGGCGGCGATCAGCCGTGGTTCGCCGCCGACGTCCTGAAGGCTGAGCCCGACCTCGACAGGGACCTCGTAACCATCGGCGCGGATGGCGCGCAGCGCCACACTCGTCGACGGCTCCTCTGAGAGCGGTCCCGAAAGGAAGGTATCGAGCGGGCGGCCGAGCATTGACTCGCGATCGGAGCCAAAGAGCTGCTCCGCCGGACGGTTGACCGATTCGATCACGCCGTGCTGGTCGGCGATCAGCAGGGCGTCGGGGTAGGCCTCGAGGATCTCGCGAGCGAGCGCATGGTCGGCCTCGACCACATCGGTCCGCGGTTCGGGAACCTGGGTCAGCATGACCGTGGCGCCGATGGTTCGGCCCGCCCCGTCGGTGCGCGACGAGACCAGGACGTCGAACCACCGCCGCTCGTGGGGTGCGTGGCAGGTGATCAGCACGCGATCGGCGCTGGCCTCGCCGCCGGACAGCGCCGCCATGATGGCGTCGGCCACCTCCGTGGCGCCCGGCTCGTCGCCGGCGTTCCGGCACACTTCCAGATAATTGACCCCGACGCCGGTCAGGGCCGGGTTGCCCTCGTTGGCTTCGCAGAAATCGGTCCAGGGTCCGTTGACGGCGACGATCAGACCCTCGGCATCCAGGACCGCCACCTCGATGCCGGCGTTGCTCATCTGTCCGGCGGTGAGTTCGTTCTCGGGATCGTGCACGACGGCTCCTCTGTGCCAGTTCAATACGTCCCCGCCGACCTGGCAAGTGCCGGTCGACCCCTTTCCCGTCAGTGCGCGGGCTCGTCAGGCACGAGTTGGTAGCCGGTGGTGCGCTGGGCCAGGCGGCGGCCGAGCGGCTCGACGAGGGCGAAGAAGTCGTCGGACCCGAGATGCTGGCCGTGGGTTGCGCCGGCGGCCCGGCTGATGTTCTCGTTCATCAACGTTCCGCCCAGATCGTTGCAGCCGGCTTGGAGCATCTGGCGGACGCCGTCGAGCCCGATCTTGACCCAGCTGGCCTGGATGTTGCGAATGAGCGGTCCGTATGCGAGGCGAGCGACCGCATGAACCAGCAACGTCTCCCTGAAGGTCGGACCCCGCCGGGCCATCTTGCGGAGGTAGATCGGGGCGGCCATGTGAACGAACGGCAGGCCGACGAACTCGGTGAAGCCACCGGTCTCCTCCTGGAGGTCGCGAGTCACGAGCAGGTGCCGAACCCAACTGTCGGGTCCTTCGACCGCACCGAACATCATCGTGACGTTGCTGTGCAAGCCAACCTTGTGCGCCGTCCGGTGCGCTTCGAGCCACTCCTCGGTGCTGATCTTGTCCGGGCAGAGGAGCTGGCGGACCGGATCGTCCAGGATCTCCGCCGCCGTTCCCGGCAATGACTTCTGGCCCGCCTGCATGAGCCGGGTCAGGTAGCTGTCCAACGGTTCGCCGAGGCGCCGCGCGCCCTCGGTGACCTCGAGGGCGGTGAACCCGTGGATGTGAATGTCCGGTGCGACCTGGCGAACGGCCTTGGTGACGTCGATGTAGTACTCACCGTCGAAATCGGGATGGATCCCTCCCTGGAGGCACACCTCGGTTGCGCCCGCGTCGACGGCTTCCATCACCCGTTCCTGCATCTGTTCGAGCGTGAGCAGGTACGGAGTTCCCCGGAGGTTCAGGCTGAGCGGACCCTTCGAGAATCCGCAGAACCGGCATTTGAACGTACACACGTTGGTGTAGTTGATGTTGCGGTTCTTGACGTAGGTGACCACATCGCCGACGAGTTCGTGCCGGAGGCGGTCGGCGGCCTGAGCGATCGCCGCCACGTCAGGCCCGCGGGAGGTGAACAGGGTCAGGAGTTCGTCGAACCCGGGCCGATCACCTGTCTCGATTCCAGCGAGAACATCGGCGACCGGTCCGGTCGGCACGGCGTCGGGTTCGATCAAGACCGGCGGCCGGTTCGGCGCACCGCTGTACCACTGGGTCGACCGTTCACCGAGCAGCACGACGTCGGCGCCATCGGCGGCGGCGTCTGGGCTGACGAACTCCGCCCGCTCGGGAACGACCGCGCCGGGGTCGTCCCGGCCCAAACCCTCGGCGTCGGAGCGATCGAGGACGGGGAACCGCACCGCCGGATCGAACCACCGCTCCGGATCGCCGGCGAATTCGGGGTAGGCAGTCAAGCGTGGAGCGAGCAGGAAGCCGGCCGCCTCGGTGACCTGGCGGAGCCTGTCGAGCGCCGGCCAGGGACGCTCGGGGTTGACGTGGTCGGCGGTCAACGGCGACACGCCACCCCAGTCGTCGATGCCGGCGTCGAGGAGTCCGCCGAAGTCGTCGCTCAGATTGGGAGGCGCCTGCAGGTGAACGTCAGGAGGTAGAACGATCCGGGCCAGGGCGATCGCCCGAAGAAAGTCTGGCTCGGGACACGGTCGGTGCTTCCACATCGCCGTTCCCGGTTTGGGCAGGAAGTTCTGGACGATGACCTCCTGCACGTGCCCGTGACGTCGATGCGACGTAGCGATGGCATCGAGGGCGGCGATTCGGTCGGTCTCGGTCTCCCCGATTCCCACCAGGATCCCGGTGGTGAAGGGGATCGACAACCGGCCGGCGGCATCGAGGGTGGCCAGGCGCCTCGCCGGCGTCTTGTCGGGGGCATGGCGATGAGCATCGAGGTCGTCGCGAAGCGTTTCGACCATCATGCCCTGACTGGGCGCCACGGTTCGAAGGAGCGCCAGCTCGTCCTCGTGCAGGGCGCCGGCATTGGCGTGGGGCAACAGACCGGTCTGTTCGAGCACCAGCTTGGCCACCGCCGCCAGGTATTCGACGGTCGAGTCATGGCCCCGGTCACTGAGCCAGGACCGGGCCACCGGATATCGCAGTTCGGGCCGCTCGCCGAGTGTGAAGAGCGCCTCGTGACAGCCGGCGCGGGCGCCCCGCCGGGCGATGTCCAGTACCTCATCGGGTTCGAGGTAGGGCCGGTCCAGCCGAGCCGGCGGTTGGGCGAAGGTGCAGTAGCCGCATTGGTCGCGGCACAGTTTCGTCAGCGGGATGAAGACCTTGGGGGAATAGGTGACCCGGCGGCCAAAGGAGTCGTCGCGGATGCGACGGGCAGCAGAGAGCAGTTCCTCGGTTGACCGGCCGGCCAGAGACGAGGAATCGGTCAGCAGGTCGTGCAGTGCTGGCAACGTGGGTCCTTACTGGTTGGTGCTTCGGATATTGCCGGGCGGAACGGAGGTCTGGCAGGAGGGGCAGCGGACGCTCAACTCGAGCGGAGTTCGGCAGTCGGAATGGATCAGGACCGTCGGAGGTCGACCGTCGGCGTACCAGCGGTCGCCCCACTTCATGAGGGCGATCAGCGACGCCGACAGATCCGCTCCTTTGATGGTGAGCCGGTACTCGCACCGGAGCGGTCGCTCATGGTAGGGGACCCGTTCGAGTACACCGGCTTCGACGAGCCGGCCCAGGCGATCGGACAGGAGGTTCCTGGCGATACCGAGGTCCTCGTGCAGCTGGGAGAACCGGTGGGTACCGCGGAAGACGTCACGCAGGATCAACAGGGTCCAGCGGTCGCCGATCACCTCGAGGGTGGCGGCGATGGAACAGTCGACGGTCGCCGCTCCCGTTCGGGCCGTCGCACTCGCTGAGACCATGCCCGGAGCCTAGTTGGTCGCGAATCGAAACCAACCCGCCGGGTACCGGCTGGACCTGGCGACTTCGCCCACTGCGGCACGGCAATTCACCCCATGCCCGATCGGTGGTTGCGGGCGTACCTTCGAGGCACGTGGAGGAAGCGCGATGATTCTTTTGGAGGCAGCGGCGTCCCGTTTTGCGCTCGCCGCGGCGAGGTACGGGGTGATCTGTGAGCCGGAGGGAACGCTCAGGGAGTCGGCTCAGGAGATCAAGCGGGTCAGCGCCGCCCTGACACCGCTGAGTCTGCCCGACGAACTACGCGACTTCTGGACGTGGTGGACTCCCGAGCAGTTCACCCGGCCGGCGTTCGATGGCTTCTTCGGCCTGCGGCGGGCGGAGCTCACTCGCGATCACATGCGGTCGGTCGGCTATCCAGAGATGCTCATTCCGGTGGCCAAGTACGGGCGTGGCCTGTTGTGGATGGAGCTGCAATCCGACGCTCACTTCGGCTCGCGCATCTACTACGGCGGGTTCATGTCGGGCGAGCTGCGACTGTGGACGATCGGCATCAGCGGTCTCCTCGATGTTGCGACCGCCTGCATCGAACGCGATGGCGTCATCTCCTGGGGAGCCGACGATCACCGGCTCGACCCGGCGACGGTGTCGGCGGTGGTGGCTGACCATGCCGCCGACCTGACGGCGCCGGATGGCGAGTGGCGGGTACAGCTCGGCCGGCGAGCGACCTGGCCCGCTCACTGGCACGCCATGTCGAAGCGCTGAGTACCCGGCGGCTGTCAGGACCGCGGTACGTCCTTCCAGGGAATGCTCTTGTCGACCCTGGGTTCGCCGGGCAACCCCAGCACCTGCTCGCCGAGGATGTTCTTCATGATCTCGCTGGTCCCGCCCTCGATGCTGTTGGCCCGTACGCGCAGGAAGGCGTGGCGGACACCGAGGTCGGCGCCGGTGGAGCTGAGCGCCTCGGGACGGCGAAAGGTGTAGTCGTAGCCGACCATGCCGGCGGCGCCCTCCAGCGAGACCGCAGCGTTCATGATCCTCTGGTTGAGGGTGGACGAGGCCAGCTTCCCCACCGACCCCTCGGGACCGGGATTCCCGGCCCGGCGGTTCTGTGACGCCCGGATGTTGGTGAGGCGCTGGACCTCGGCCTCGATCCACAGACGGGCGACGAGGTCCCGCCCGAGGGGTCCCTGCCGAGCCGAAGGGAGAGCGTCCCAGGTGTCGATCAACGAAGCGATGGCTCCCGAGCCCCGCTCAGGTGCACCACTGGCGCCGATGGTCGTCCGTTCGTTCATCAGGGTTGTCAGACTGACCCGCCAGCCCTCGCCGATGTCCCCGATCCGGTGGGCGTCGGGCACACGGACGTCGGTGAGATAGACCTCGTTGAACTCCGCCTCGCCGGTGATCTGACGCAGCGGCCGGACATCCACGCCGGGGGCGTGCATGTCGAGTGCAAAGTAGGTCATGCCCTTGTGCTTGGGAGCGTCGGCATCGGACCGGGTGACCAGCATCCCGTAGTCGGCGAGATGGGCGAGGGTGTTCCACACCTTCTGGCCGTTCACGATCCACTCGTCGCCATCCCGCACCGCCCGTGTGCCGAGCCCGGCGAAGTCGCTTCCCGCCCCCGGCTCAATGAACAGCTGGCACCACTTCTCCTCGCCGGTGAACATCGGACGCAGAAACCGGCGTTTCACCTCATCGGATCCGTGGGTCACGATCGTCGGTCCGGCGAGATGCATGAAGAACTGGGTAGGGTCCTCGCCCGGACCGCCGGCGGCCCGCAGCTCGCGGTCCACCGTCAGCTGGTGTCGAGCTTGCACGCCGAGTCCGCCGAAGCCTTCGGGAAAGTGGACCCAGGCGAGGCCGTGGTCGTACCGATTGCCCCGGAACTCCCCGGCCGACTCGGTGGTCGGGTCGTGGTCGCGGAGCAGATCGGCGAGCGCGTCGGCCACCTGTTTCGCCTCGTTCTTCGGATCGATGAGCCGGTCCTGGTCCACTCGAGGAGTCTGTCGCTCCGCCGGGGACCCGGCAACTTCAACGGGCGTCAGCGGACCTCATCGGCCCGGCCCGCCAGCGTCTCCAGCGCCTCGTCGAAGCTCTTGGCGAAGCTCCCGACGCCCTCGGACTCGAGTTTGGCCGCCACCTCGGCCAGGTCGACACCGACGTCGAGGAGATCGGCAGCGACCTCCTCGGCTTCGACGACGCCGGTGTCGATGGTCCGCCGAAGGGTCCCATGGTCCTCGAATGCCTCGAGCGTGCCGTCGGGCAGGGTGTTCACGGTGTCGGGCCCGATCAGCGAGTCGACGTACATGGTGTCGGGGTAGGCGGGATTCTTGGTCGACGTCGAGGCCCACAGCGGGCGCTGGAGCCGCGCTCCCCGGGCTCGTAGGGATTCCCATCGGGACCCGCTGAAGGTTGCGAGGAACCGCTGATAGGCGATTTTGGCGTTGGCGATCGCCGCCTTCCCCCGGAGGTCGAGGGCGGCCGGGGTGCCGATGTCCTCCAGACGGCGGTCGACCTCGGTGTCGACCCGCGACACGAAGAACGACGCGACCGACGAGATCGATCCGAGATCTGTGTCGGGGTGAGCCGCGGCATAGGTCTCGAGACCCCGGAGGTACGCGTCCATCACCGAGTCGTAGCGTTCGAGTCCGAAGATCAGCGTGACGTTGACGCTGATGCCCTCCCCGATGAGCGTCTCGATGGCCGGGATCCCCTCGATGGTGGCGGGAACCTTGATGAACAGGTTCGGCGAACGGAGCCGACCGCTGAGCTCTCGAGCTGCTGCGACGGTGGCGTCTGTGTCGTGAGCCAAGGTGGGGGACACCTCGACCGAGACGAAGCCGTCCTCGCCGCTGGACGATTCGAACACCGGCCGCAGCAGACCGGTGGCGGCCTCGATGTCGGCGGCGACGAGGTCCCAGTAGGCGTCGTTGATCGAGCTTCCCGCATCGACCAGCCGCCGCAGATCGGTGTCATACTCGTCGGTGCTGGTCATCGCCATGGCGAAGATGGATGGATTGCTGGTCAAGCCGCGCACGCCGCGCTCGATCCACTGCTGCATCTCACCACCGTGCAGCCAGCCGCGGCGGAGGTTGTCCAGCCACGGGCTTTGTCCGTGCTCGCCGTGCAGATCCTGAAGTCGAGACATGGGGCCAGGCTACCGGTCCGATGAACGACCCCGGATCCCGGCCGCCGAGATGGACCGTGACGCCGCCAGATGGCCGGCGGGCGGGCGCCGGTAGCCTGCCCAGCGTGACCGCCACAGACAACCCCACAGACCTCGAAACCAGCGCCATCAACGTCGTTCGCGGCCTCGCCATGGACGCCCCGGCCGCCGCCGACTCGGGCCATCAGGGCACCGCAATGGCTCTGGCTCCTCTCGCACACGTCCTCTGGACCCGCACCATGCGGTACGACCCCGCCCGTCCCGCATGGCCTGACCGCGACCGCTTCGTCCTGTCGAACGGCCACGCATCGATCCTGCAATATGCGATGTTGCACCTCACCGGCTATGCGCTCTCCGAGGATGACCTCCGGCGGTTTCGGCAGTGGGGTTCGCCGACGCCGGGCCATCCGGAGGCCGGCCACACCCCCGGCGTGGAGGTCACGACGGGCCCGCTCGGACAAGGGTTCGGCAACGCCGTCGGCATGGCCCTGGCCGAGCGGTACCTCAGGGCCCGCTTCGGTGCCGACGTGATGGACCATCACACGTACGTGATCGTCGGAGACGGCTGCTTGTCCGAGGGCCTGAGCCACGAGGTGGCCAGCCTCGCCGGCCACCAGCGGCTCGGGCACCTGATCGCCGTCTACGACGACAACCACATCACGATCGACGGGCCGACCGAACTGGCGCTGTCCGACGACACAGCTGCCCGGTTCGAAGCCTACGGCTGGCACGTGGTCGACATCGGCGAGGCGTCCGAGGATCTGGACACGATCGAGTCGGCCCTGCTCGCTGCCAAGGCCGAGACCGAGCGGCCCTCGCTCGTGATCATCCGGAGTCACATCGGCTACCCGTCTCCGTCGCTGACCGATCACCACAGTGCCCATGGTCTGGCCTTCGGACCGGAGGAGATCACCGCCGCCAAGCAGGTGATGGGGCTTCCCGACGAGCCCTTCTTCATCCCTGCCGACGTGCGTGACCTCTACCGTCGGGCCGGAGCCGAGGGAGCTGCGCTGAGCGCCGACTGGGATGCACGGGTCGCCGCCAGCTCGATCGATCGAGAAGCGTGGGACGCCTGCTGGAGCGGGACCGGCCTGCCCGGCTGGCAGGACGACCTCCCGGCATTCGAGCCGGGCACGTCGGTCGCCACCCGGAAGGGTTCCCAAGCGGTGATCGACACCCTTGCGCCCCGCTGGCCCGGGTTGATCGGTGGGGCGGCTGACCTGACGAGTAACACCGGCACGAAGCTGCAGGATCTCGGTGTCCAGGGTCCCAGCGACCCGGCAGGGCGCCAGATCTACTTCGGGGTCCGCGAACACGCCATGGGAGCGGCGCTGGTCGGAATGGCGTCACACGGAGGCATTTCCCCCTTTGGCGGAACCTTCGAGGTCTTCGCCGACTACATGCGACCGGCGATCCGGCTGGCCGCCATCAGCCAGGCGCCGGCGGTGTTCGTGTTCACCCACGACTCAGTCGGGGTCGGGGAGGACGGCCCCACCCACCAACCGGTCGAGCAGACGATGTCGCTGCGAGCGATCCCCGGTCTGACCGTCATCCGGCCGGCCGACGCCACCGAGACCGTCGGTGCCTGGATTCAGGCACTCACCACCCCCGGACCGGCGGCGTTGGTGTTCTCCCGGCAGGGGGTGCCGGTCCTCCAGCGCTCGGTGAGCGGCTCGGTCGCCCGTGGCGCCTACGCCGTCCTCGAGGTCGACGACCCGGAGGCGATCATCATCGGAACCGGCTCGGAGGTGGCGGTGGCGCTGCAGGCCGCCGACCGGCTGGAGGGCCGGCGGATCCGGGTCGTCTCGATGCCCTCGTGGGAGCTGTTCGAATCCCAGGATGACCCCTACCGCCGGTCGGTTCTCCCGGCCGGGGTACCGACGGTTGCGGTGGAGGCTGGAGTCACCCTCGGCTGGCACAGGTGGGCCGACGCCGTCGTCGGCATCGATCGCTTCGGTGCTTCGGCTCCGGGCGGCATCGTGCTGCGAGAGCTCGGCATCACCGCCGAGGCGGTCGCCGGCACGGTCCTGTCGCTCCTCGACTGAGCGCGCGGCGCGCGCCGAGAAACCCGACCGGTCCGGTAGGGTTTGGGCATGATCGTGCCCCAGTACTCATTGGAAGAAACATGGGAGCTGCTCGAGGAGGACCCGTCGGCGGTCCTCATCGACGTACGGACGACCGCCGAGTGGACCTTTGTGGGGCTTCCGGACCTGTCATCGCTCGGCAAGGACCTGCGCACCGTCGAATGGACTCGCTTCCCGGACGGCTCGCAGAATCCCGACTTCGTGGGCCAGGCGACCGACGGGTTGAACCCCGACCAGCCCATCCTGCTGATCTGCCGGTCGGGTGCCCGCTCGAATGCCGCCGCCGCCGAGCTCGCCCGAGCCGGGTTCACCACGATCAACGTCGGATCGGGGTTCGAGGGTGATCTGGACTGGAACGGACATCGCCGGGGCGGCTGGAAGGATCGCTTGCCGTGGAGGCAATCGTGATCGGGCCGTACGCAGAGGCGACCAACCTCGTCCGCGGCGGGTTGCAGCGATCGCCCTTCGACGAGACGGCCGAAGCGATCTACCTCACGTCCGGCTACGTGTACGCGACGGCCGCCGAAGCAGAGGCGGCCTTCCGTGGTGACCTCGACCGGTTCATCTACTCCCGCTACGGGAACCCCACCGTGGCGATGTTCGAAGAGCGACTGCGTCTCCTCGAGGGTGCCCCGGCGTGTATGGCCACCGCCAGCGGCATGGCGGCGGTCCACGCCGCCATGGTCTCCTGTCTGCAGGCCGGCGACCGGGTGGTCAGCTCCAGGGCCCTGTTCGGATCCTGCCATGTGATCCTCACCGAGATCCTGCCCCGTCTGGGGCTCGACACCGAGCTGGTCGACGGAACCTCGCTGGCCGAGTGGGAGCGAGCCCTCGAGGGCGGCGCGCGAGCTGTGTTCCTCGAAACGCCGTCGAATCCGGGGCTCGAGATCATCGACCTGGCGGCGGTCTGCCAGCTCGCGCACGCCGCCGGGGCGCTTGTGATCGTCGACAACATCTTCGCCAGCCCGGTCCTCCAGAAGCCCATGGAGTTCGGTGCCGACGTCGTTGTCTACTCGGCGACCAAGCACATCGACGGCCAGGGCCGGACCCTGGGCGGTGCGGTGCTCGGCTCGCACGAGTACATCGACGAGACGCTGATGCCCTTTCTCCGGCACACCGGCCCCAGCCTCAGCCCGTTCAACGCCTGGGTGCTGCTGAAGGGTCTCGAGACGCTCCGGTTGCGGGTCGATGCCATGAGCGCCACCGCCGCTCGGTTGACCGAAGCGCTCATCGGGCATCCGGCGCTCGTATCGCTTCGCTACCCCGGTCACCCGTCCCACCCGCAGCACGACCTGGCCATGAAGCAGATGCGGACGGGCGGAACGATTCTCACCTTCACGGTCGACGGCGAAGGGGAGACGGCCAAGGCGAACGCCTTCGCGGTGATGGATGCGCTCGAGCTGTGCGACATCTCCAACAACGTGGGTGACGCCAAGAGCCTCGTAACCCATCCGGCCACCACGACCCACCGACGGCTCTCGCCAGAGGCTCGGGCGGCGGTCGGCATCACCGACGGGATGATCCGCTTGTCGGTCGGTCTCGAGGACGCCGGTGATCTCCTGGCCGATCTGACCCGGGCGTTGGACACGCTACCGTCGACGCCCTAGCCTCAGACCGCTTCAAGGGAGGCCCGCCGTGCAGATCATCGCAGCCGTGTTCGCCGAGGACATCCAACTGCGTCCGGTGCCGGGACCAGCCACCCAGATCGACCTGACCGGCATCCAGTTCTCAGCGCCCGCCCCCGGACCGGTGCCCGTGACAGTGGGCCCCCATCTCATGGTGCTCGTGTGGTGCCCGCTCGGCGAGGACGGTTTCGGCGCCCTCGAGGTCGTGTTCACCCGGGACCAGGTCGACGAACCCGTCGCCAGGAACGCCCAACCGCTCCAGATCGAGCCGGGCAAGTTCAACTACCGGCTCGTTCGAGCGGAGATCCCCTTTACCGAGTACGGCACGGTGGTGGCTGAATGCCGGATCGACGGCGGGCCGGTGACCCGGGTGCCCTACACCCTGCTGCCCCCCGTCGGTTGAGGGGTCGGTCCAGGGCTAGCCGAGCACCGTGCCGCTGGTCGCCACCGGTTCACGCAGCCGCGAGAACTCCCCCAGATCGATTTTGAAGCCCGATCGACCGCAGTGCAGGGTGAGCGGCTCGGCGTCGTGATCATGACCGGACTGACAACCATCGACGATGGTGGCCATGATCTCGCCGATCACCGGAGCGTTCTTGAACTGGTTCCCGGACGTGCCGACGGCCAGGTAGAAGCCCGGCAGTACGGATCGGTCGTAGATCGGGACCCAGTCGTCGCTGACGTCGTAGTGACTTCTGAGGCCCCGCGGTTGACGCGGGATCTCGAAGGCGGGGATCCTGCGGGCGGCTCGGAGCAGCAGCGTCTCGAGCCGATCGGGATCCGGTGACGGGTCATCGGCGTCGGGATCGCTGACCCACCTGAATGGATCACACCCGGCCTCCACGCCGCCGACCAGGAACGAGCCGCCCGGTTGGGGCCGGTAATAGGCACCGAGGTCGAGGTCACCGACCACCGTTCCTCCTCGTCCGACACCGAATCCGGTGGGGGCGCGAGCACCGGCGACGTCCTGTCCGAGCGCAGCGGTACCGATGCGCATGTCGCCCTCGACGCCGGCCATGCGGTTGACCAGAGAGCTCCACGGCCCGGCGGCGTTCACGACGACGGGAGTGTCGATGCTGTCGCCGCCGTCGAGAACGACACCCGACACTCGTCCCTGCGACCGGGAGACGCGGACCACCTCGGTTGCCAGCCGTACCCTGGTTCCACAGCGGCGGGCCCCGTCCATGAGATTCAGCGCCGCCAGCTGCGGGTCGTCGACGAATCCGGCGTCGGCCTGCCACAGCGCCTTGACCTCGCCGGTCGCCTCGCCGAAGAAGCCGGGATCGGTGGCGAGGCGCGGCGGGTGATACCGACCGGTGTCGAGGGCTGGGAAACGGCCGGCGATGCCGGCGGCGTCGAGATACTCATAGGCGAGACCGAGGGCATCGAAGTGGGCGGTGGTCCGATCGAGGTCATCGCCCGGCGACAGCAACAAGAGCATGCCGACCTGGTGGAAGCGGGCCAGGGGGCCGGCGAGTGGCCCCACGTGCTCGGCCCAGACTCGCCAGCGCAGAGCCGACTCCCATGCGGCGATCACCCCAGCGCGGGTCGAGTAGGTGAACCGGACGACCGATGCGCTGGCACTCGTCGAGGCTCCGCCGACCGAAGGACCCTTGTCGACGACGATGACGTCCCGACCGCCCTGTTGGAGTGCCAGGGCGATCGATGCGCCGACAACGCCGGCGCCGATCACGACGGCATCGGCCGACCCAGCGGTGCTCACTGGCCGCCCTGACCGTCCCCGAACAGGAGCATGGTGGCGGTGAATCCGTGCAGCGCGTTGCGGCGCCCGACCGGCCCGAGCTCGCCGGCGCAGAACATCCCGGCGAGCGCCACGCGATCGAAGCGGGCCGAGACCGCCATTGCATCGTGGTGAGGTTGGGTGAACAGGTTCGAGCCGCGTCCGTTGCAGGTGAAGAGCAGCACGCCCTCCGTTTCACGGGGCGCCCCGTCGAGCTGGCGGGCGAGGTCGGCGCCGGCCGACTGGGCGTCGCGGACGTGGAACTGCACGACCTGACCGACCTCGATTCGGTCGCCGACCGCCAGCGCCCCCGTCGATCGGTCGCCGCCGAGAAGGCTCCGGATGAGGAAGTCTCCTTGTTCGAAGCGCTCGGTCTGCTCATTGGCCACGATTCCGACGTGGAGGCCGCCCGCCGCCAGCCCCCGTTCCCCGCTCGAGAGCGACTCGATGGTGGTCTGGAGACGGGTGAGGGCGTTCTCGCCGCCGAGGGACTGGACCATCTGCCCCGAACCAGCGGTGATCACCCACGGCTGGCCGATGGGGCGACATCCCTGGCTCACCAGCGGAGTGGCGACGCCGGCAGGGAGCACCACACCGACGGCTCCGTCGCGATGAGTCATTCGATCGAGTACGAGGGTGTTGCCGCCTGCGGTCCGGGCCGCCGACGCGAGTCCGCCGACCACCCGAACCTCCGGTGCGGATTCGGCGAGAGCGTCGAGGAGCGTTTCCACCGGGAAGGTGAACGGATCGACCAGCAGGACCACGACGGAGCCGGGCTCGAGGTGATCGGGCAGGCCCAGGATCGTGTGGCCGGACCCGAGCGCCTCGAGACGGATCGGCCGGACCGGTCCGGTGGCTCCGACCCAGGCGGAGAGAGCAGGACCCTGCTCGACCTCCTGGCCCCCGCCGATGACCCCGCTGGCGCTCTGTGCGATGACGACGTCCACGCCGACGAGAGCGGTCAGGCTCTCACAGACGTCCCCGAGCACGGCGGTGTGTAAGCCGCTGGCGAACACGACAGCGAGGTCGGGGTCGCCGGCCAGCCGTTCGCTCAGATCACCGAGCACCTCACCGGCGGCTTCGATCGGATCGGGGTGCTGCGACAGTGCGGCGACGAACGACGAGCTCAACCGGGCGGCCTTCCGGCAGGTTCGAGCGCAGCTCGGATGAACGACGTCATGTGGTCGAATCGGGCGGTCAGCATGGCCTCGGAGAACGGGTCCTCCGACACCAGCCCCTTCAGCATGGCGTGATCGGAGAAGTAGGTGAGCAGCGCTCCGTACCCCGTGAGGACGAGATTCTCTGGATCGTGGCGGCGGAAGAGTCCCGCATCCATCTGTCGCTGAAAGAAGGCGACCGCCCGCCGGAAGTACGGGCGCAGGGCCACCCCGAGGTTGAAGCCGAGCGGGCTGTGGTCGGTCATCGCCTCGCGTCGCACCATCACGATGATCTCCGGATTGGCCACGAAGAACGTGAAGCTGGCTTCCAGGATGGCGTCGACCAGTTCCCATCCGTCGGCTTTGGCCGACCGGGCCGCCTCGATCTGGTCACCCCACTCGGCGAGCGCATCGGACAGGATCTGCCGGTAGATCGCCTCCTTGGAGCTGAAGTGGTGCAAGAGGCTCGGTCGACGGATGCCCACCCCGGCGGCGATGTCGTTCAGCGAGGTGCCTTCGAAGCCCTGGGCGGCGAAGCAGTGGCGGGCCTCGATCAGGATTTGCTCTCTCGTTGAGATTTCGGCCACGACGACAGGGTATGACCGGGAGACGACGGCACGGTAGAAAGAAGCCGATGGCCACGCTCTCCGAACTCGAGTCCAAACGCCTCCTGAAGGCTGCTGGCGTGCCCTTTCCGCACGAGCACGCCGGCGAGAGCGTCGACGCCGCTGTCGCGGCCGCCGCCGAGCTCGGCTTTCCGGTCGTGATGAAGCTGAACGGACCCAACATCACCCACAAGACCGAGCGGGGGCTCGTGCGGCTGCCGATCGCCGACGCCAGGGCGGCCGAGGCCGCCGCAACCGAGCTGTTCGCCGCCGCCACGCCCGACGATGGCGCGGTGTCGGTGTTGGTGGCTCCGTTGTTGAGCACGACCCGCGAGTTCATCGCCGGTCTGACGAGAGATCCCCAGTTCGGCCCCTGCGTCCTGTTCGGGGTCGGGGGAGTGTTGGCCGAGGCCGTCGGCGAGGTGCGGCTGCGTCCTGCCCCTCTGGCCGAGGCCGACGCTCTCGCCCTCATCGACGAGTTCCCCCTGCCCGATCTGCTGCAACCGTTTCGCGGAGAAGCGGCCGTCGACCGCTCGTTGCTCGCCGGCCTGCTGGTGGCGCTGAGCTCGATCGCCGTGAATCCGAGCGTGGTGTCGGTCGATCTCAATCCGGTCTTGGTCGACGCCGGCCGCCCCGTCGCCGTCGACGCCCTCGTCGAGACCACCGATGCTGCGCCGAAGAGCCCTTCCCGGCGCTCCGAACCGGTGGCCGGCCGGCTCGGTTCCCTGTTCGATCCGCGTGGAGTCGTCGTCGCCGGCGCCTCCTCGCATCCGGGGAAGTTCGGCTTCGTGAGTCTCCACAACATCCTCGCCAACCGGTTCACGGGCACGGTCGCGGCCACCAACCGGGAGGGGGTCGAGGTGCTCGGAGTGCCGACGGTGCCGTCCATCGCCGACCTCGACTCCGGGATCGACGTCGACTTGGCGTTCATCTGCACACCGGCGGCGGCCAACATCGACATCCTGCGGCAGTGTGCCGACCGCGGGATCACCGCGGCCTTCGTCACCTCCGCCGGATACGCCGAGGCCGACGACGGCGGGGCCATCCTCCAGGACGAGTTGATCCGGGTCGCCGAGGAGGTTGGCATCGTCGTGGCCGGACCGAACGGTCAGGGCTTGGTGTCAACCCCCTCCTCGCTGTGCGCCCAGATCGTTGCGCCCTACCCGCCGGCCGGGTCGATCGGGGTGGCCAGCCAGAGTGGCAACCTCGTCTCCTCGTTCATGAATCTGGCAAACGCCAGCGGAGTCGGCATCTCCCGGGCGGTCAGCGCCGGCAACGCAGCGATGATCGGAGTCATCGACTATCTCGAGTACTTCGCCACCGATCCGGCGACGGCGGTCGGTCTCGCCTACGTCGAGGGTCTGGCCGACGGCCGCCGGTTCGCCGAGCGGTTGCGCGAGATCACCGCCGACCTGCCGGTAGTCGTCGTGAAAGGTGGGGCCACCGAGCGCGGGGCACAGGCGGCGGCGTCCCACACCGGCTCGCTGGCCACCGACGACCGGGTGTTCGACGGGGCGCTCCGGTGGGCGGGCGCAGTACGCGCCGCCGACCCCGAGTCGGCGTTCGACATCGCCGCCACGTTCGCCACCCAGCCCCTGCCCCCCGGCAACCGGGTGGCGGTTCTCACCGCCGCCGGCGGATGGGGTGTGGTGGCGGCCGACGCCATCGGCCGTAGCTCGTTGGAACTGGCCGAGTTGGGCGACGACCTGCGGGCGGCCATCGATGCTCATCTGCCGCCGCGATGGTCCAGATCGAACCCGATCGATCTCGCCGGCGGGGAGACACGCGACACGATCCCCGCCCTCTTGCATCTGGTGGCGGCGCATGCCGGGATCGACGCCGTCCTCTACCTCGGCATGGGCATCCAGGCCAACCAGGCGGGCATGTTTCGCCGGGGCGGTTTCTACCCCGATCACGGCCTGGAACGGATCGTCGACTACCACGAACGCCAGGATGCCCGGTTCGCCACCGCCGCCGCCGAGGCGTCCGAGGCGACCGGAAAGCCGATTCTCATCGCCACCGAACTGGCCGTCTCGAACCCCGAGAATCCCGGCGTCGCTGCCGTCCGGGAGTCGGGCCGGGTCTGCTATCCCTCGGCTGGGCGCGCCGTCGCCGCCCTCGAGGCGTTGTGGCGCTACGCGCAGCGCTGAGCCCTCATCAACGTCGGACATGCGCCCACTCGGGCCCGTCCAGCCACTACCGTCGAATGCCGATGGCAGATCGACGGACCGGCGGTGATCGACGGGCAGCTACCCGGCCAGTCGGTTCCGAACGCCGTTCGGCTCCTGTCCCGCTCGCCGGCGTTCGGTGGCAAGCTGTCGTGCCGATGGTGCTTCTCGCCGCTGCCTCGGTCATCTCGTGGAGGTTCTCCCAGTCGGCGGCCATCGAGGGCGAGATCCTCGAGCCGATCGCCTACGCGACCGACCTTCGCACTCCGCTGCTGTCGGCTCGGCGGGTGCCCGAGACCTTGCAGCAGCCCCTGGCCGCTGCCGCCCTCGAACCCGAGGTGGCGACGATCCTCGCCAGCTCGGGCCCGGCCGTCTGCCTGGTTGTGCAGGAGGACGAACGGGTGCTCAGTTCAACCAATGCGACGACCTCCCTCGTGCCGGCGAGCAACCAGAAACTGGTCTCGACCTACGCGGTATTGAGTCAGTACGGGCCCGATCGCCGGTTCACGACGACGGTCTCCGCCGGCGCCCCGCTCGTCGACGGACGCATCGATGGCGATCTCTACCTGATCGGCGGTGGCGATCCCTTCCTGGTCACCGACGACTGGCGCGCCCAGTACGGCGACGAGCAAGCGGGACGGGCGTCCACCCGTCTGGAGGATCTGGCCGACGCCGTCGCCGCCAGCGGGGTGGTCGAGATCACCGGGGGCGTCGTCGGCGACGAGTCACTGTTCGACACCGAACGATACGGGCCGTGGGCCGAACGCCTTATCGCATCGAATCAGTCCGGGCCGCTGTCGGCGCTGTCGGTCAACGAGGGATTCAGCTCCTGGCCAGAGGAGTTCGCCGGTAGCTTCCGAACACGTACGCCCGCGTCGAATCCAGCGCTCAATGCGACGGCGGTGTTCGCCGGCCTGCTCGGCGAACGAGGGATCGTGGTACTCGGAGCTCCTCGGGTGTCGCCGGCGCCGGTTGAGCGGATCACGCTCGCGTCGATCGAGTCACCGGCCCTCGCCGACATCGTCACCCACATCAACAGCTATAGCAACAACTACGGCGCGGAGATCTTGGTCAAGCACCTCGGGCGGAGCGAGCGGGGGATCGGATCCACCCTCGCCGGCGTGGCCGTGGTGCAGTCGATCCTGGAGTCGCAGCGATTCGACCTGACCGGCGTGCGGCTCGAGGACGGTTCGGGACTGGCCGAGACCAACAGGGTCACGTGCTCGCTGCTGGCGGAGATCCTGTACCGCGCCGGATCCGACAGCCCGCTGGTCGCCAGCCTTTCGATCGCGGGGGAACGCGGCTCGCTCGTGGTCCGCCACGACGGCACGCCAGCCGATGGTCGGGTGTTCGCCAAGACTGGCACGCTCAACGGTGTCACTGCGCTGTCCGGCATGGTCGAGAGCGCCCGGGCCGACGAGACCTCGCTCATCTTCACCTACATCGTCAACGGCGATTCGGTGGGCCTCAACGAAGAGTTGCGGGCGCTGCAAGAACCATTCGTGGAGGCGCTGGTGTCCTATCCGGACGCCCCGTTGCTCACCGAGCTCGGTCCTCTGCAACCGTAGACGCATGACCTTCGTCGAACGTCCGATGTTCCCCCTGGGGTCGGTCCTGCTCCCGAGCATGGTGCTCCCTCTTCACGTCTTCGAGGATCGCTACCGGACGATGATCCGGGACGTGCTCGAGTCCGAGGACCGTTCCTTTGGCGTCGTGCTGATCGAGCGGGGTCACGAAGTCGGTGGAAAGGACGTGCGCGCTCATGTCGGAACCCTGGCTCGGGTGGTGGAGGCCGAGCAGACGCCCGATGGTCGGTGGGGGATCGTCGCCGTGGGGATCCGGCGGCTCCGCGTGGAGCAGTGGTTGCCCGACGATCCCTACCCGCGAGCCTTGACGTCGCTGTGGGACGACGACGCCGTGGCCACTCCCGAACAGGAGCGCCAGTACGGCGAGCTCGTTGCGCTCCACCGCCGGCTGCTCGGACTCGTGTCCGAACTCGGCTACGACGTCGGAGCGATCCAGGACCTCACCGATGACGCCGTGCTCGGCACGTTCCAACTCACGGCCACCGCACCGATCTCGACCTACGATCGCCACCGCCTCCTCGCCACCCCGACGGTTGGGGAACGACTCGAGCTGCTGGTCGACACGCTCGGGACCGCCATGGAGCTGGCCGAGCTCGAACTCGGGCAGGTCGCCGACGAGGGCGGCACGACGAGCCCGTGACCACTACACTGCCCGGCGTGGCGAAACCGAACCCGATCGATGAAGCCAAGGACCTCCAGTCGATCCTGGTGGGCTATGCCAAGCAGGAAACTGTCGAACCGCTGAAGTCGCTGGGAAGCTACGTCGGTTTCGGGTTGGCAGGAGCGGTGTTGGTGTTCCTCGGGGTGCTGTTCGTCGGGGTCGGCGTGCTCCGGCTCCTCCAGTCCGAAACCGGCTCGGCGTTCGACGGCGTGAGCTTCGCCAGTCTCGTCCCCTATCTCGGGTCGATGGCGGCGATGGGCCTCATCGTCGGGCTGATCTTCCGGGCCATGTCGAAAGCAACTCAGGCCGTACGATGACCGAACCCTCCATCACCCCCGCCGACATCGAAGCCAAGTTCCGGTCGATCCAAGGTGAGATCGAAACCGTGTCGTCGGACTCCAAGAAGATCGTGCAACTGGTGGCGGTGGGCGGTGCGATCATCTTGGTCGGCGTGATCTATCTCCTCGGACGTCGCGCTGGGAAGAGAAAGAGCACCGTCGTCGAGATCCGACGGCTCTGATGGCCGGGTCGCTGACCACCCGGGTGCTGACCGCCGGAGTCAACCGGCTGCTGCGTAGCCCCGGTTCGTCCTGGGTGCTCAGTGGCGCCGTACTCGGGCTGTACAACTTCGTCCGGAGCCGGACCGGCAAGCGGGAGATCATCGACCTCAGCGCCGCCGGCGTCGGTTCGAAGTTCGTCATCGAACACCTTCCCATTACCCACGAGGAACAAATGAAGCAGTTCAAGGCGGCCGAAAAGGCCGAGAAGAGGGCGACGCGAGCCGAGAACAAGGCGGCGCGGGCCGAGCGCAAGGCGAAGCGACGTAATCCGGACCGGCCCAGTCGCCGAGAACGCCGGGCCGGGCGCATGATCGAACGCCAGCAACGACAAGCCGAACGTGCGGCGGCCGCCGCCTTGTCCGAAGCCCGCAAGCAGGAGCGCACGGCAGCCCGGGAAACCAAGGCCGCCGATCGCCGCGCTGCCAAGGAGTCCCGGGCGGCGGCCCGTCAGGAACGGCGGGCTGCCCGAGACGTCAAGAAGGCGGCCAGGGCCGCTCGAGCCGCCAAGCGCCAAGCGCAACGGGCAGCGGTTCGTCAGGCCCGGCAGGCCCGAGCCGCAGCCCGGGCCGAACGGCGGGCGGAACGGCGGGTGGCCCGCCAGGGACGCCGGGACCAACGCAACGATCGTCGCGCCGATCGGCTCCAGAGGCGGGCCGAACGAGCCCGGGCTCGGATGAGCACGCCGAAGTAGGTCTTCGTTGGTTCCGGCAGGTGACCTGCGGGCCGGCGAGCTGGCGCTGCTCGTCGACAGCAAGGGCCGCCGGTACCTGATCACGCTGACCGACGGCAAGGAGTACCACAGCCACGCCGGCTACATCCCCCATCGCGACATCATCGGCCGGACCGAAGGTTCGCAGGTCACGACCACGCGCGGCCAGAAGTTCCGGGTGTTCCGCCCGACGCTGGCCGAGTTCGTCCTCCAGATGAAGCGCGGAGCCCAGGTGATCTACCCGAAGGATCTCGGCGCGCTCCTCATGCTGGCCGACATCTATCCGGGAGCAAGGGTGTTCGAGACAGGCCTGGGGTCCGGAGCGATGTCGATGGCGTTGCTGCGGGCCGGCGCACACGTCGTCGGATACGAGATCCGCGAGGACTTTGCCGGGCGGGCCCGCAACAATGTCCGCTCGTTTCTCGGTGCCGCGGTGGAGGACCGCTACGAGGTGCATCTGGCCGACGCATACGACGGGATCCGGCCCGGAGCACCGGGCCTACCCGCCGGCGCACACCTGTTCGACCGGTTCGTCCTCGACCTGCCCGAACCGTGGCGAGTCATCACACACGCCCCGGCCGGATTGCGACCCGGCGGCGTCATCGTCGCCTACACCCCGAGCATCACCCAGGCCCAACAGGTGCGGCGAGCACTCGACAATGGGGCGTTCGCCGAGACCACCACCATCGAGGTCCTGCACCGTACCTGGCACATCGAGGGTCAAGCCGTCCGCCCCAATCACCGGATGGTCGGACATACGGCCTTCCTGACGGTGGGCCGACTGGTCGACGCCGGGTCCTCAGGAAAAAACGGGCTCGTTCAACCTGACAGTGATCCTCCGGCCGGATAAGTTGCCAGAACGCACGGAAGACGTGACGGTCCGCAGACCGTCCGGGCGGGACCCTGGGGCAGAAGGGCCCAAAAACATCAGGCCCCGGAGAGTCCGCTCCGGGGCCTGAGTGCGCTGAGCCGGGCTATCCAACACTCGCGACCGGTTTGCTGCAAAGCTGTCGCCAGTGGACCGGATCGAGCGACACGACGTGTTGAACGCCGCCATGCTGGCGGTCGTCTTGATGGGCATGACCCTCACGATGCTGTGGGGGGCGCGGGGCTTGGTCAACGCAGCGTCCGGCGAGGACGCCGAACCGGTCGACATCCTCGCCAACGGGGCCGATGACACTCCCGGCGGCGCCGCCGCTTCGTCGACGACGACCACGACTGTGCCGGCGGCGACGACCACCACGACCGCGACGACCACCACGACGACGCCGACGACGACCGAGGCGGTGGCGCACCCGCCCAACGAGGTTCTCACCCGCGTCGGAAACGGTGCCGAGAAGGGCGGCGTGGCCGGCGAAGGAACCAACATCCTGGCGGCGGCGGGCTATGCCACGCTCAGTCCCAAGAACGCCGAGACGATCGACGTGAGCACGGTGTACTTCGTCCCGGGATACTCCAAGGACGCAGAGCTGGTCGCCCAGCTCCTCAACGTGCAACCGGCCAACATCTTGGCGATGCCGGCCAATCCGGGAATGCCGGTGGGCGACGCCATGGTCGTAGCCGTCCTCGGCCGCGACACCCCCTACGGTCAGTAGCCGATCCAGGCGTCCGAGCTTTAGCGTGTGCCAGCCGGCAACCGCCGGCGTTGCCCGCTCAGACCGGGAGCTCCTGCCGTTCGGTGAGCACGGGGCCGAACAGGTCGCCAAAGCGTTCGGCCCGCACCAGCGCCTCCTCGGCGGTGATCTGGAGTGGCGTACCAATCGCCCCGTCGGCGACCTCGTCCCAGGAGAGGGGAGCCGACACCGAGGGGACCGGTCGAGCGCGAAGCGAGTACGGCGCGATCGTGGTCTTGTGGCGCGAGTTCTGGCTCCAGTCGATGAACACCCGGCCGGTGCGCTCCCGCTTGGCCATGTTCACGGTGACCGCATCGGGCCGTTGCTTGGCCAGCAGCTTCCCGAGGCCGCGAGCGAACTCGGCGCACTGGCGATGGGTGGCGGGCGTGTTGAGCGGCAGGTAGACCTGGAGGCCCTTTGACCCCGACGTCTTGGCCACCGCGACAAGTCCGAGCAGTTCGAAGAGTTCCTGGAGTTCGAGCGCCCGCTGGCAACACTCGACGATCGACGCCGGTTCGCCTGGATCGAGATCGATCACCACCGCCGTCGGTGTGTCGAGATCCGAGGCCAGCGCCATCGGCGCATGCAGTTCGAGTGCTGCGAGGTTGGCCGTCCACACGAGGGCGGCCGGCTCCTCGATCCGGCAGTACTCGATCGGGGAATCGTCTCCCGCCGTCCGGCCCCTGCTCGTGGAGCGTTCGTTACCCGGACCGATCGAGACCGGGATCCAGTCCGGCCGATGGGATGGGCACCGCTTCTCGAAGAACGACGGACGATCGACACCGTCGGGCCAGCGTCGCAGCGTGATGCACCGGCCCCGGAGGTGGGGCAGGATCACATCGGCGATCCCCGCGTAGTAGCGAAGGACCTCGCCCTTGGTGAAGCCGACCTCAGGATAGAGAACCTTGTCGAGATTCGACAGCGAGAGGGTTCGATCCCCGATCGCGACGCGGGTCGTGTCAGGCAGACTTGACTCGCTTCTTGGCCGCCCTCTTGGCGCTCGACTTCTTGGCCGCTGCGTTCTTGGCCGGTTTCTTGGTCGCCGACTTCTGGGTGGCCTCGCCAGTCGGGTGGCGCTCGCGGGCCTCCTTGGCAGCAGCCACGCTCGCCTCGAGGGCGGCCATGAGGTCGACGACGGTCTCTGAAGCGTCGGGCGCATCGCTGGCGACGGTGGCCAGATCGCCGCTCGACTTGCGCTGGATCAAGTCGAGAACCTCGTTGCGGAAGGTGTCCTCGTACTTGTCCGGGTTGAAGCCGCCGGCCAGCGATTCGATCAGCGCCTTGGCCATGTTGCGCTCTGCCTCGCTGACCTCGATGGCCTCGAGCTCGTCGAATCCGGGGATCTCGGCAGGATCGACGACCTCGTCGCTGTAGATCATCGTCGACAGCATCAGTCGACCGTTGCTCGGACGGATCGCCGCCAGGTATTCCTTGGTCCGCATCACCATGCGGGCGAGGGCGACTCGCCCGTCCTGTTCCATCGCTTCGGTGAGCAGGGCGTAACTCTTTCGGGCGAGCTCGTCGGGCACGAGATAGTACGCCGACTGGTAGAACACCGGGTCGATCTCGTCCTCTTCGACGAACTCGACGATGTCGATCGTCCGGCTCGCCTTTGGCGCCAGGCCGGCGATCTCGTCGTCGGTGACGACGACATAGGTGTCCTTCATGATCTCGTACCCCTTGACGATTTCGTCGTAGGGCACCTCTTCACCGGTGTGGGCGTTCACCCGCTTCTGTTTGACCCGCTGGTGGTCGCGACCGTCGAGCTGGTTGAAGCGCACCGACTTGGTGCTGACCGCCGTGTACATCTTCACCGGGATCGACACCAGCCCGAAGCTGATCGCTCCGCTCCAAATCGCACGAGGCATGAACCGACCTTACCTCAGGCGGGCTCGGGAGGCGTCGAGCAGGGCGTTCGCTCGCTCGTTCGACCGCCGGATGCGACCACGATCTCGTACTCGTAAACATCGGACTCGACTCCCGAGTCGGAGAAGGGGCCGTCAGCGCCTCCGATGCGTCCCCGCCAGTGGGACGGGCCGCCGTTGCGGCTGCGGTAGACGATCACATCGAGGGCGGCATCGTCGAGGGAATCCCAGGAGACGGCGATCGTCACCGAGCCAGCGGCGTCGGGCCCGGTCACCTCGGCCACGCAGGCAGCGGCGGCCGCCAGCGGTGGAGGCGTGTACACCAGGACCGGCGTGCACGGGGTCGGCGGCGCCGTCGAGCCGTCGATCCCGACGGCGGTGACCGAGTAGGAGTAGCTGCGCTGGTCGTTCAGCTCGACGCCGTCGAAGGTGAACGAGCCCTCCGGCGAGGCTGTGTCGGGCATGCTTGCCCTCCAGTAGTTCGGCCCACCGTCGATCGACCGCCGCACGATGTATCGAAGGGCTCCGCTCGCACGTTCCCAGTCCAGGACGGGCGTCGCTCCGCCCGGACCGCCGAGCGAAGCGCCGCACGCCATCACCGGGTCGAGCGGCGGTGGTTCAACGGCCAACTGGGGGGTGCACGGTACGGGATCGGTGGTCGATCCGTCGGCTGCTCGGGCCTCGACGGTGTAGTCGTAGGTTCGGCCCGATTCGAGGGTGGCGCCGGTGAAGGTGGTGCCGGTCACCCGGCCCCGCCAGTAGGAGGTGCCACCGTCGACCGACCGCCGCAGGACGTAGCTCTCGGCGTCGCTGCCCGCGTCCCACACGAGTCGAGCGCGACCGTCGACGTCGACGGCGGCGTCGCACCAAGCGGGCGGGACGAGGTCGGGGAGCAGATCCACCCGCCCGCAGCTGGCCGCGTCGGATCGCTGACCGCCCGGATAGACGTGCTTGGCGAAATAGTCGGTCACCGCGGCGACGGGGACCGGTTCGGAGAAGACCGACTCGGCCGGTGGATCGACCCGTCCTCGCCAGTAGGTTCCGCCACCGTCCACCGAGCGGTAGATGACCGTCCCGGTGGACGTCGAGGCGTCGGTCCAGGTCACGGTGGCCGATGGACCGGCCGGATCGACGCTGACCGAGCATTCGAGGGGAGGGGGTGGTTCGGCCGGCGGCTGAGCGGCCGGACCAGGACCGGATTCGTCGCAGAGCCGAACGACGTCGTGGGCCGCCGGTTGGGGACCCCCAGGGGCACCGTAGGCGCTGCATCCGCCGGCGATCCACAGGCACCCGTCACTCGGATTCTGGTGGACGGCGAACCCGCCTGCGTCGCCGGTCAACTGTGGCGCGAACTCCGGGATGAGCTCGCCGGTGGACGCATCGAACGCCGCCACCGCGTTCACGGTGTGGTGGGTGGCGGTCGGATTGTCGTACGGGCGAGTGTGCAAGATCACGGTCGTGTCGCTGTAGATGTCGTACCAGCAGTGGCAGGTCGCGTAGATGCGGTCGCCGATCCGTTCGATTTCCTGGAACTCACCTCCGTACCAGTCTCGCGGCAGGCACACGTCGTTGACGTGCGGATCACAGGCGGTGTAGTGCATCTTCACCAGCTCGCCGTTCGTCTCGTCGATCACGTAGAGCGCGTGCTCGACACCGCCGACCCAGATGTGGCCGTGTTCGGTGGCGACGACGTCGTACATCTGTGAGCAGTACGGCCATGTCGTACAGCCGTTGAACGGGACCGCAGCGCGGTCGACGACGACAGCTCCGCCGTCGTCGAGGCCGACCAGTCCGCGAGCACCAGGGTCACCGTTGACCGACTGGAAGAAGCCGGCCACGTACACGACACCCGTGACGGGCGATCGGCTCACCCCCCAACCGGATCCGGACTCGAGGGTCGGCAACCACCCCTCGTCGATGTCGCCGGTCAACGGATCGAACCGGACCGCCCCGCCGGCGGTGATCGGGCCGGCCCCGTCGGTCACCGTTGAGAAATCCCCGACGGCGTACATCCAGCCGTCTGCTTCGAGTCGGAGGTCCCGGATCGACGATGCGCCGCCGTACACCCGAGTCTGCCAGCCGGGCCAGATCTCACCGGTCGACGGGTCGATCTTGACGAGCGAGCCGATGGTGGCGCCATTCCATGTGCCGATTTCCCCACCGACCATCAACCCGCCGTCTGGCGTCGGCTCGAGGGCGAAGACGGCGTTCCCGACGGCGGGATCGAACCACGACTGCCACGCTCCGGTGTCGGCGTCGAACGCCGCCAGATACGGCCGGGGAACGAGGTCGTCACCGTCGGTGACATCGAGGAAATTTCCGCCGACGTAGATCGTGCCGCCGATCTGGTCGACCTCCCAGGCGAGCGCCTCCCACTGAGCGATGGTTGCCGAATCACCCTTCGTGGCGACCCCCCAGTCGGTGTGCTTGGTGGAGTCGAGCTCGGCGAGCGCCGGAACGGCGAGCGCCAGGCACGCGGCGAGGCCGGCCACAAACACGCTCCAGCGCCAGATGTGCCGCATACCCGGCACACAGTACGGACCACACCAGATCCTCGACAGGGCAATCCACCCGGCTCGATCGGTCCCGAGGGACCAACCGGGGAGGATCAACCCAAGGAGGCGGCCAGGCGGGCCAGGGTGCGGGCGCCGGTGCCCGTCCCACCCTTCACGAGGAGACCCTCGTCGACCTCGGACATGGCCGCCAGGCCGAGGTCGAAGTGGACCCAGGGGAGGTCGCCGACAAACTCGCGAAGGAACAGGCCGGCGACGAGTGCCCCTCCGTAGGGCCCCTTGCCGATGTTGCGAAGGTCGGCGACCTCGGATTCGAGGTCCTTGCGGTAGTCGTCGGGAAGGGGCAGGGGCCAGACGTTCTCGCCGGCGGCGGCCGCCGCCTGCTGTGCCTGTTCGAGCAGGTCCTCGTCGTTCCCCATGAGGCCGGCGTAGCGCACGCCGAGGGCCCCGGTCACCGATCCGGTCAAGGTGGCGATGTCGACGATGGCGTCCGGCTCGGACTCGACGGCGAGTGACAATGCATCAGCGAGCACCAGCCGGCCCTCCGCGTCGGTGTTGAGCACCTCGACCGTCTTGCCGTTGCGGGCCGTGAACACGTCGCC
>JBFGLT010000015.1:0-31480 GCA_041576015.1 Acidimicrobiales bacterium
ATGTCGACGACGTTGACGAGCTTGTCGAGTTGTTTGATCACCTGATCGATCGGCGCCGACTCGGCATCGACGACGATGGTGATGCGGCTGAACCGGTCGTCGTCGGTGGGGGCGACCGCCAGGGATTCGATGTTGAAACCGCGACGGGCGAAGAGCCCGGCGACCCGGGCGAGCACGCCGGCCTTGTTCTCGACGAGGACGACCAGGGTGTGCGTGGGAGGTCGGCCCTTGGCACCGCTCATGGCCGATCACCCCGCAGCTGGAACGGCGGAACGACGATGTCGGAGTTGCTGCGACCCCCGGGGACCATCGGATAGACGTTCTCCTCGGCCTCGGTGACGAACTCGAGCACCACCGGCTTGTCGTCGATCGCGTTGGCCTCGGCGATGGCCGGTTCGACCTCTTCGGGGGCCTCGACCCGAACGGCGTGACACCCCATGGCCCGGGACCACATGACGTAGTCGGGGAGGTTCGGCGTGAGGTGCACCTCGGAATACCGGTTGTCGTAGAACATCTCCTGCCACTGGCGCACCATGCCGAGATAGGAGTTGTTGAAGAGGGCGACCTTGATCGGGATCCGTTCGACGCTCGCCGTCACCAGCTCCTGGGCCGTCATCTGGAAGCAACCGTCGCCGTCGATGGCCCACACCGTGCGATCGGGCATCCCGGCCTTGGCGCCGATGGCGGCCGGGATGGCGTATCCCATCGTGCCCAGGCCCCCGGAGTTGATCCAGGTGTACGGGTGGTCGAACTTCCAGTACTGGCTGGCGAACATCTGATGCTGGCCGACTCCGCTCGTCACGATGGTGTCGTCGGGGGTCAGATCGCGAAGCCGCTCGATGACGAACTGCGGTTTGAGGAGTTCGCCCGCTTCCGACTGTTCATACGTGAGCGGGAACGTCTCCTGCCATCCGCTGAGTCGTGAGTGCCAGGGCCTCAGATCGGGCGCCGACGACGGGTAATCACTCCGCCGGAGGGCGTCGGCCAGCGCCTCGGTGGCGACGCGGCAGTCGGCGGCGATGGCGACATCGGGCCGGCGAACCTTTCCGTGCTCCGCGGGATCGATGTCGACGTGGATCACCTTGGCGTCCGGCGCGAAGGATCCCACCCGACCGGTGATCCGGTCGTCGAATCTGCTGCCGAGGGCGATCAGAAGGTCACTCTTCTGCATTGCGGTGACGGCGGTGTAATTGCCGTGCATGCCCGGCATGCCGAGGCACAGCGGGTGGGAGTCCGGGAAGGCGCCGCGAGCCATCAGTGTCGTGACAACAGGAATGCCAGTGAGCTCGACCAGGGCCCTCAAGGCCTCGGCACCGCGCGCCTTCAGCACCCCGCCGCCGACGTAGAGCACCGGTTGGCGAGCGTTGGCGATCAGCTTCACCGCCTGCTCGATGAGCGCTGGTTCGGGGTCGGTTCTCGGGTGATATCCGGGAAGGTCGAGGTGGGCGGGGGCATAGTCGAAATCGAAGTAGGCGTCGGGGTTGTTGGCATCGACGATGTTCTTGGGCACGTCGACCAACACCGGTCCCGGTCGCCCGGTCGTGGCGATGTGAAAAGCCGCCTTGATCGTCTCGGGAATTTCCTCGGCCCGGGTGACCAGGAAGTTGTGCTTCGTGATGGACCGCGTGATCCCGGTCGTGTCGCACTCCTGGAAGGCGTCGGTGCCGATGGCGGCGAGCGCAACCTGTCCGCTGATGCAGACCAGCGGCACCGAGTCGAGCATGGCATCGGCCAGCGGCGTCACGATATTGGTGGCGGCCGGTCCGCTCGTGACCATGCAGACGCCCGGGCGGCCGGTGGCGTGCGCATACCCCTCGGCCATGTGGCCGGCGCCCTGTTCGTGTCGGACGAGGACGTGACGAATCGGCGATTCGATGATCGGGTCATAGACCGGGAGGATGGCGCCGCCCGGATAACCGAACACCACCTCGACTCCCTCTGCCTCGAGGCTCTTGATGAGGGCTTGTGCTCCGTTGAGATGTGTCATGGCGGTGGGTCCTTGGCTTGGCTCGGGGGTGAGAACCGGGTCGAAAATAGCGAAAGCCTCCCAAGGAGGGAGGCTAGGCGCACGCTGGGTATGTGCAGCGGTGCGCTACACGATTACTACGAGGGTGGAAGCGGCGGTCGAGGTCGTCATCTGCGGATAGTCAACCAGCGCCGGTGTTCGGATGCAACCGGGTCCGGCGTTCGTCGCGATCTTGACATGCCGTCCCGTCGGTCAGGCTCGCCGATCGGCGGTCCGGCTCGTTCAGTTCAAGGTGGTGAACTCGATCCGGCGGTTCGCCTGGCGCGCCTCCTCCTTGTCGGGCGTGTCGCCCTTGTCGTCGGGGAACAGGAGGCGGCTCTCGCCATAGCCGACGGCGGTCAGCTCATTGGTGACACCGAGGTCCCGCAGTGCCTGCAGCACCGCCTGTGCACGCTGCTCGGAGAGGATTTGGTTGGCGTCGTCGGGACCCAGCGAGTCGGTGTGACCCCCGATCTCGACCACGGCGCCAGGGTTCTCCTGGAGGATTCGCGCCGCCTCGCCCAGAACACCCTCGGACTCGGGAAGGATCAGGGCTGTGCCCGACTGGAACAAGATGGGTTCGATCTGCAGCGCTTCGTTGATCTCCTGACCGGCATCGGCTTCGACGGCGAGGTTGTCGATGATGATCGGCTGGCTGGCGAGCGCCTCGAGGCCGTCGAGGAGCGCCGAAGCGGACTCCTGCCCGGTGACGCTGCCCTCGATCGTGACCGTCGCTGGTGTCGCACCCTCGACCACGACCAGTTCGTCGGTGATCTGCTCGGACCGATACAGCCCGGCAGCGAAGGCGCGGAGCTCCTCGGCGGCGGTGTCGGAGGGCACGACACCGGCGAGAACGACGCTGTCATCGGTGACCGTCACGAGTGCGTCGCCGGGCGTGGGGGTCTCCTCGGGGGTGATCGACAGCCGGTCGATCACCTGCTCGACCCCGGGCTGGGCCGACACAAGGGTGATCACCGCATCGCGGGCGGCGGTGTCGGGAACTTCACCGGTGACGGCCACGGTCGCGCCGTCGGCGCTGAGCTGCAGCCCTTCGTAGCCGGCGTCGTTCAGCTCACCGAGAATGGCGGGCAGGTCCGGGCCCGATGCTTCGCCGTCGTCGGCCGGTTCGGTGACCGGCGGGGTCTCGACCATCGGCTCGGCGGTTGTGGTCCGGTCGAAAGCGGCCAGGCCGAAGAAGCCGAACAGGGCGGCGAGCACGGCAGCGAGCACCCCGATGCCGGCCATGCCACCGAAGGCGACGTCGCCATCTTCGACTACGGGGGGCGCCATCGCTGCGCGGCGCCGCCGGCGCCGGCGCTCCACGTCGTCGTTGGTCGGTTCTGGTACTTCGGCCATCGGCTCATCCACGGATCGCTGTCGGGGTGCGGGACTATGTTAGGGCGCGATGAGCCAGTCGCTGCCCGTTCCCTCCGTTCGCCTCCTGATCCTCAACGGACCGAACCTGAACATGCTCGGCAAGCGGGAGCCGGAGGTCTACGGCTCGGCGACGCTCGCCGAGATCATGGACCAGCTCGTCGAGTTCGGGTCCGAACACGGAGCCGAGATCCGGACACTCCAGTCCAACAGTGAGGGAGCACTCGTCGATGCCATCCAGGCCGCCGACGAGTGGGCGACCGGCGTGGTCGTCAATGCCGGGGGGTACTCCCACACGAGCGTGGCCATCCGTGACGCCATCGCCAGCGTCGACATTCCCGTGGTCGAGGTGCACATCTCCAACATCGCCGCCCGGGAGGACTTCCGGCATCGATCGATCCTGAGCGCAGCATGCGCGGGTGTGCTGTTCGGGTTCGGCCACCGTGGTTACCGGCTGGCCGTCCGATCGTTTCTGGATGAGACCTGATCGGCCGGGGACCTCAGAAGGGCAGTACCAGACGCACGGGCTCGGCAAAGGGATCCATGCGGTCCGGTCGTTCGGGCTGCTGGTGGCGGAGGCGAAACCAGAGGCCCTTCCACGAGTCGTGCACGGGAGGGGCCTCAATCCCGCTCCAGTCGGCCGGCCTGACGAGTGTGCTTCGCACACCTTCCGATCGGCCACTCGTCGCACCGATCAAGGGCTCGCCGTGACGGCGAAACGGAAACCTCAGCGGACGAACGACAAGAGCGCCTCTCGCACGGCCTGCGGTTCCTCGGTGAGCATCATGTGTCCGGCGCCTGGGAGCTCGAGCACCTCGACCGACTCGCTGCGGACCATCGCCGTCGCCATGGCCCGACCCGACCGCGCCGGCGTCATGCGATCGGCGGAGCCGACCACGACCAGCGCTGGACAGGTGAGCGTCGCCGCTCGAGCCTCGGCCTGGTCATAGACCGCACAGGCGGTGAGGTCGAGGTGAAGCACGCCCGGCCGGCTTCGCTCGACAAGCGCGGCGACCCCCCCGGTCATCCACAGGCCCGGTGTCGGGTTGCGACCGATGCGTGACGGAGCGGCGTGGCTCCATCCGGTCATCAACGCCGCCGCCCGGCGGATGTCGTGCTCGGCAGCGGCCAGGAGATCCGGGTGGACGGGCATGGCGGTGGCGGTTCCGAAGAGGGCGACGGAGCGCACGAGTCGAGGAAATCGGGTGGCGACCTCCAGCGCGATGAACGTTCCCATGCTGTGCCCGGCGATCGTGACATCGGCCAGGTCGGCGGCGTCGCAGACCCGGACCAACCAGTCGGCCATGGCGCCGACACCGGGGAGTGGCCGGCCCCCGCTCATCCCGTGGCCGGGCAGGTCGATCGCCAGTACCTGGATCCCTCGCATGGCCAGGAAGCGGGTTTGCTGACTCCAGATCGTGCCGTCCATCCCTGCGCCATGAACCATGAGCAGCACGGGTCCGTCGGGGTCGAGGGAGACACCGCCCGTGCGGACGTGCACCTCGTGGCCGTCGATCTCCGAATCGGTGAGTCGGTCCTGGACCGAGCCCTTCATCGCTGGCTGGCCTTCAGGGCCCGAGCGAGGTCCTCGCTGATGTCGTCGGGATCTTCGAGCCCGACCGAGAGGCGGACGAGGTCGCCGGAGATGCCCGCCGCCTCCAGCGCAGCCGAGCTCAGCTGGCTGTGCGTCGTGGAGCCCGGATGGATGACCAGGGTCTTGGCGTCCCCGACGTTGGCCAGGTGGCTGGCCAGCTCGACCGATTCGATGAACTTCCGGCCGGCGTCCCGACCGCCGCGCACCCCGAAGCTCACGATTGCGCCCGTGCCCCGCGGATAGAGCCGCTCTGCCACGTCGTGGTCGGGGTGGTCGGCGAGCGAGGGGTGCCGGATCCAGGTGACGGCGTCATGAGCTTGGAGCATCTCGATCACTGCGGCGGTGTTGGACACGTGCCGCTGCATCCGGACCGAGAGCGTCTCGACCCCCTGGAGGAGGGCAAAGGCGTTGTGGGGGCTCATGGCCGCCCCGAAGTCACGCAGGCCCTCGGCCCGCGCGCGCATGCCGAGGGCGGTCGGCCCGAACTCCTCGGCGAAGGAGATGCCGTGATACCCCGCGTAGGGCTCGGTCATGGTCGGGAATTTGTCGTTCTGGGTCCAATCGAACCGGCCGCCGTCGACGATCACTCCGCCGAGAGCGATCCCGTGACCGCCGAGAAACTTGGTCACGCTGTGGTAGACGATGTCGGCGCCGTGCTCGATGGGTTTGATCAGGTAGGGGGTGGCGAAGGTGGCATCGACCATCAGAGGCATCCCGTGCCCGTGGGCGAGGTCGGCGACGGCCGGGATGTCCATCACCTCGATGCCGGGATTTCCCAGTGCCTCGCCGTACAGGATCTTGGTGTTCGGTTGGATGGCTGACTGCACCTGGTCGAGATCGGCGAGGTCGACAAAGGTGGTCGTGATGCCGAACCGGGGGAACGTGTGCTGCATGGCGTTGTGACTGCCGCCGTAGAGGTTCCGGCTCGAGACGATGTGATCGCCGGCCGAGCACAACGTGGCCACCGCCAGGTGGAGGGCGGCGGTTCCCGAGGCCGTGCAGACAGCACCGACGCCCCCGTCGAGCGCCGCCAGGCGTTCCTCGAGCACGGCGACGGTCGGGTTGGAGATGCGACTGTAGATGTGCCCCGGCGCCTCGAGGTTGAACAACGCCGAGGCCTGATCGGTGTCCTCGAAGGCGTAGGAGGTCGTGGCGTAGATGGGTACGGCGCGGGCACCGGTGGCGGGATCGGGCCGCTGCCCGGCGTGGAGGCTGAGGGTGTCGAATCGGTAGAGGTCGGGTTCGACCATGGCGATGGCCTTTCGTGGTGGGTGGGCGGCGCCGTCGACGTCCTAGCCGGAAGGGACCGGGGCCCACGTGCGGTCGGGCATCATCATGACGCGTTGGGCGTCCGCTGTCCGGTAGAAGCTCTGCGCCCCTGCGTCGCCGAGGACACCCAGCATCGAGGGGACCTCGGCGCCCTCGGATTCGATCCGCTCGATCACCCTCGCCGGCCCGAGGTGGTCGAGCATCTCGAAGGGCCCGAGCTGCCAGTTGAACCCCCAGCGGATGGCGTTGTCGACGTTGGCGATGTCGCCGGCGATCTCGGGGACGAGACCGGCGGCGTACCGGAGGGTCCCGCCGAAGATGTCCCAGGCGAGACGACCATGCAGCGAGTCGTGGAAGACGACGTCACCCAACTCGGTCGGGACGCCGGCGAGGTCGGGCGGCTCGGCGGCCCGCCATCGCTCGGATTCCAGGTCGAAGGTCTCTACCGTCTTGGCGCCGTCCGCTGACCTCAGAACCCTGGCAAACCCGCCCGTGTCGCGCGTCTTGCGACCCAGTTGCCCGCGCTCGAGCATTCGTTGCTCGGCGGCCGGGAAGCTCGTGAACGCCCGGCCGGGGTCGCCGTCGGGGAGGTTGATGGCCAGGTTCTTGCCGACGAGATCCATGACGTCGAGACCGATGAGATCGATCAGCCCGTAGAGCCCGGTGGAGGGAAGTCCCACCGGGCCCCCGAGGACGACGTCGATGGTCTCCTGAGTGAGCCCTTCGGCCAGAAACGGCTTGGCCCGATGGAGGCCCGAGAGCATGAAGAAGCAGCCGATTCGGTTCCCGATGAAGTTGACGGTGTCCTTGGCGTGGACGACTCCCTTGTGCAGCTGGTTGGCCCCGAATGCGGCGAACGCGTCGATGACCGCAGGGTCCGTGTCCTCGCCGGGCACCAGCTCGAAGAGCTTCATGACGCGAACCGGGTTGAAGAAGTGCGTGATGGCGATGTCTCGGCGGAGCGATTCCGGCATCCCGTCGGCGATCGAGCGGAGCGGTATACCCGAGGTGTTGGACGAGACGACCGAGCCAGGTCGACGAAGCGGCTCGACGCGCTCGAACAGGCGGCGCTTGGTCTGCAGGTCCTCGATGATCGCCTCGCAGATCCAGTCGTAGTCGACGATGCGAGGGAGATCGGAGTCGAAGGTTCCCGTGTCGATGAGGTGGCGATGCTCCTCGTCCACGACGGCGAGTCCTCGCTCGACCGCCTCGGGTGTGATGTCGAGCATGAGCACCCTGCACCCGGCCGCCGCCGACGCGGCAGCGATCCCGGCGCCCATCGTGCCGCATCCCAACACAGCCACCGACTCGATCGTCCGTTTCATGCCGCAAGGCTAGTCCGGTGGTACGGCGCGACACCCCGACGACCGGCTGTCCGAGACCATCCACCACAGGGTCCCGACGGTGAACGAAAATGCGAGCGAAGCCGAGAATTGTCCGGGCGTTTTTCGACTCTGTGTAGCGCCTTGACAGCGCACAGAGTTTCTTTGAAGTTTTCTTCTCGTTTGGCTTGACGGGAGCTTGGCTCCTGCGGAAGTATCTCCGTTACCCCAAGGGGAAGCTCACCGGGTCGGAGAAGGACCGGGGCGCCTTGAACTGGGGCGGCGAGCGATCGTCGCACCGGGGAGATGGCGAACCAGCCGGACACGCCGGAGGGACGATCCAAGGGGTAGGTGAGATCCACCGGCCAACGGAAGCTCGATCGCCGGCGACGGCGCAAGAGCGGCCCGAGGCGCCGACTCACCCCCGCTGCGGCGGCGGTGAGAAGGTTCGGTCTCAACCTCCGGACTCGTGTCTGGACCGCCGGCATTCCGGTGGCCTGGCCGAGGGCCCCGCATTCTCGCAAGGGAGCACGGGTCCCGACGCCGAGGTCGCTGCGCCGGGCCAACGGGACAGGCTCGAAAGGGAGGAGACCGGCACGTAACGGCACTGCCCGCCAATCCCTCGGGACTGACGGGCAGTGAAAAGCAGTTGAGGAGAACGGTACTACCGCTCATTTCGACTGTGGTGGATCCACCGCCACGACAACCCCGGGTCTCCGACCCGGGGTTGTTCCCTTTTCCCCTTCTTTGGCCCAAATACGTCGACGACATGAGGTCACCAATAGACCACAATACGTGACCGAAGGGGGTGGCCCGATCCGCCGGCGACGACGGCGGCCACTAGGGTCGCTGCGTGGTGCGCCCGATCCCGGCACTGGTCTCGCTCGCGCTGGTCGTGGCCGGCTGCACAACAAGTCCGGAGGCTCGGGCGCCGGGCGGCGACTCCCCCACCAGCGCGACGACCGGCCGCGCCACCACGACCAGCACCAACGCGACATCGAGAAGCACCACGACGACCACTGCGACCACGACACCACCCGAGACTCGAGCGCCGGGTCAGAGCGAGGCGTTGCTCGACGCACTCCTCGCTCTGGCGCCCCCGGACGGTGGCCCGACCAGGGTCGGCCTCGTCGCCCACCGCGCATCGACGCTCCAGGGAAGGCGGACGATCGACGTACTCGACGCAGCGCCCGGGATCGAACTGCAGAGGATCTTCGCACCCGAGCACGGCCTCACCGGCACCGTCGACGCCGGGCGCCCGGTCGATGACGGCCTGGAACCGGTGACGGGCATACCGATCCGGAGTCTCTACGGCGAGCGTCGCGCTCCCGAACCCGGCGATCTCGCAGACCTCGAGGCCATCGTGTACGACCTCCAGGACGTGGGCGTGCGGGCGTTCACCTACATCGCCACAATGGGCCTGGTCATGCAGGCCGCCGCCTCTGCCGATGTCCCCCTGGTGATCATCGATCGCACCAACCCCCAGGGCCGAGCGGTCGATGGGCCGGTTCGGGTACCGGCCGTCGAGTCGTTCGTGTCGCCCTATGCCATTCCCCCGGTCTATGGGCTGACGTCGGCCGAACTGGCCCGTCTGCTCGCCGCCGAGGGCGAGGTCGACCCGAACGTGGACCTGCGGGTCGTCGGGCCGGCCGCCCCACTCGCCGACCCGTGGATCCCGCCCAGCCCGAATCTGCCGACCCTGCGCTCGACCTGGCTCTATCCGGCGGTCGTGCTGTTCGAAGCGACCTCGCTCAGCGTCGGAAGAGGCACCGAGGAGCCCTTCGCCGTGATCGGTGGCCCCGATGTCGATGCCGCATCCGTCGTCCAGAACATCAACGACCGAGGCCTGACCGGCCTGAACGCCGCCGTCGCGACATTCACGCCTCGCTCCATCCCCAAGATGTCGGTCGCTCCCCGCTACGAGGGCCAGGAGCTGACCGGGGTGGCACTGAGCACGACCGGACCCCTCTCGACGCCGTTTCTCACCGGCCTCGAGCTTCTCGACGCCTTCCTCGACACCATGGCGGACCGGGAAGGCGTCATCGACCAGCCGGCGGGGTTCGACCGGCTCACCGGGGATCCGGCAATCCGGCGTCAGCTGCTGGAGGACGTCGATCCGGGATCGATCACCGAAACTTGGCGCCTCGAGACCGAGGCCTGGACAACCCGCTCGCTTCGCTACCGGTCACCCTGAGTGGGGCTCAGGGTACGAGCCGCACCGCGCCCGTGTCGGCGCTGGTGACCATGCTGGCGTAGGCGCGGAGAGCCTGGCTCACCACCCGTTCCCGCTCTTCCGGAGTGAAAGCCCTCACCCCCCTCGCCTCCTCGGCCGCCCGGCGTTCAGCCAGTTGCCCGTCGTCGACCTCGAGCCTGACCGTCCGGTTCGGAATGTCGATGCTGATCCAATCGCCGTTGCGGATCAGGGCGATCGCTCCTCCGGCCGCCGCTTCGGGAGACGCGTGCCCGATCGACAACCCCGACGTTCCGCCGGAGAACCGTCCGTCGGTGAACAGCGCGCATTCCGTACCGAGGCCGCGGCTCTTGAGGTAGGTGGTGGGGTACAACATCTCCTGCATTCCCGGCCCACCCTTGGGGCCCTCGTACCGAACGATCACAACGTCGCCGGGCTGCACTTCCTCGCCGAGAATCCCTTCGACCGCGTCGTCTTGGCTCTCGTAGACGCGGGCGGTGCCCCGGAAGGTGAAGTTGGACTCGTCGACGCCGGCGGTCTTGACGATGCAGCCCTTCTCGGCGATGTTGCCGTAGAGCACGGCCAGGCCCCCCTCGGCGGTGTAGGCATGCTCGATGCTGCGGATGCAGCCCTCCCGGCGGTCGGTGTCCAGCGACGGCCAGCGGGTGTCCTGGCTGAAGGCCTCCTGCGTGGGGATTCCGGCCGGACCGGCCGAATACAGCCGGTGGGCAGCCGCCGTCGCCGTCGGCCGCATGATGTCCCACTCGTCGAGCGCTGCTCCCAGCGTGGGACTGTGGACGGTCTGGACCGTCGTGTCGATCAACCCGGCCCGATCGAGCTCTCCGAGAATGCCCATGATCCCCCCGGCCCGGTGGACGTCCTCCATGTGGTACCGGTCGGTGCTGGGGGCGACCTTGCAGATGTTGGGCACCCGGCGGCTGATGGCGTCGATGTCGGACATCGTGAAGTCATGTCCGGCCTCCTGGGCGGCCGCCAGGATGTGGAGCACGGTGTTCGTCGATCCACCCATGGCGATGTCGAGGACCATGGCGTTGGCGAAGGCTGTACGGCTGGCCACGCTGCGCGGGAGCACCGACTCGTCGTCCTTCTCGTAATACCGGCGGGCGAGGTCGACCACGGTGCGGCCGGCGGCGAGGAACAGTTCGCGGCGGTCGGCGTGGGTTGCGAGGGTCGAACCGTTGCCGGGGAGCGAGAGGCCCAACGCCTCGGTCAGACAGTTCATCGAGTTGGCGGTGAACATGCCCGAACAGGAGCCACAGGTCGGGCAGGCCGATCGCTCGACGGCGGCCACGTCCTCATCGCTCACGCGTGCATCGCCGGCCGTCATCATCGCCGTGATCAGGTCGACCTTCACCTCGGCTCCCGCCAGCCGGGTCTTGCCCGCCTCCATGGGACCGCCGCTCACGAAAACGGCCGGGATGTTGAGTCGGAGGGCAGCGTTGAGCATGCCCGGCGTGATCTTGTCGCAGTTCGAGATGCACACCAGCGCATCTGCGCAGTGGGCATTGACCATGTACTCGACGGCATCGGAGATCAGATCACGGCTGGGCAGGCTGTACAGCATTCCTCCGTGGCCCATGGCGATGCCGTCGTCGACGGCGATCGTGTTGAACTCCTTGGCCACCCCGCCGGCGGCCTCGATCTCGCGGGCGACGAGCTGGCCGAGGTCCTTGAGGTGCACATGACCGGGGACGAACTGGGTGAAAGAGTTTGAAACAGCGATGATCGGCTTTTCGAAATCGTCGTCTGACATGCCGGTGGCCCGCCACAGGGCACGAGCGCCCGCCATGTTGCGGCCATGGGTGGTGGTGCGTGAGCGGTACTCGGGCATGCCTCCAGCGTAGAGCCAGCGCTCCGGCCGTGAACAGGGGCGCTCCGCCGGCGGCGGCTCGCCTCAGCGGGCAGGTCCCACGAACGGTCCTCCGGAGTGAGGTTGTTCGGGCCAGGCCAGCAACACCACCAGCGCCGCCCCGACACCACCGCCGGTACTGCTGAGCAGTAGGTCGCCGATGGTATCGCCGTAGGTGAGGCCGAGCCCGGCGGTGCCCGCTTCCTGCACGATGTACTCGGCAAACTCCCACCAGATGATGGCCAGTCCGCCGATCCCGTAGGCCGTCGTCCACGCATTCCAGCGGCCCAGCCCGGACCGGGCGAGCGCAAGCGTGACCCCGGCGATCAGCAGCAGCCAGTTGAGAAAATGGAGGACGTCGTCGGTCACGTCGTAGTTGTTGTAGAAGCCGAAGATGTTGCCGCACGTGTCCAAGAGGAACGGCGCCACGACCAGGGCATCGACCGCATATGGGTACGGAGCCGGTCGGCCCCGCAGCCGCCAGATGACGGGGACCACCACCAGCGGCAACAGATAGAACGGGGCTCGGAAGAGCATGCCCTTGCCCTCGAACTGCTCCCATGACGGGAACGACACGGTCACGCCGATCGCCACCACCAGGGCAGCCCGGACCGACCACAGCACGCGCTCACTCATGGCTTCCCTTTTCGGTTCGACGGCCATCCCGATGAATCCGACCACGCTCCCCAGGACCTGTCGAGCAATCAGATTGTCGGACCGCTGCGTGAGCGCCGGACTTCTTGGATAACACTTGTGCCATGGATTCGGTCCTCTTCGCCGTCGAAGCCCGGGAGAACTTCTGGGACCCGGGACCCGACGGCATCCCGGCCTGGAACTGGGCCGTTCTCATCGTGATCATCCTCGCCATGCTGGCGTTCGACCTGTACCGGCACCGCGACGACCACGAGCCCACCGGCAACGAGGCGCTGCGTGAGAGCACCGGCTGGGTCGTGTGTGGCCTGCTGTTCGGCGGTTGGGTCGCCTACCACTTCGGGAGCCAGGCATTCGGGGAGTATCTGAGCGGCTACCTGATCGAGAAGTCGCTGAGCATCGACAACGTGTTCGTCTGGGCGATCCTCTTCTCGACGATGCGGATCCCGCTGAAGTACCAGCATCGGGTGCTCTTCTGGGGCATCTTCGGCGCCCTCACCCTCCGCTTCTTGTTCATCGTCGTCGGCGCGACACTCATCGCCCGATTCGTCTGGGTTCTGGTGGTCTTCGGCGCCTTCCTGATCTACACAGGCGCCAAGATCATTCGCCACCGCGACGACGAGGGGGAGAACACCAAGACGACCGGACTCGGTCTGCTCAAACGGGTGATGCCGGTGAGCAACGAATTCGACGGCCACAAGTTCTTCACGGTCCAGAACGGTCATCGGGCGGCGACTCCCCTGTTCGCTGCCCTCGTCGTGGTCGAATTCACCGACGTGATCTTCGCCGTCGACTCGGTTCCCGCCGTCCTCGCCGTCTCGAACGAGCCCTACCTCGTCTTCGCCGCCAATGCGTTCGCCATCCTCGGGCTACGAGCGATGTACTTCCTCCTGGCCGATGCCCGCCAGCGGTTCCACTACCTGTCCCATGCCCTCGGGGGCATCCTGATGTTCGTCGGTGTCAAGATGGTCGCCAGCCCCTGGTACCACCTCAACACCTACGTCTCCCTCACCGTCATCGTGGCCATGCTTGTTCTCGCCATCATCTTCAGCGAGAGGAAGGCGAGGGAACTTGGCCTGACCGGACAGCAACTGGCCGCCCAGCACGAGCACTGAACCTGCCATGGCCGAAACCGAACCCGGCGGGTCGGGCCTCCCGCGTCTGGCGGCGACTGCACCTATGTTGCGGTTGGGTAACTCAAGGAACCGGACGTTTGCGTCGTTCGTCACGTTGACATGGAACGACGACTGACAGCCCTGCTCGCAACACTGGCGATCCTTCTCGCCGCCTGCGGCGGCGGGAACGACAGCGCCGGGGAGGATGAGAGCTTCTTCGACAGTGGATCCGCCGACGGCGCATCGAGCGATGACGGGTCGGCCGGAGAGCGAGACCTCATCGACGCCGACACGCCGGCAACCACATTCCCCGCCGCTCGGAACGAGGAAGGGGCGGAACCGGAGGCAGCCACCGACGAGCTCGGCGGCGGCGGCGTTCAACAGGTCCAAGACGTGGACCCGATCGACACGGGTCGCCAGATCATCCGCACCGCCGAGATCGTGGCCGAGGTGGAGGACGTGGCCGCCGCCGCCCAGCGCGCCAGCAACGTGGTCGCCTCGGTCGGCGGGCTGCTGTTCAACCAGGACACACGAATCTCCCAGAACGAGAACGACCCGAACCGCACAACGCTCGTCTTTCGCGTGCCACCGTCGGACTTCCAGACCGTGCTCGGGCGGCTGGGCGACGTCGGCGAGATCCGCGAACAACGAATCGACGCGACCGACGTGACCGGCCGGGTGGTCGATCTGGAGAGCCGCATCATCTCGACCGAGACCAGTGTGGAGCGCCTCAGGGGCTTCCTCGCCAACGCCACCGATCTCACCCAGGTGGCGACCTTCGAGAACGAGCTCCGCAATCGTGAGACCGAACTCGAACAACTCCGGGGCCAGCTGCGGACACTCGAGAACCAAGTCGCGCTGTCCACCATCACGCTCACGCTCATCGAGATCCTCCCACCCCCACTCCCGACGCCGGAGCTGGCATTCTCGTCGTTCCTCTATCAGGGCCACGACGGAGGCTTCAGCTGCGGCAGCACCGCCGAGCGAATCACCGACGGCGATGCCCTCACCATCTGCTACGAGGTGACCAACACCGGCGACACCGCACTCACCGAGTTCGAGCTCCGGGATTCCGCGCTCGGCCTGAACCTGTCCGACCTCGATGTGGTCGAAGGGTCGCTCGAAGATCCGCTCGAACCAGCTCAGCGACTCATGCTCGCTCACGAATTCCGGGCGAGTGGGAACCGACTGCTTACGGTGGCCAAGGTGCAGGCGACGGCGGTACCCGCCGCCGACGCGGAGACCGATGAACTGGCTGCCGAGACCGTATCGGCTCGGTACGACGCCGCCTACACGATCGCTCCCCGGGAGACACCGGCTGGCTTCGCCGACGGGCTCTCGGCCGGCTGGGACGGGTTGATGACCATCGTCGGAGGCGTGCTCGTGCTCATCGGCTTCCTCCTCCCCTTCATCTGGGTCCTGCCGGTCGTCTGGATCGGCGCACGCGAGTGGCGGCGGCGCCGGCCGGCGCCGAGTGCGCCCTCGACGGCGATCCACGAACCTGCGCCGCAGCCGGCTTCCGAGCGGGACATGGAGGACACCCCCGTCTGATCGGTGAGACTTCGAACGTTTTGCCGGTCCGTCAGCGCCGGCACCAGTGGTGAGCAGCGGTCGCCACCGCAGCACCGCTTCCAGCTGCCAGGCTGGTGGGATGCCCTACGTCCGCATCGCCCTCCTCGTGGTCAGCCTGCTCGCTGCTGCGTGCGGGAGCAGCGCTGACGGCGGCGACGCCGAACGGGCGACCGGCACGACAGCGACCACGTCCCGAGCACAACGGACGACCGAAACGAGCATCGAACCTTCGACCTCGACCACGAACTCGACCGAACTCTTCGGAGCGGCCGGGCTGGTCGGTTCGGATCCCGGCGACCCCGGTGGAGACACCTCCGGCCTGACCGCCCCGTATGATCTCGGGTCCATCGGCGATCCCACCTTCCCGGGGCTGGGCAACGGGGGCTACGACGTCGGCACCTACGACATCGCCCTCCGCATCTCCGACGGGACGATCAGCGGTGAGACGACGCTGAGCCTCACTGCGCTCGAGGACCTGGAGCGTCTGCATCTCGATCTCGTCGGGTTGAACGTCGATGAGATCCGCGTCGACGACGAGCCGGCGCTGTTCAACCGCGACGGCCGCGAGTTGATCGTACGGCTCCCGGATCCACTCGCCGCCGGGAGCAGCGCCGACGTGCTGGTCGCCTACAACGGCACGCCCGAACCGATCGATGCGGGTGAAGGCATCCCGTTCAACCTCGGCTTCCAGACCCAACCGTGGGGGACATTCGTCGCTTCCGAACCCGTAGGTGCCGCCACCTGGTTCCCAGCCAACGACCACCCGCAGGACAAGGCGTTGTTCACGGTATCCATCACCGTCCCGGCGGGGATCGAAGCGGTCGGGCCGGGGCGGCTGGTCGAATCGGTCGAGAACCTGGACGGCACGGTCACCCGGGTGTGGAGTGCCGCCGACCCGATGGCGACCTATCTGGCGTCCATCGCCACCGGCGAGTTCGTCGTGTCCAGCGAAGTCCTCGACGACGGCCTCGTGCTTCGGCACGCCGTCCATCGCGAAGCGGTTCCGGCGACCGGTTCGGTCCTCGAGTCCACCGAGGAGATGATGCGGGCCTTCGAGGAGCGGTTCGGTCCGTACCCATTCGACAGCTATGGCGTCCTGGTAGTTCCCGAAGCGCTGGGCTTCGCCCTCGAGAACCAGACCCTCAGCCTGTTCGGCACCGATGTGATCGCCAGCCCCATCGCTCAACCAATCCTCGCCCACGAGCTGGCCCATCACTGGTTCGGGAACCACGTCTCCCCCGCCGCGTGGGACGACATCTGGCTCAACGAGGGGTTCGCAACCTGGGCCGAGTGGTGGTGGACCGCCAGGATCGGCGGCGGAGACATGGCCGCCGTCGCCGCCACCATCCCGATGGATCCACTCAAGAACCTCCCCGTCACCCAGCTCTTCGACATCAACGTCTACTGGCGGGGCGGCCTCACCCTCGAGGCGTTGCGCCGGACCGTCGGCGACGAGACCTTCGGCACCATCCTCCGGGAGTGGACCGAGCGCCACGGGGGCGCAGTGGCCAGCACACGGGACTTCCTCGATCTCGTCGAAGAGATCGCCGGAGGCGATGCCGCCGATCTGGTCAGCCAGTGGGTGTTCTCGCCGACGATGCCGGCGCTTCCCCCCGATGGCTGAGGGCCGGCGGGCGATCTATCCGGGCTCCTTCAACCCGCCGACCATCGCCCATCTCGAGCTCAGTCACGCCGTACGAAACCAGCGCAAGTGCAGCGTGGTCGTGTGGAGTCTCACGCAGCTGCCGTTGGGCAAGGAGAACGTGGAACGACCGACCGTCGCCGAACGGGCCGCCGTCTTACGACGGGTGGCCGCCCGGCACGACTGGCTCGACGTGCAGGTGACCGAACGACAGCTGCTCGCCGACATCGCCCGGGGCTTCGAGGTCGTGGTGATGGGCGCCGACAAATGGCACCAGATCAACGAGATTCGGTGGTATCGAAGCGAAGCGGAGCGTGATGCTGCCATCGCTGCGCTGCCTGAGATCGCCGTCGGCCCCCGGCCACCGTATGAGACGCCCACCGATCACGCGCTCGCCCTCTCCGGAGTCGCCCACGTGAGCTCGACCGCCGCTCGTCAGGGGGCCGTCGAGTTGATGCTCCCCGAGGCTCGAGCCAGCGGCCTCTGGCGGCTTTGATGTGGTCTCCGCCAGGCAACCCGGAGGGTTGCCGGGCTGCGACCGGACTCGCTCCGCTCGGCAATCGTGCACGTCAACCTTGCTGCGGCGTCGCAGCCGCCGCAACCCACCGAGCGGAGCCAAGGCCCTCCGACGGTTCGTGACGCTGCCGACGCGCCAGCAAGGCAGCACGCAGCGCCTGGGCACTTGGCCGAGCGGAGCGAGCCCGAGCGACGAGCGCAGCGGAGGAGCGAGGCAATCAACACAGCGCCACGCCCAAAACGTCGTCGATGTCGTGGGCGAGATGGATGTCCATCTGGTCGAGCACTTCAGCGGGGACGTCGTCGAGGTCGTGGTTGTTGTCCTTGGGCAGGATGATCTCCCGGATGCCGGAACGATGGGCGGCGAGCACTTTCTGTTTCACGCCGCCGACGGGGAGCACCCGCCCCTGGAGCGTGACCTCGCCGGTCATGGCCACCTCGGGCCGCACAGGACGTCCGGAAAGCAGGCTCACCAGGGCTGTGGTCATCGTGATCCCCGCCGACGGGCCGTCCTTTGGCACGGCTCCGGCGGGGACGTGAACGTGCAGTCGCTGGCCCTCCGGCATCGTCACGCCGAGCCGTTCGGCATGGGAACTGACGACCGAGCGGGCGATCACCGCTGACTCCTTCATGACATCACCCAGCTGGCCGGTGAGAACAGGTTCCCCGGCGCCGGGCACGAGGGCGGTTTCGACGAACAACACGTCTCCGCCGGCGCCCGTCACCGCCAACCCGGTGGCGATTCCGGGCCGGTCGATCCGGTTCTCGACCTCCTCGGCCGGGATGGGGCGGCCGAGCAGGTCGCGCAGGTCGTCGGGACCGACGGTGATCGTCGAGGCGTCGCTGGTGCCCTCGGCGATCGCGGTGAGGGACTTACGAAGAACCTTGTCGAGCAGCCGTTCCAAGCGTCGGACACCGGCTTCGCGGGTGTAGTTGGCAGCGACCGCTCTGATGGCGGCGTCGGTGATCACCACCTCACCGTCGCCGAGGCCGTTCTGGCGCACGAGGCGGGGGAGCAGATGGTCGATGGCGATGGCGGTCTTCTCCGACTCGGTGTAGCCGTCCACGGTGATCACTTCGAGGCGGTCGAGGAGCGGGCCCGGGATCGTGTCGAGCACGTTGGCGGTCGCGATGAAGACCACGTCGCTGAGGTCCAGTTCGAATTCGAGGTAATGATCCCGGAAACGGTGGTTCTGCGCAGGATCGAGCACCTCCAGCAAGGCCGCCGCCGGATCACCGTTCCACCCACCGGTCACCTTGTCGATCTCGTCGAGCAGCACCACCGGATTCATGCTGCCCGCTTCGGTGAGCGCTCTCACCAGCCGGCCCGGACGAGCGCCGACGTAGGTTCGACGGTGGCCACGGATCTCGGCCTCGTCACGGATGCCGCCCAGGGCGAGGCGTACGAACGACCGGCCGAGAGCGCTGGCGACCGACTCACCCAGGCTGGTCTTGCCGACACCCGGCGGCCCGACGAGGGCAAGGATCACCGCCCGGCGGCGCCCACCGGCCGGACCGGGGGGGTCGTCGACGCCGCGGTCGTGGCGGAGCTTGCGCACCGCCAGATGTTCGACCAGGCGGTCTTTCACCTCTTCGAGGCCGGTGTGGTCGGCGTCGAGGACCTCCCGAGCCCGGCCCAGGTCGAGGTTCTCGACGGTGCGCTCCGCCCACGGCAGGTCGAACACGGTCTCGAGCCACGTCCGGATCCAGTTCGCCTCCATCGACTCACTTCCCGTGCGTTCGAGCCGGTCGATCTCGGTCGTGATCGCGTCGGCCGTGGCCTCGGGCATCGCATCGACGATCTCGGCCAGCTTGGTTCGGAACCCTGTCACGACATCGGTGCCGGCTTCGCCGAGTTCGTTCTGAATGGCGGCCATCTGGCGGCGGAGGATCGCCTCCCGCTGATTCCTCTCCAGATCGTCGCTGACCTCCCGCTTGATGCGTTCGCGCATCTCGATCTCAGCGATCGCCTCCTTCACCCAAGCGGTCGCCAAGCGAAGACGCTCGTCGACGTCGATCGTCTCCAGCAGGGTGATCCGCCGTTCGTTGCTGAGCTCGGGCCAATAGCCGACGCTGTCGGCGAGGGCCGACGGTGTGGAGAGCTCACCGAGGGCAGCAGCGAGACGGCGTCCGCCGACGCTCTCCAATAGAGCGCGCGCCGCCGCCCGGTACTCGACGGCCAGGCTCTCTGTGCGATCCGAGGTACGGTCGGTGAGCGGCTCGGCCTCGACCCACAACCCAGCGGTTGCGCCGATCACGCCGGCGCCCACCCTGGCTCGCTGGTGGGTTTTGACCGTGATCGCCGGCGTGCCGTCGGGCAGTTCGCCGGTGTCCTCGAGTGTGGCGATGACACCGACACGTGCGAACCGGGTACCGGCGGCGGTCTCGTAGCGGGGGACGAGCAACAGGTGACGATTCGGGGCGGCCGCCTCGGCGACCGCTCGGGCCTCGGCGGACTGGAGCGAAATGGTGACGACGGTGTCCGGCAACACCACGCCATCGGGGAGGGGCAGCACCGGAAGGGTGATGGACGAGGTGGACAGGTCGAGATCAGTCATGAGCGAACTCCGATTGCAGAATTACAAGATTACATGTAATGTCGATTTACACCACCACAACGACGGGATGCCCGGCGTTGTTCCCATCTCATCTCACTCCGGAGGACCGCCGTGCGACGCCAGACCACCCGCCGCCGCCCACCCCGCCGCTACGAAGACCTTCCCGACTGCGATCCGGGCACGACCGCCGCCTGGTTCGCCGGGCAACTCCCCGACGACTGGTTCATCGAACCAGTCGAGGTCCTCGTCGACCGGGACGAGATCATCGTCACCGGAACGCTCGCCATGCCCGAGCGCGTGCCCGATGGCCCCGAGGCCGAGGAGACAGCGGCCGCCTCGCGCATCGACGCCTGGCGGGACGCCACCCGATCACAGCGCATGGCGATCGCCGACATCGCCCAGGCCCGCTGGCAGCGGCACGTCACCTGGGCTGCCCGGTGCGGTCCCAGCGAGGTTCGGTTCACCTCGGCGGCGATCCCGGTCATGACCAGGCTGGGGTTCGAGGACCGCCAGATCCTGGACACACTCATCGATGCAGGCGTCGCCCGCTCCCGATCGGAGGCAATGGCGTGGTGCGTCCGTCAGGTCGGGGAGCACCGGGCCGAGTGGATCGACAAACTACGGGACGCGATGACCGAAGTCGAGCGCATCCGCAACGAGGGCTGATCCGGTCCGACCCGGCCGAGGGTCAAGGTGAGCCGATCCGCTGCCGGGCGCGAAGGTCGAGCTGCAGGTCGTCGACTTCGGCGAGAACCGAGCGGGCGCGGCCCGTGGTCCTAAACCTCTGCACCACTGCTTTTGGGGTGAACTCCGCGGTGGTGTCGTCACCGTTGGCCCGGCCGCTGTTCACCACGACCTTCTTCAACTCGCCGGTGGCGGTGGACAGCGCAGCGTTGAACACCGACCTGCGCTTCCCGCGATTGAGCCCGAGTCGTTCGCCTAGCACGGCGTTCACCGCCGCTCCGATCAGCAACACCTGGGCGGCGAGCCAGATCCACGTCAGCGCCAGGAGGAACCCACCGAGGATGGCGTAGACGTCGTCGCCGGTCCCGACGCCCCCGACCAGGTCGACGTACAGCGCATACCCGACGGTCAGCCCCCACCAGAACAGCGCCGCCACGACCGCGCCGGGCAGGTCCCAGCGCCACTTGCTTCTGGTCGAGGGCCCGTAGTGGAAGATGATGCTGGCCCAGCCGACCAGAATGGTCATGGCGGTCAGCGGTCGGATCGTTCCCTCGAACGGGATGCTCAGGGTGTCCCAGACGAACACCTCGAGCAAGATGATGGGGACGACCACCAAGACCGTTCCGAGACCGAGGACGAGGCCGACGAATCGGGTGTGGTACCAGGCGCGACCATCCTCGACGCCATAGACGGTGTCGAGGGCGCGAATCATCCCTGCGAACCCCCGGCTGATCGTGAACAACGTCAGTGCAGCTGCGACGGTGAAGACGCTCAGGTTCTGACGCTCGAAGAGCTCGGCGACCTCGTTGTACACCGCCGAGGCCTCCTCGCTGAACACGCGATTGACGAACTTCAGAACCTCGAATCGGATCTCCCCGCTCAGGTTGGCGCCGATGATGGTGTCGATGAAGCTGACCGACGAGACCAGGGTCAACACGGCGGCCGGCACGGTGATGAGAATCCAGAAGGTGACGCCGGCGGCGAGATCGCCGATGCTTCCGTAGTACCAGGCCTTCCCGACGTCCAGGACAAAGCGTGGGAATCCGGTGATCGCTCGCAACAACGTAGACACAGCAGGCTCATAGTAGAGAACGCTGGTCCTCTGGTGGCGGAGGGCAGATCCCACGCGGCGGGCGCACACCGGCGAGGGCCCAAAGCGAGAGAATCAACGCTGCTACGGTCGGGCTGGTGACCGAGCGCCCGGTGTTCGCCACTCCGGCCGGACAGGCCTTCCTGGTCGAGCCACCCGGCGGATCCCCCGGGCCGGGCGTCCTGGTGCTCCACAGCTGGTGGGGTCTCAACGACTGGACCCGCGAGTTCTGCCGGCGCATCGCCGGGCTCGGCTACACGGTGGTCGCGCCCGACCTCCTCGAGGGCGAAAACCCTTCCGACGAACACACCGCCGAGCGGGTGCTGGCGGACCGGAGCCCCGATGAGCTCAGCGGGCTGGTGTTGAGCTCGGCCTCGACCGTGCGCGCCCTTTCGCGTGAGCCCCGGGGAGCCATTGGTGTGATCGGTTTGAGCATGGGCGCATCGATGGCACTCTGGCTCGCCGCCCGCATTCCGGCCGACGTGGCCGCCACCGTGATCTTCTACGGCAGCCAGTCGATCGATTTCGACGATGCGCAGGCCGTCTTCCAGGGACACTTCGGCGACAACGATCACCTGGTCTCCGAGGACGAGCGGATCGTCACCGAGTCGTTCCTGCGCCTGGGTGACAACGAGACCGAGTTCCACGTCTACCCCGGGGCCCGGCACTGGTTCATGGAGGAAGGACCGAATTTCGATCGAAACGCCGCCGAGGAGGCCTTCGGACGGATGGCTCGATTCCTCGCCGAACACCTACCCGTCGACGGGTAGCGTGACGACGGTGGAAACGCTCGTCGTCGCCGAGGGGGTCTCCAAGCGCTACGGCTCGTTCGAGGCGCTGACCGATGTGAGCTTCACCATCGATCCCGGTGTCACCGGATTGCTCGGGGCCAACGGGACCGGCAAGACCACCCTGCTCGGCATGATGCTCGGGTTGCATCCGGTCAGCGGTGGGGTCCTGCGCGTCCTCGGGATCGATCCCTTCACCGAGGGCCACCTGATCCGGGCGAGAATGGGATATGCCCCCGAGCACCACACGCTCCCGGGCGACGTCAGGGCGGCCGATTTCGTCCACCACGTCGCCGAACTGCACGGTCTCCCGACGCCCGAGGCAAGGACCCGCGCCAGCGACGCGCTCTGGTTGGTCGGCCTCGGCGAGGAACGATTCCGACCGATGGGAACGATGAGCACCGGCCAGCGTCAACGAGTGAAGCTGGCCCAGGCGATCGCCCACGACCCCGCCCTGGTGCTCCTCGACGAACCGACCGACGGCCTGGATCCCGAACAACGTGAGCAGATGCTGCATCTCATCGCCACGGTGGCGGACTCGTTCGACATCAGCATCATCTTGAGCAGTCACCTCCTCGACGAGGTCGAGCAGGTCTGCGATGCGGCGATCATCATCGGTGACGGCCGCACGCTGGCGTCCGGGACCCTCGACGCCCTCCGCGGGTCGGGAGCCGACGTCGTTGTCGAGGTCGGCTCGATCGGCGAAGCCGAATCCGTCGGCCGGGAGCTGCTCGGCCGGCAGATCGTCCATACGCTCGACGGTCGGAGGGTGGTGATCCGGGGCGACGACGACTCGGTCTTCGATCTGGCACGGGACGCGTGTGCAGAGACCGGTGCCAGCATCCACCGGCTGAGCCGTCGACGGCTCAGCCTCGAAGATGTGTTCCTGGAGCGGGCCTCGTGACCGCCGAGATCTTCGATCGCGGCTATCGCCGCTACGACGGACAGCGCTCGGGCGTCCAGGGAGCAATCCGTACGCTCGTGAAGCACTCGATTCGCCGGAGCCTCGGGTTGGGTCGGTCAGCCCGATTCAAGATCGTTCCGGTGGCCATCATCGGGTTCTCGTTCACCCCGGCCGTCGTCTTCGTCGGGATTGCCGCTCTCATCCCCGACGCCATCGGGGAGGAGTTCCTGCCCACCTACGCCGAGTACTACGGCTTCATCATCACCACCCTCTACCTGTTCGCCGCCTTCATCGCCCCCGACTTGCTATGCACCGACCGCCGCACGGGAATGCTGGGGGTCTATCTGGCGTCACCGCTCGACCGGCGGACCTACCTGATCGGCAAGGCGCTGGCGGTGGCCATCATGCTCGGAATCGTCACGCTCGGGCCGCCGCTGTTCCTCATGATCGCTCTCGTGTTCGAGGGGTCGGGCCCCGACGGTGTGACCGGGACATTGCGCACGGGGTGGGACATCGTCGCGTCCGGCGCCATGATGTCGGCGATCTACACCGCGGTGTCCTTTGCCGTCAGCGCCACCACCGAACGGACCGGGCCGGCGATCGCCGGTACCCTCGCGCTCCTGGTGGGAAGCTCGGCGATCACCAACATCGCCGTCGAGAACACCGGTGTGAACGACAACCTGCTGCTGATGAGCCTCAGCGAGCTACCCGCCGAGTTGGCGTTTCGGATCCACGGCGAGGTCGGCGCGTGGCGGCCGGCCGACATCGCCACCAGTTCGATGTGGCTGGCGTCCCTGGGGATCGTGGCGGTCAGCACCCTTTGGGTTTGGAGCCGGTACGGGCCGCTCCTGGTGCGTCGATGACCGACCTGGCCGGTGCCCAACCATCTGCGGCTCCGATGCCGCCGCCTCCACCGGCCGACTCCCGCGTGGTCGCCCAGGGGGTCACCAAGGCGTTCGGATCGCTGGTGGCGGTCAGCGAGGTCAGCTTCTCGCTCGGCCCCGGGATCACGGCCCTGCTCGGTCCCAACGGAGCCGGGAAGTCAACACTGCTCCGCCTGCTCTGCGGGCTGAGCCCGCCGACGAGTGGCTCGGTCGTGGTCGCCGGCGGGAACCCGCGTTCGAGCCCCGACACCCGCCGCCAGGTCGGTCTGGTCCCCCAGCAGGACGGGATCTTCGAGCGTGACACGGTGCGGAGCTTCGTCCGGCTGGCTGCTGTGCTGTCCGACCTTCCCGATCCGGACGGGGCCACCGATCGTGCGCTGGCCGCCGTGGAACTGGACGGCCCCCTCCCCCGCCCCCTGGGCACGTTCTCCAAAGGCATGCGCCAACGAGCCAAGATCGCCGCTGCCCTCGTCCACGATCCGCTGATCATGTTCCTCGACGAACCGCTCAACGGTCTCGACCCCCGGCAGCGGCGAGCCATGATCGAGCTGTTCCACGACCTCGGCGAGAACGGCAAGACGGTCGTGGTCTCCAGCCACGTGTTGGACGAGGTCGAGCGATTCGGGAGCAACGTGCTGGTCATTGCCCGCGGTCGACTGGCCGCCCAGGGCGACTACCGGGCCATCCGGACATTGATGAACGATCAGCCGCTCCGCTTCCGGATCGTCTGCGAAGCGGCGCGATCAGTCGCCGCCACCCTGATCGCTCGGGGCCTGGCCAGCGGCGTCACCGTGCAGCCCGACGCCATCGAACTGACCACCGACAACGCCGTCGAGTTCCGTTCCCTGGTGGCCCGGGTCTGTCAGCACCACCAGGCCCGTCTGTATGAACTGACGCCCCTCGACGACGATCTCGAGAGCGTCTTCCGATATCTGGTGGCCTGATCGTGACACTCGTTCGCTCGTTCCTCGGTGTGTACCGTCTCGTCCTGCGCCACCAGTTGACCCGCGGGCGTGTGATCCTGGTCGTCGCGGCCACCGGATTCATGGGTCTGATGGGCCTGACGGTGCTGCGCAACGCCGATGATCCCTACGAGGCGGCGGTGCGATTCGTCGCAGTCGTCGGCCTCGGGCTCATCCTCCCGGTGATCTCCCTGCTCCTGGGCAGCAGCGCCATGGGTGAGTGGTACGACGACGAGACGCTCGTCTACGTGTGGCTGCGGCCCGTCCGGAGAGTCGTGATCGCCGCCGCAGCGACAGCGGCCGCCTGGACCGTGACGATCCCCATGAATCTGCTGCCGATGGTCGTCGCCGTGGTCACCGCCGGCGAACCGGGCGACGGGGCGCTCAGCGGCGCCGTGGTGGCCACCTTCATGGTCACGCTCGCCTACACGGCGGTCTTCGTGGTTCTGGGCATCACCTTCCGCCGGCCGTTGGCCATCGGGCTCATCTACATCTTCATCTGGGAGTTCTTCGTGTCCCGCGGCGCAGCCGGGGCCGCTCGCCTCAGCATCAACAGCTACGGCGCCAGCATCCTGGCCCGGTCCACCGAGATCGATCTCACGTTCGGCGATCGTGCCGCCTGGGCCACGACCGCGGTCCCACTCAGTGTTGCCGCCGTCGCCATCGGGTTGTCGACACTCCGCCTGCAGCGGATGGAAGTTGCCTGAGATCGTCGCCTGGCGACCTCGGCTCCGCACCGAGTTCGACCGGCCCATCGCCGCCCTGGCCGTCCCGGCGTTCGGGTCGCTCGTCGCCGAACCGCTGTACGTACTGGCCGACACTGCGGTCGTGGGCCGCCTCGGCACGACCGAGCTGGCCGGTCTGGCCCTGGCCTCGACCGTGCTGTTGACCGCCCATGCGCTGATGATCTTTCTCGCCTACGGGGCCACCGGACCGATCGCCCGCATGATCAGCGCCGGCCGTCCCCTCGATGCGGCGGTCCGCGGTATCCAGGGCCTGTGGCTGGCGTGGGCGCTCGGGCTGGTGAGTGCCGCCCTCATGGGGATGTTCGCACGACCTCTTCTTCGGGTGCTCCAAGCCGAGGGGGCGGTCCTCGACGCCGCGTTGCTCTATCTGCGAGTCAGCTTGCCGGGCTTCCCGTTCCTGCTTCTGGCGCTGGCCGGAGCCGGGGTGCTGCACGGCCGGCAGGACACCAGACGCCCGCTGGTGATCGCCATCGTGTCCTCGGTGCTGAACCTGGTGATCGAAGTGGTGCTGATCTTCGGGCTCGGTTTCGGACTCGGCGCATCGGCGCTGGCGACGGTCATCGCCCAGATCGTGGCGGCCGCCGCCTACGGCTGGCTCGTCGTGTCGTGGGCCCGATCGGCAGGGGTGGAATTGCGGCCGGCGTGGGGGCCGATGTGGTCCATCCTGCGCAGTGGTCAGGCACTTGTGGTGCGGACCGCAGCCCTCCGCGGCTCCCTGACCCTGGCGGCGGCCGCAGCAGCCAGCATCGGTGCCGAGGAGGTGGCCGCTCACCAGGTCGGCCTCCAGGTCTGGTTCACCCTCGCACTGGCGCTCGACGCGGTCGCCATCGCCGGCCAGGCACTCACCGGCCGCTTCCTCGGCGAGGGCGATGCGCAGGTGGCGTGGGCGTCCTCGGTGCGAATGATCGAGATCGACGCGCTTCTGGGCGTCGCCTTCGGCGTCGTGATCGTGGCCCTCCGCCAGCCGATCGCCTCGTTGTTCACCGAAGACGCCGCCGTCGTCTCACTGACCAGCCTGGTGCTGTGGCACGTCGCCGGACAGCAGCCGATCAACGGGATCGTGTTCGCCCTCGACGGAATCCTGATCGGCGCCGGCGACCTTGTCTACCTGGCGCAGTGGATGGTCGCCGCCTTCGGCGCATTCGCCGTGTCGGTCGTCGTGGTCCTCACCGCCGGGCTCGGCCTCGGCTGGATCTGGGGTGCTCTCTGGGTCTTCATGCTGGCCCGGCTCATTTCCCTGCTGGCCCGCTGGCGTTCTCGACGCTGGTTGCCGGTCGAATGACCGCCGGCTCGCTCACCGGGCGGTCACGTCCCGGATCACGCCAGCGGATCTGTGCAGCTTGGCCAGTTCGTCGTCGGTGAGCGGAGGCAGGGCCGAGCCGCTGGTGCCGCTCCCGCCGAGGCGGGAGGGAAGCGACAAGCACACGTCTTCGAGACCGGGAAACTCCGAGGTCTCCACCGACACCGAATGGATGGCGGCACGATCGCTCAAGACGGTGTCGGCCAGGGAGGCGATCACGAGGCCGATGGCCAGGTCGGTGTGACCCTTCCGAGAGATGATCTCCTGAGCGGCGTTGCGGACCTGCGCTTCGATCCGCTCGGCCGTCTGGCGATCCCACGGCTGCCCGAACACCGGGTTGTCGACGAGGGGCACACCTGCGATGTTGACCGTGCTCCATGCGACGAACTCGCTGTCGCCGTGTTCCCCCAGCACATAGCCGTGCACCGACTGGGGATCGACCCCATAGTGTTCGCCGACCAAGGCGCGGAGCCGGGAGGTGTCGAGCGTGGTCCCGGTCCCGAGGATCCGGTGGTTGGGACGTCCGCTGAGTTGCTGGGTCACCCTGGTCAGCACGTCGACCGGATTGGACGCCACCAGGATCACCGCATCTGGACACTGCCGGTCGAGGTCGGCGACGATCGACTCGAACACCGCCACGTTTCGGGCCACCAGATCGAGTCGAGTCTCGCCGGGCTTTTGACCGACACCGGCGGTGAGGACCACCAGGTCGACCGGTCCCATGTCGGCCGTCGTTCGGACACAAACGTCGACCCGGCCAACGAGCGACTGACCGTGCAGCAGGTCCATGGCCTCGCCCTCGGTTCGTCGCTCGTCGAGGTCGACCAGAACCAACTCGTTGGCAATCCGACGCTGGAACAGCGAGTACGCCGCCGCCATCCCAACGTTGCCGGTACCGATGATCGCGACGGAACGTCTCACGTGTCCACTTTGCCCGTCGGGACGGTCGACGAAACGGCCGGAAGTGGATTCCCGCAACAGAGCCGTCCTCACCCCTCGCCGACCCAACATTTCTGAAACGGTCAAGGCGTGGTATCTTCTTTCTTGTGCGTTTGATTACGGTTGTTTTGGCCGCCGTGCTGATGAGTTGCTCACCGACGGTTCCGGAGCCGACCGCTTCGGACGCGCCCGCTCCGATCGACCGTCCTTCGCCGACGGTGTGTCGTCGCGCCGGGTCCGAGCTCGCCGGAGCCGACCTCGCCGAAACCGTGCTGGCGGCGTTGGAGACCGCTCGTGAGAACGACCGGCGCTGCGGCGCACCGTCGGCAGTTCGTCGGATCTGCCGTGCGCTCTTGGCCATCTCGACCATCGATCCCGCTCACGACCTCGCCAGCCCGTCCCGCCTCGCCCGATCCTCGGACCTCATGGCGTGGGTGGCCCTCGACGGCGCCAGCGCAGCCCGAGACCCCGAGCTGGCACAAGCGCTGACCGCCGTCGGGCACGCCACCGAGCAACTCGGCCGGCTCGACGACGAATCCGAACTGGCTGAGGTCATCATCGAGCGTGGCCAATCCTCCGTCACCGGCCCGCTCGACCGTGCGTGGCAGGAATGTCAGACCGAACTTCGATGATTCGCCGGTGGCTCAGGGCACGAAGATGCTGGCAACCGCGCCGACCAGCTGCGGTCCGGTCGGGCCGACCTCGTAGAACAGGGCCATGCTGCGGCCCGGCTCATCATCTTCGACCGGTCCGATCACGGTGACCGCCTGCGTACCGGCGAAGTACTGATCAGCCATCTCCTGCTCGAACCCGTAGCGCAGTGCGGCACCGGGAATGATCTCCGGATCGTCGACCGAAGGCGGGTTCAACAGCGACCGGAGCGAGACCAGTTTCTCGCTTTCGCCGTAGGTGGCTTCGGGAACGGGCCACCGGCGAGCCTCTGTCCAGTACGAGACATCGGTGAGGGTCGGGCCCGTGACATAGCGCGGGCGGCCGATCCAGCCGAGCGCCACCGGCACTCGGCGTGAGAGAACGAGCCGGTCGAGGCCAGAATCCTCGGCTCCGCCGACCAGGCCGATCGCCGAGCGCGCCAACTGCTCGAGCTCGCCGTCGCTCAGCTCCGCGCCAGCCGGTGTGAGGAACGAGCTGTGGACCCATCCGACCGTTCCATCGGGCGCCTCGATCTCCCACCAGAACGAATCACCGACGAGGGCGGGCATCCGGGGGAGGCGGCGGATGCCCATCGTGCCTGGCGGGAGAGTGGCCAGGACTCGACCCTCGTCAGTTCCGGGAAGGTCTCGAACGTTGAGACCTCGGTCGGCATCGTCCTCGGGATGGATCCGGAACACGGTGTAGGTAGCCGGATCCTCCGAGAGTTCGAACCGGATCGCCTGGGCGGCGAAGGGAGCCAGCACCCCCGACCCGGCGTTGTCCCCGCTGACGACGACGAACGCCTCGCCGGCACCTGGGAGCCGGAGACGGGCTTCGTAGGGCACCGGGTCCTCGCAACAGCCGGCGGTTGTGGTGGTGCTCGCCAGCCGGGCGCCGTCGGTGCCGATCACGCTGACCTGGATCACCGACTCGAACGCAACCGCCGATCCCCCGACGACAAGCTCGCCGGCATCGAGGGTGACTCGGTCGATCTTCACGGTTGCCGAGGTGGCCGAAGCCACCGCCACGCCGTCGGCGCTCGAACTGGTGAAGACCTCCGCCAGGGTGACCTTCTCGTCGTAGGGGGAGGAGAGCGTCGCCGTTCCTTCCACCGTGGACAGCTCCGCCGCACCGGGCAGCCCCAGCAGGTGAAGGAAGGACCCGACCGCCTCGTCCACCGATCGAGCTCGTGGCAGCTCGGCCACGGGGATGGCAGCCACCGAGGGACCCGCCGGTTCGGGCGCCGAGGTCTGCGGGGATGGTCCAGTCGTGAGGGTGGAAGACGGCATGAGCGTGGTGGTCGGGGCCGGGACGACCGTCGTCGACAGGGTGCTACCCGTCCCGCCGACCGCATTGACATCACCCGAGCGATCCCGGCCGAGGAACACCGCACCGACCCCGGCGACGACGACCAGCGCTGCCGCAGCCAGAAGCACGCCACGCATCCGACCCGGCGGTGGGGTGCTCGATTCGTCGACACGAGCCGCCAGGGTGAGGTAGCTGTTGGGTGCCGGTTCGACACCGGCGGCGTGATCCCGGAGGGCGAGTCGCAGCCGATCGACCACTTGGTGGTCGGAGGGGTTCTCGAAACCGGATTCTGTCCCGGGGTTGGGTCCGTCGACCATTATCGGACCCCCGGCAGCATCGACGCCAGCTTGGCCAGTCCGCGACTGGCGTGGCTCTTCACCGAACCGCGGGCGATCCCGAGGGTGTCGGCGATCTCCGCCTCGGACAGATCGAGGTAGTACCGCAGGACCAGAACAGCACTCTGCTTGTCGGGCAGGGCCCGGAGGGCAGCGACCACTGCGGTCGAGTCGGCCGCCGCAACCCCCCGGACCTCAGCCGATTCGACCGATCTCGGAGTCTCGGGCACGAACTCCCGGCGGACCTTTCGCTTCCGCAGCTGGGAACGGGCCCCGTTCAACACCATCGACCGGAGGTACCCGCCGACGTTCGTGTCGATCCGGTGATTCCCCCGCAGGAGCGTGACGAACGCGTCCTGAACGACCTCCTCGGCGGTTTCAGTGTCGTTGGTGTAGAACGACGCCAGCTTGACCAGACTCCGGTAGTGGGCCTCGTACAAGGCGGGAAGGTCGACCCGGGCATCATCCCGGCGAGCGCGTCCGATGATCGGGAGTTCCCCGGTCGGGGTTCGCTCGAGTCCAGCCATCATCATCACCTACACCGACGCCCGAGACCCCATTTCGGTTTACCAGAATCGCAGGGCACGTGCACAACTTGGGCGGCTGAGAAGGATGATTTGCCGGTACCCGCACGGGTCGAGCATCACCTACCCTCGGCATCGATGTTGGGACACAGGTTTTCCCGTCATCTCTTCTCCGGCGCTCTGTTGCTGGCGGCGTGCGCTGCACCGGTCGCCGATGCGGAGAGCGGCGCGACCGTCGGCGGGGTGACGACGGTCGTGCCGACCACCGTCGGTCCGGCTTCGACGACGAGCACGACCGACCCGGCGGCCAGTTCGACGACGAGTAGGACCGACTCGGTGTCCAGATCGACGACCGAGCAACCCGCCACGTCGACCACGGCGATCCGACCCGCCCCGCCGTACGAGCCGGCGCCCGGCGACGTGCTGACCGACCGCAAGCAGGTCGGCGGCCGTTTCGCCCAGGCCATCGCCACCCATGGCGCCGACGTCTCGGCCGGAGATCATGCCGACGACCTCGCCGATCGATTCGGCCTCGAGCTCACCAGCGAATTCCAAGCCCTCGTGGCCGAGGCGATGGAACCAGGCCACGCAGCGGTCGGGTCGGTGCGCTACGCCCAGATGGGCGGCAACCGCCCCACCAGTGCGTCGATCATGGTGTGGGTCGACCAGGAACGGGTGACGGCCGA
>JBFGLT010000016.1:0-31234 GCA_041576015.1 Acidimicrobiales bacterium
AGCTAGGCCAGGAGACCCGGATCGTAGAGGAACGCACGCCATGGTTGCCTTAATCACGTCCATCGTCATCACCGTGCTCATGGCCGTCGGTGTCTACTGGTATGCCAACCGCCGGCCGGCCGGAGCGACGCTCACGTGGGGCGAGGCGATGCTCGGAGCAAACTACGTGTTCTTTTTGAGCTTCATGATCTTCGGGGTCGTCCCCCACCAGTGGCTGACCGTCGCCGAGAACGAGTGGAGCTTCCGGCAGGATCGCCTCTGGGATGCGTGGGGCCTCATCACCCCGCAGAGCCAGGGGGGCTGGTTCCCCTTCGACATCACGCTGCGGGCTGTCTCCGACAGCGTGGCGGCGATCATCTACATCATCGGCCTGGCCATCATGGTCAAGATGTTCATCGACTGGCAGAACCGGGGCGAGGCCAAGAAGGGCAAGGACGTCGTCCCGACTTCCACCTACGGCCGGCCGCTGGTGAAGCGGGGGTAGGCGTGGGATACCAGGACGCAAATCCTCCGCTCCCGGAATTCCGGGACGACTACGTGCTCGTCGAGGTCGACGCCGACTATCTCGCTCGAGCGGTCAAACCGAAGCAGTTCATCCACATCGACCAGAGCGAGTGCATCGCCTGCGAGGGATGTGTCGACATTTGCCCGTGGAAGTGCATCCACATGCAACCCGTCGATGCCGTCGCCGAGGCGTTCGGCACCGTCCGACCCGGTGACGACCCGAACGACGCCTTCATCTTCACCATCGACGACGACGTCTGCACGCGCTGTGCCCTGTGCGTCGACCGGTGCCCGACCGGGGTGATCGTCCTCGGCAAGGTCGCCGACCCCTCGCCCTATGGCGACTACAACCAGCGAACCAGTTCCCACGGCTACGGCTACGGCATGCGCCTCGCCTAGCTCGACCACACCCCAGCACGAGACGAGAGATCCAACGAACATGGCCAAATCAATCCAGGACAAGCCCACGCTGGCCGAGCGGGCAGGTGACATCCTCTCCCAGGTGGCCGACGCCACCCAGAGCAGCCAGGCATGGAATTCGATCTTCCGGCCCGGGTCTGTGTTCCGGAAGGGGTACACCGACAGTCCCAGGAACCGCAGCTACGTCATCATGAACAGTGTGCTCTACCACCTGCACCCGGTGAAGGTGAAGCGGCACGCCGTCAAGGTGAGCTACACGCTGTGTCTGGGCGGCTTGAGTTTCTTCCTGTTCATCCTGTTGACGATCACCGGCATCTTCTTGATGTTCTTCTACCGCCCGACGGCGGCCGCCGCCTGGGAGGACATCTCAACCCTCGAGACCGGCGTCACCTTCGGCCTCCTCGTCCGCAACATGCATCGTTGGGGGGCCCACCTCATGGTGCTTTCGGTCTTCTTGCACATGGCCAGAGTGTTCTACCACGGTGCCTACAAGCCGCCGAGGGAATTTAACTGGGTGATCGGAGTGATGCTGCTCCAGTTCACGCTGCTGCTGTCCTTCACCGGCTACCTGTTGCCATGGGACCAGCTGGCCCTGTGGGCGGTGACCGTGGGCACCAACATGATGGGGTACACCCCCGTCTTTGGAAATGAGGTCCGCTTCGTGCTCCTCGGCGGGTCGGTCATCGGGCGAGAAACCCTGTTGCGATGGTATGTCTTACATGTGCTGCTGTTGCCGTTCGTGACCGTGATCTTCCTCGCCATCCACTTCTGGCGGGTCCGCAAGGACGGCGGAATCTCCGGACCGCTCTAGGAAAGGCCGATCGATGACTGAGATCCCCGAACATCTCCGCAAGCGGGCCAGCGAAGCCAAGAAGAAGGCCGAGTCGTCCTCGTCGTCGTCCGGCGACGAGCAGACCCCATCCACCGGTGGATCCTCGACGGAGTCGAAGATCCCGGCGCATCTCCTCGAACGATCCAAGAGCGCCAAGTCGTCCTCGGGCGGGGGCGGAACCGCGACCGCGGTTGCGCCGGCGGCCGCCGAAACGGCGGTTGCCGCTGCCGGGACCGCCGGCGGCCCGCTGATGACGGGCCCCCAGGGCCACACCCAGCGGTTGTTGACCGTCGTCAAGAGCGGCTCGATCCAGGACATCAAGCTCAAACCCCAGGACAAGGTGCACACGTGGCCCCACCTGATCGTCGTGGAGTTCGGCGCAGCGCTGTTCTGCACGGCGTTTCTGACGATCTTCTCGATCTTCGTGAACGCACCGCTGCTGGAGCTGGCGAACGTCAATCAGACACCGAACCCCTCGAAGGCGCCGTGGTACTTCCTCGGTCTCCAAGAGCTCCTTACAATGTTCCATCCCATGGTCGCCGGCGTCACCATCCCCGGTATCGGCCTGATCGTGCTCATCCTGGCCCCCTACATCGACAAGAACCCCTCCAACCGCCCCGAGGACCGCAAGTTCGCCGTGGCGGTCTTCACCGTGTTCCTGATGTTCTGGGCCGTCCTCGTCATGATCGGGTCGTTCTTCCGTGGTCCCGGGTTCAATTTCATCTTCCCGTGGGCCGACGGCCTGTTCTTCGAGCTGTAGAAAGGATCACAGATCATGGATCCCATCGTCATCGCCGCCATCGGCATCGGCGTGCTCGCCGTCGCCGCACTCGGGATCGCCCTGCGCAATCGGGACACCTCCACCGCCATCGGGCAGCTCTCGGGTGAGACCGTCAAGCGGGATCGCCACGTCGAGGTACCCGAGCCCGAGTCCGCTGTTCCCAAGACCGGCCGGGAGGTCGAGGCCATCGGGTCGGCCCGCGGGAGAGCGGCCATCGTCGCTGCCGAGACCACTCCGCCGGTCGCCTATGTCCCGCCGGACCCCGAGACCATCGGCGTGGCACGCCGTCAGTTCCTCAACCGCGGCATCTTCGCCATGTTCGGCCTCGGCATCACCAGTTTCGGTGCGGCATCGCTCGGATTCCTGTGGCCCCAGGGCGTCAGTGGCTTCGGGTCCAAGGTCAACGTCGGCCGGGTTCCCGACATCCAGGCGGCGATCGCCGCCGGGGGCGGGTTCCTGTACGTGCCCGAGGGCCGCATGTGGGTGACCGAGTACCCGCCGGCAGCCGTCGAGAAGGCCAGCACGCAATACGGGTTCTTCGGCCAGGTCGAGGTCGGGCTACGGGCCGGAGTCACCGCCCTCTACCAGACGTGCCCGCATCTGGGTTGCCGGGTGCCCGAATGCCTGACGTCCCAGTGGTTCGAATGCCCCTGCCACGGCTCGCAGTACAACCGGGTCGGTGAGAAGAAGAGCGGTCCGGCACCCCGGGGCATGGATCGCTTCCCTATGGAGATCAACGCAGCCAACGAGCTCGTGGTCGACACCGGTACGATCATCCAGGGTCCGCCGATCGGCACCAACACCACCGGTCAGGAGGCCGAGGGTCCGAACTGCATCAGTGGAGCCGAGGAGCATTGATGACCCTGTTGTTTGCAGCTGACTTCCGCGCCATCGGCCTGATCACGGCGGCGGTGGTGTTCATCGCGTTCGTCGCCCTCTTCCTACGCAACGTGTTCACCGCACGCGACGAACTCGGGTCCGAAGTGGAGCTGGCAGCCAACCGGGCCGCCCCGATGTCCGACGAGGAGTTGGAGACGACCAGGCTGGACCGGTCGCTCACCTTCGCGCTGGGGATCCTCACCATCACCGCGGTCGTCCTGCCCTTCTACTGGCTCGCCGAACCGGGCCGGCAGGAGGGCGCGCTCGAGGTCAAAGGGGAGACGTTCGTCCGCCGGGGCGAGAACCTGTACAGCGGAGGGGCGCAGTGCGTGAACTGCCACGGCGGCGGCGGCGTGGGCGGCGTGGCCGCCTACGTGTACCAGGACGCCGACGGCCAGTTCCTGGCCAACGCCTCGTGGACGGCGCCGGCGCTGAACAACGTGTTGCAGCGCTACAGCAAAGAAGAAGTCACCTACGTGTTGAACTTCGGACGACCCGGCTCGCCGATGGCGGCCTGGGGGACACTCGGCGGCGGGCCGCTCACCTCCCAGCAGATCGAATACCTCATCGAGTACCTCGAGACGCTGCAGGTCCAGAGCCTCGATGCGCTGGACATCCAGGAGGCCGGCGATGAACTCGACTTCTTCGACGAGGAGTCGATCGCCGCCCAGGAGGCCGCCGACGAACTGGCTGCAGACATCCGGGACGAGGTGCAGCGCTCGCTCGCGGCCGGCGAGTTCGACTCGATCGGGGAGGCGGTCTTCAATCTCGGGCTCTTCTCCGGATACCAGGCCGGCTCGCTGAGCTGTGGGCGCTGCCACACCGCCGGCTGGTCCCTGGGTCTCAGTGCGGTTCCGAGCATCCTCGACGACGGTGTCGCGGCCTGCGGGGGCGGCGATCCGAGCGGCATCGGGTTCAGCCTCTGTGGAGGGGTCAAGGAACGGTTCCCCGACGACACCTGGAAGCACCCGGAGGGACGCTGGCTCGACGAGAACCGGGGCGAGGGGGTCGACTACGTCGTCGCCATGGACCGCACCGAGGTCCCGCTCGACGATCGCGGTAACCCGCTGACCGGCCGCACCGACGGCGACGGCGAGCCGATCGAGTACACGGTGCTCGCCGACGGTGACATCGCCGACTGCCTCTTCTACAGCGAGCTGTGGGAGCCGGGTGGGATCCCGGCCAACGCCTATCCCTTCGACCCGAGGGTCGGCCTCCAGATCGCCGAGGAGGACCAGACCGAGGGGGTCACCGACGGCTTCGTCGATCCTCCCGTCCTCACCGTGGCCGATCTCACCGGAGAGTTCGACGGCGAGGTGGTTGCGCTGGCCGACGGCCGGCTCGGCGCGGGATGCACGGTCATCGACATGCCGGCCCGCACCAGCCAGGCTCATTACGAGTTCATCTTCAACGGGGCCGCCGCCGGCGAAGGGTACGGTCGGGGTGGGTTGAGCGGTGCCGGGATGATGCCTGGCTTCGGCAAGCTCCTCCCGCCCGATCTCATCAGGGCCGTCGTCGACTACGAGCGCGAGGAGATCGAGCAGCGATGACACCGACCCTGGCCTTCATCGGCGGCCTCGAGTTCGACATCTTCTTCCGGGGTCTGCTCTCGGTGTTGGTCGGCGTCGTGGTCCTGTTCGGCAGCACCTATCTGCTCAACGCCACGAATTCGGGAGCCCGCACCGGCGGCCTGATCGCCGCCGCCGGGTTGTTCGGCTGGATGTTCCTCATGGGGATCATCTGGACCGTGTACGGCATCGGCTGGGTGGGTGAGGCTCAGAGTTGGGAACTCCGGGAGATCAACACCGGCGCACTCGATCTGGCCGAGACACCTGAGGTATCCGAGTTGGGGCTCGCCGTCGGGCGAGCCAACTCGTTCTTCGATACGGTCGGCGGCGCCGACGCCGACGAACTGCAGAACAACGCCAAGGAGTTCGCCGACGCCAACGAAGACTCACTCGAAGGGTGGGAGTACCTGATCGCCTCCAACCCGCGGCGGGGCGACGCCCAGTCGTCCGCCGAGGAGTTCCTGCTCGAGGAGGGGGTCTTCGAGAGCCCGGCCGACTACATCCCCCTCCAGTTCGGCGGATTCGCGTTCGGCGGCAAACCGGCCGGTGAGTCGGGCGACAGTCTGGTGACCCGGTTCCGCAAGAAGGCCGAGAGCATTCTGGTTCCATGGCACAGCGAGGAACTGGCCGCCATCCAGGTCCAGGCGGCCGAGCCCCAGCCGACGCTCCCCGGTCAACCCCCGCCGATCCCGACCGCCGACGAGGAGGCGCCGGTGATCACCGTGATTCTCGAGCGGAATCGAGGCGGCCCGATCCCATGGATCATCAGCGGCACCCGATTCGTGCCGCTCGCCTTCACGGTGTTCAACGGCATTCTCTTCGCCATCTGTGCTTACCTGATGCATGTCCGCGATCGCCGGGAGATGGCTGTTCGCGCCGCCGCCTGATCCCGAGGCCCGAGGAGGCCCCCTTGAGTCAGTACTTACCCATTCTGGCGTTGTTGGTCCTCGGGATCCTCTTTGCCTTCGGTAGCTTCGTGGCGTCCCGCCTCTTGGCGCCGCGGCGACCCACCCAGGAGAAACTGGCCCCCTACGAGTGCGGCATCATTCCTGGACGCGAACCGCCCCAACGGTTCCCCGTCCGCTTCTATCTGGTGGCGATGATGTTCCTGATCTTCGACATCGAGATCATCTTCCTCTACCCGTACGCGGTGGCCCACGAGGGCCTGGGACGGTTCGGTCTCCTCTCCATCTTGGTCTTCTCCGCGCTGGTGTTCGAGAGCTTCGTCTATCTGATCAGCAAAGGGGCGATCGACTGGGGGCCGCTCAAGCTCACCAGCCCGATCCGATCCTCGGCCGCCGAATCGGCGGTCGACCAGCATCGCACGGCCTCGTCGACGGTGCGGCGGGTGGGCAGCGAGGGACGGTTCGTCCCACACGGGCCCGAGGCGATCACCGATCCGTCGCTCCCCGACCTCGAACCGGTCGGAACAGCAAGAGGACAGCGCTGATGGGGCTGCTCGGCGACGTGCAGAGCCACGGGATCGAAGGGCTCGACCACAACTTCCTGACCGCCCCGTTGGAAAAGCTGGTCAACTGGAGTCGCGCCCGATCCTCGTGGCCGGCGACGTTCGGGCTGGCCTGTTGTGCCATCGAAATGATGGCGACGGGCGGGTCGCACTACGACCTCGCTCGCCTCGGCATGGAGGTGTTCCGTGCCTCGCCCCGCCAAGCCGACGTGATGATCGTCGCCGGCCGGGTCAGCCAGAAGATGGCACCTGTCCTTCGGCAGATCTACGACCAGATGGCCGAGCCCAAGTGGGTCATCTCGATGGGCGTGTGCGCGTCCAGCGGCGGGATGTTCAACAACTACGCGATCGTCCAAGGGGTCGACCAGGTCGTCCCCGTCGACGTGTACGCCCCCGGCTGCCCGCCGGGGCCCGAGACGCTGCTCCATGCGATCAACACCATGCACGAGCAGATCGAGAACGGCGAGCTGCTCCGCCGCCGCCGACGGGGCGACGGAGGAATCACGGTCGAGCAGCTCGACGGGCAGAGCATGCCCAAGCTGCTGGAGATCGGGAGCCGCCGCTGATGCCCGAGACCACCGAGACCCCAACGCCGCCGGGGCCCGAGCTCCGCTACGGCGTTCCGGTGACGTCGAGTCGGGGTCAACCGGTCATCCACCCGCCCCGCGACCGGTGGCGGTCCGTCGCCCAAGCCTTGTTCGCCGACAACTGGACCATGCTCGTCGACCTGACCGCGGTCGACTACCTGAGCTACGAGGGTCGGCGCCAGCTCCCCGACGGAGTGACGCCGGAACGCTTCGAGGTCGTCGCCAGCTTTGTTCGGTTCGACACGGGCGAACGCATCCGGATGCGAACCCAGGTTCCCGCTGACGATCCTCGGGTCGACTCGCTGGTGGCGGTGTATCCCGGCGGGGACTATCAGGAACGGGAGGTGTACGACATGTTCGGCATCGTCTTCGACGGTCACCCCGACCTGAGCCGGATCCTGATGCCCGAGACGTGGATCGGTCATCCCTTGCGAAAAGACTACGCCCAGGGCGTGATCCCCGTTCAGTTCAAAGCACCGCAGCAAGGTTCGCAACTATGACGGTCGCCAAACCAGGCATGGACAACGCGGCCGCAGCCGACCGACCGGGAGCCGACTCCCCCGGCGACCGATCCCCGGTACCAGGGCAGCTCGACCGATTGACCCGTCGTCATGTTGTTCTTCGCATGAGTGAGGTCCAAGCGGCCGAACTGGCCGATTCCCCGCTCGAGGACGAATCCGACCAGACGATGCTGGTCAACATGGGCCCGTCGCACCCCAGCACCCACGGGGTGCTCCGGTTGATGCTGGAGATGGACGGAGAGACGGTTCGACGCTCCAAACCGGTCATCGGCTATCTCCACACCGGCATGGAGAAGACCGGCGAATCGCTCACCTACCTCCAGGGCGGCACCAACGTCACCCGCATGGACTACGCCTCGCCGCTGTTCAACGAGCTGGTGTTCTCCCTCGCCACCGAACAGCTCCTCGGTGTCGACATCCCTCCCCGGGCCACCTGGATCCGCATGCTGATGTGCGAGATCAACCGGATTGCCTCCCACCTGTTGTTCATGGCCACCAACGGCATGGACCTCGGCGCCGTCTCGATGATGATCTACGGCTGGCGAGAGCGTGAACAGGTGCTCCGCTTCCTCGAGAAGGTCACCGGTCTGCGGATGAACCACAACTACATCCGCCCCGGCGGCGTGGCCGCCGACCTCCCGGACGGCTGGCGTGACGACGTGCTGTTCATCCTGGACATGCTGCCGCCCCGCCTCGAGGAGTACGACATCTTGATGACCGGCCAGCCGATCTGGCGCGAACGGCTCCAGGGGGTCGGCGTCCTGACCGCCGAGGAGGCGATCGCCCTCTCGGTGACCGGTCCGGTGCTGCGGTCCACCGGCATCGCACGGGATCTGCGCCGGGACGAACCATATCTCGCCTACGACCAGGTCGAGTTCGACGTCCTGGTCGGCAGCTACGGCGATTCCTTCGACTGCTATGCCATCCGGCTCAACGAGATCCGAGAGTCGATGCGGATCGTCCGCCAGATCCTCGACAAGATGCCCACCGGCGACTTCCGGGTGCAGGACGCCAAGGTGACCCCGCCGCCCCGGGCCCGGATCGACGAGTCGATGGAGGCGCTGATCCACCATTTCAAGATCTTCACCGAGGGGTTCAAAGTGCCGGAGGGGGAGGTGTACGTGGCGGTCGAGTCGCCGCGCGGCGAACTCGGTTGCTACCTGGTGAGCGACGGCTCGCCCACCCCGTACCGCATGCACATCCGGGCTCCGAGTTTCGTGAACCTCCAGGCGTTGCCCTACAAGATGGCCGACGGCCTGGTCGCCGACGCAGTGGCGTCGATTTCCTCGGTCGACCCGATCATGGGGGAAGTCGACCGGTAGGGGTTCACCGCCCGACCGGTGGCGGGGAGCGGTGGTCACCGGCGGTCGGGGTCTCCGTCGGGCAGGTCCACGCGAACCGTCGTGCCCTCGCCGGGGGAGCTGTCGATCTCGATCGTGCCGCCGTGGGCCTCGACCAACCGCTTGCTGATCGTCAGACCGAGTCCGCTGCCAGAGGATCCGGCGCCCTTTCCGAAGCGCTCGAAGACGTGGGGGAGCAGTTCGGGGGCGATGCCGGCCCCGTTGTCCCGCACTTCGATACGAGCGGTCAGACCACGCTCGGACGCCCTGGTCGACGACTCGACGACCACGACGTCACCGGGGCGGGCGGCCCGCAGCGCGTTGATCACCACGTTCGAGATGACCTCGCGGATTCGGATCGGATCGATGACCAGTTCCTCGGGACCTTCTTCGGTGACCGCCCGGAGTACCACGCCAGCCCTCGCAGCGTCGCCGGCCAATCCACTCACGACGTCGGCGGCCAGCTCGCCGACATTCGTCGGTTCGGTCCGCAGGGCCAGGCGTCCGTCCTCGGTGAGGCTCAACGTCTGGAGATCGCCGAGGAGCCGCTCGACGACGGCGATGTCGTCGAGCAGGATTCGTACCTGTGTGGGCGTTGCCGGGCGGACACCGTCAGCGATCGCCTCAAGTTCTCCCCGTAGAACCGTCAGTGGCGTTCGCAGCTCGTGGTTGATGTCGGCCAGGAGGTGCCGGCGGTTCTCGTCGGCGTTCTCGAGCTGCTGGGCCATTCGGTTGAACGACTCCACCACCGGCTGCACTGTCCGCGAGGTGCTGGTCTCGACGCGGGCGGCGTAGTCCCCGTCGGCGAGCCGTCCGGCGGCAACGATCAGCCGCCCGACGGGAACCGCTGTCCGGAAGGTCACCCTCAGGACGGTGACGACAGCCAGGGCGAGCAACAGCCAGCCCGCCCCGATCAGTGCCACCGTCGACCATCCGCCCGAGGAGAAGGTGACGGCGGCGATCACCAGGAACGGGACGATCAGCGCTACCGCCGCCATCACGAAGAAGATCCGGAACACGAGCCTGCCGAAGTTCGACCACGCCTGGGTCCCCGGCCCGGGTGCCGGGGGCCATGATCGTTCGGGCGGCCACCACTCGGGCTGCTGGGCGGTCTTCCCCCCGCCGTGTGGCCAGTTGCGGGCCGGGTGGTGCCGGGCCCATCTGCCTGAAGGTGGTGGCTTCATCGCACCGGTTCCTACGTCTCGGCCAGCTTGTACCCGACGCCGTGGACGGTCAGGACAAAGCGATACCGCCTGGGCTCGGGTTCGATTTTGCGGCGGATGTTCTTCACATGGGCATCGATTGCCCGCTCGTAGGACTCGAAACTCACACCGTGGACGGCGTCGAGCAACTGAGCCCGGCTGAAGACGCGCCCGGGTTGACGGGCGAGTGTTTCGAGGAGGTCGAACTCGGTCGGTGTGAGCGCGACTTCGGCGCCGGCCACGGAAACCTGTCGTTTGGGGACGTCGATGCGAAGGTCGCCGACCACGACGACGTCGCCGTCGAGGTGGTCACCCAGGGATGGCCGCCGGAGAAGCGCCCTGATCCGGGCCACCAGCTCACGCGGTCCGAACGGTTTGACGACGTAGTCGTCGGCACCCAACTCGAGGCCGAGCACCCGGTCGAGCTCGTCGGCTCGAGCCGTCAGCACCAGGATGGGAACCGAGGAGTCGGCTCGCAGCCGCCGCAGCAGATCGACCCCGTCCATGTCGGGAAGACCGAGATCGAGGACCACTGCGTCGGGCTGGTGTTCGGCGAAGAGATCGAGGGCTTGGGTACCGTCGGCCGCTTCGAGGACGGCGAAGCCGGCCCGGTCGAGGTATTCCCGAACCAGGCCGACGATGCGCGGTTCGTCGTCGACGACGAGCACCGAGACCATCACGCCATTGTGGCCGGTGCCGCCCTAGGGCGCCTGGGGGTCCGGGAACTCGCGGTCGAGCTCCTCGCGGGCCTCCTGCTTGGCCCGCTCCCAGTCGGGGTCGACCGGTACGGGACGGTGGGCGGGATCGCGGCGAGATGGGCGGCGGCGCCACGGGCCATCCCCGAACCTGTCTCTCTCGACCGTCACGTACCGTCCGCGTTCCCAGCCGACGGTGGTCGGTGGCCCCGCCAAGCGGCGGAAGCCTCTGAACATCAGCACGCCCATCGCGATCTTGGCGGCGACGAGCAGGAATGGTACGGCCAGGATGGGGACCAGCACTGCGGCGCTCCCGACCACCGAGACGATTCCGGAGAAGAGGATGTAGGCGACTAAGCCGGCGATCACGAAACGTAGGAATGTGGTCGGCGGCCTGGATGAGTGGTACACGTTGCTCCCTTTGGTTGTCCGTCGCCAGCAGTATCACGCCGGGCTGTGAAGAGATCGTGAACGTCCAAAGGAGGCTTGGGGGAGACCGCGAACGCGTGGCGATCCGGTCGAGGACCGGCGAATCCGGCCCGATCGCCGATCGCCGGTTTTCGAGGCGGTCCGAAGCGGTCCTCCGCCTCCTGATCGGCCTATCCTAAGTCCCGCATGCCTCGATTGACCGAAGAGAACGTGGGCCTCGCCCACGAGATCATCGCCCGATATCCACGCAAGAAGAGTGCGCTGATCCCGCTGCTGCACGTCGCCCAGGAGCAGGACGGCCACCTCACCGAGGAGGCGATGGAACACATCGCCGATCTGGTCGGCGTCACACCTGCCGAGGTACTCGGCACGGCGAGCTTCTACGAGATGTTCAAGTTCGAGCCGGTGGGCCGGTACATGGTGAACATCTGCACCAACATCTCGTGCCAGCTGATGGGCGGTGAAGAACTCCTCCACCACGCCGAGGAGACCCTTGGGATCCGGCCCGGCGGAACAACCGAGGACGGACTGTTCACGTTGGAGGACGTCGAGTGCGTCGCAGCGTGCACCGAGGCCCCGTGCCTGCAGGTCAACTACCGCTACGAGTACCGCCTCAGCAACCGGGACTTCGACCGGCTCATCGAGGATCTGCGGTCCGGGGCCCGCACCGACATTCCGCCCCACGGGACGCTGGCTCGTAGGCGTCAGCACATCCCTCCGGACCGCCTCGCCGGCGTCGAGACGCCAGAAAATGCCGGCACTCCAGCGTGGTTTGCCGCCCGCACCGAGCACTGATCGCAACCCGAAAGCTTCACGATGGCCACAAACACATACGTCGCCCATGCTCCTGGCTATGTGGACAACGAGGGCGTCAAGATCGTGTCCAGCCGCTTCGGCTACGAGGACAGCTACACATTGGAGCGGTCGCTGGCCACCGGCGGGTACACGGCCATGAAGGCGGCGCTGCGCCTTCCTCCCGCCGAGGTCGCCGCCACCGTCAAAGACGCCGTCCTCCTCGGCCGGGGCGGGGCTGGGTTCCCGGCCGGGATCAAATGGGGGTTCATGCCGCCGGTGTGGCCGCGCTACCTCGTCGTCAACGGCGACGAGTCCGAGCCCGGCACGTACAAGGATCGGCTGTTGATGGAGCGGGATCCTCACCAGCTCATCGAGGCGTGTGTCATCGCCTGCTACGCGCTCGGGTTGAACATGTGTTTTCTCTACGTTCGAGGGGAGATGGCCCTCGCCCAGGAACGGATCGCCGACGCCCTCAACGACGCGTACGCGGCGGGACTGGTGGGGAGGAACATCGACGGCACCGACATCAGCATCGACATCGTCCTCCACTGGGGAGCCGGAGCGTACATCGTCGGAGAGGAGACCGCCCTCATCGAGAGCCTCGAGGGAAACCGCGGCATGCCGAGACTCAAGCCGCCGTTCTTCCCAGCGGCCAAGGGCGTGTATATGAAACCGACCATCGTGAACAATGTCGAGACGCTGGCCAACCTCCCGTTCATCATCAACAACGGCGCCACCGCCTACAAGCAGTACGGGTCCGAGAAGAGCCCAGGCACGAGGCTGCTGGCGATCAGCGGTCACGTGAATCGTCCCGGTGTGTACGAGGTGGAGCAGGGCCGGGTCACGTTCCGGGAGCTGTTCTACGGGGACAACTACTGCCAGGGGATCAGGGACGGCAACGAGCTGAAGATGTTCATCCCCGGCGGTGGTTCCGCGCCCTGGTTCTTCGAAGAACAACTCGACCTGCCGCTCGAGGCGTCGGCTGTCGGACCGGCCGGGTCGATGCTCGGGTCGGGGGCGATCGTGGTCATGGACCACACGACCGACGCCGTTCGGGCCTGCCTGCGGGTCGTGCGGTTCTTCGCTCGGGAGAGCTGCGGCAAATGCACCCCCTGCCGGGAGGGCACGAGTTGGGAGGAGCAGGTGCTCGAACGCATCCTCGACGGGCACGGCCGGCCCGAGGACATCGACCTGTTGCTCGAGATCGGCGCCAGCATCAGCCCCGGTGCATACCCGGTGGCCGCCCATCCCGCCGCCGGCCTCGACGCGGCGCCCTTCCCCCCGAGACAGACGACGATCTGTCCACTCGGTCCGAGTTCGGTGGCGCCGATCACCAGCGCCATCCGGCGGTTCCGACACGAGTTCGAGGCCAAGATCGACGCCGCCACGCCCTTCGACGAACCGGTCCACCCCGAGGAGTCGGCCCGCGCAGGAAGTCCAGCATGACCGCTGTCGAGGATTCAGCCGCCGAGACGCCCGAGGCCGAACCGGGTACACCCTTCACCCTCGACGGCCGGGAGGTCCGGGCCAAGGACGGCGAACTGCTGATCGAGGCCGCCCAGCGGCATGGCGTCCACATCCCCTACTTCTGCTACCACCCCCGCATGACGCCGGTTGGGATGTGCCGGATGTGTCTGGTCGAAGTCGACACGGGTCGGGGTCCGGCGCTCCAGCCGGCCTGCATGTTGCCGGTCACGCCCGGCATGAAGGTGAGCACCGAGTCCGAGCCGACCACCCAGGCCCAGGACGGAGTGCTCGAACTGCTCCTCATCAACCATCCGTTGGACTGTCCGGTCTGCGACAAGGGCGGCGAGTGCCCCCTCCAGGACAACGCGTATGCCTTCGGCCCGGGGGAGTCCCGGTTCGTGGAGGAAAAGCGCCACTACGAAAAGCCGATCGCGATCAGCGAGCTCGTGTACCTCGACCGGGAGCGCTGCATCCTGTGCGACCGCTGTACCCGGTTCGCCAAGGAGGTTGCCGGGGATCCGCTGATCCACTTCATCGACCGGGGCGCCCAGACGCAGGTGAACACCTTCCCCGAGCACGAGTTCTCCAGCTACTTCAGTGGCAACACGGTGCAGATCTGCCCGGTCGGCGCGCTCACCTCCCAGCCCTACCGTTTCGCTGCCCGACCCTGGGACCTCACCGAGATCGAATCGACCTCGATGGTCGACACCACCGGCGCACGGGTGGCGCTCCAGGCGAGCCAGAACCGGCTGGTGAGAATCCAAGGGGTCGACTCCGACGCAACCAACTGGGGCTGGCTGTCGGACAGGGAACGCTTCGTGTACGAGGCAACCGACTCCCCGGACCGGCTCAAGGAACCGATGGTCCGGGCAGGAGGCGCCGATCCCGTTCCGACCCGGTGGAACACCGCGATCGGCCGAACGGTCGATGCGCTCACCGGGCCGGCCGATCCCCGGCGGATCGGGGTGATCGGCGGGGCCCGGCTGACCCTGGAGAGCCAGTACGCCTGGGCCAAGCTCCTCAAGGGCCTGGGGGCGGTCGACAACATCGACGCCCAACTGGGCGACGGACTCCCGGCCGAGGTCGTGCTGGGTCTACCGCGGGCCACCATCGCCCAGGCCTGCGAGCCGAACGGCGTGGTCGTGCTCCTCGCCGCCGACCCCAAGGAGGAGCTCCCGACGCTGTACCTCCGGCTGCGGCACGCCGTCCAGTTCGATGGAGTGAGCCTGGTCGAGATGAGTCCCCGGGCCACCTCGTTCGGCGACGACGTCGCCGCCCGCCTCAATCCGCTCCCCGGCGCCGCCGGACAGATCGCCGGCGCCCTGGCCGACGGGATGGTCGGCACCAGCCTGGGTGGGGTCCCGGCCGACCAACTGACGACAGCCCGGCAGCTCCTGACGTCGGGCCGGCCGGTCACGGTGATTGTCGGGCGTCCCAATCTGGCCGAGTCGGCTGACCACGTCGTGTCGGCGGTCGCCGCCCTTCTCCGGCTGGTGCCCGGCGCACGTTTCCTGCCGGCCCTACGCCGCGGCAACCTGCACGGGGCCCTGGAGATGGGGCTCACCCCTGGACTGTTGCCGGGCGGACGCACCCTCGACACCACGCTCGAGGGCTGGAACATGCCGCCCCAGGCGCCGGGTCTCGACACCACCGGCATCCTCAACGCGGCGGTGGCCGGCACCATCGACACGCTGGTTCTGCTCGGCGCCGACCCGATCACCGACGTTCCCGACGCCGATCTCGCCCTGGCCGCATTCGAGCGGGTCGGCTCGATCGTGTCGGTCGACTCGTTCATGACCGAGAGCACGCGCCGGGCCGACGTGATCCTGCCCGCCGCAATGTACGGCGAAGTGGACGGATCGTTCCTGAACCTGGAGGGCCGGCTGTCGCCGGTCCAGGCCAAGGTCACCTCACCGGGCCAGGCCCGTCAGGATTGGATGATCGCCGCCGAGGTCGCCGCCGGCGCCGGCGGCGACCTCGGGTTCACCATGCTGGCCGACATTCGCCGGGAGATCTCCGAGATGGTCCCCGCCTTCGCCGGTATCGACTGGAGCAGTGCTGGTCATGGCACCGATGGCCCGATCGTCCTCGGTGATCGGACATTCGAGCCCAAGCTGGCCGAAACGGCGCCAGTTCCGCCCTCGGACGACTACGGTCTGCGGTTGGTGGTTGACCGTCGACTCTGGGACAAGGGCACGATGACGGCGAACTCGGCGTCCCTCCGCGGGCTCGCAGGAACCGCCGCCCTCGGGCTGTCGCCCGCCGACATGGTCCGACTCGGCGCCGTCGACGGGCAGGAGGTCACCGTGACGCTCTCCGGCGGAGCGACACACACCGCCACCGCGGTGACCGACACCCGACTGCCCCGGGGAGCCGCCCACGTGCCGTTCAATCTCGACGGCCTCGACGCTCGCGACCTTCTGGCGGCGACCAAGCCGGTCGTCGAGCTGAGGGTGACGGTCGGCTGATGGATCCCTACCTCCTCGACGGTGTCACCTTCGGCGACGTGGTCCTGTCGGTCATCAAGGCCGTACTCGCCCTCGTCGTGTGCCTGGTGGCCACGATGCTCATGGTGTGGTTCGAGCGCAAGGTAGTCGGACGCCTGCAGAACCGGCTCGGGCCAAACGTCGCCGGTCCCTTCGGCCTCCTCCAGACCCTGGCCGACGGTGTCAAGGCGTTCTTCAAGGAGGACACGATCCCGACTCAGGCCGACCGGTTCGTGTTCCGCCTGGCACCCTATCTGTCGCTCCTCCCGGCGTTCTTGACCTTCACGTTGATCCCGATCGGCGGCGACTTCAGCAGTGGCAGGAACGGCACGGTGACCCTCCCCGGCGGCCAGGAGACATTCCTACAGGTCGCAGACCCACCGGTGGGAATCCTGTTCTTCCTGGCGATGAGCTCACTCGGCATCTACGGAATCATGCTGGCTGGATGGGCGTCCGGATCGAAGTATCCACTCCTCGGTTCGGTGCGAGCGTCGGCTCAGGCGATCAGCTACGAGGCGGCCCTGGGATTGTCGCTGGCCTCGGTCATCCTGGTGACCGGTGGGCTCAGCATGAACCAGATCGTTCAGGAGCAGGCGGCCGCCGGATTCGGTGGCATCCTGCCGAACTGGAACATCATCGTCACGGGATTCATCCCCTTCGCCGTGTTCGTGATCGCCGGTACCGCCGAGCTCAACCGGCCGCCGTTCGATCTCGTCGAGGCCGAGCAGGAACTGGTCGGTGGCTTCCACACCGAGTACTCCGGCATCCGGTTCGCCCTGTTCTTCCTCTCCGAGTTCATGAACACCGTCACGATGGCGGCCATCATCGTCACCCTGTTCTTCGGCGGTCCGGCCGGCCCCGCCTTCCTCGGGGAGGGACTCGGCTGGCTCACCGGGTTCATCTGGTTCTTCGTCAAGTTGCTCGTCTTCTTGTTCGTGTTCGTCTGGCTGCGGGCAACCCTTCCCCGATTCCGCTACGACCAGCTGATGGATCTGGGCTGGAAACTGCTGATCCCATTGTCGCTGGGTTGGTTGCTGGTCCTGGCCGGCATCCGGGTGGCTCGGAACGGACAGCTCGACATCCTCGACACCGCGCAGGGAGACACCGTGCTGGTGATCGCTGTCGCCTTCGTTGTCCTCCTGCTCGGCATGAGCCTTCTGCGGGCGGCGATCACCAACGCCCGGCGAGAGCGCCTCATCGCCGCTGGTGTTGACCCCAGGGAGGTGTACTGATGGGGTACTTCGAAGGCTTCGCGGTCACCTTGAAGAAATGGGGGGAGGGGGTCACGACCAAGGAGTACCGGGCCGGCCGCACCAACCGGCGCGGTCAGATCCCCGACACGGACCAGAAACGCCCGAAACCCGAGCGGGCCCATGGCCGGCATGTCCTCAACCGGTACGAGGACGGCATGGAGAAGTGCATCGGGTGCGAGCTCTGCGCCGGCGTCTGCCCCGCTCGCTGCATCTACGTGCGGGGCAAGGACAACCCGGTGGACGACCCCAAGAGCCCAGGGGAGCGGTACGGGTACGTCTATGAGATCAACTACCTCCGCTGCATCCACTGCGACCTGTGCGTGGAGGCCTGCCCGACCGAGGCGATCACCGAGACCAAGCTCTTTGAGTTCTCGTTCGTGAACCGTCGCGACGCCATCTACACCAAGGACGAACTCCTCGTCGATGACGAAGGCAAGCCGCGCAACCTGCCGTGGGAGGACTGGCGGGAGGGTGAGGACGTCCACACTTCGGGATGGATGCGGGCGACGTCCCCATCAGGAAAGGCCTCCTACCTGGGCGTCATTGGCTGGAGCGGCGAACTCGGCTACGGCGTCCGGGCCGGAGACCTCCCACAAGAAGAGAAGGATGCTTCGGTCCTGGCCGCTGGGGACGACGATGCCCACGACGATGGGGCACATCACTGATGGTCGATGTCGTCTCCTTCATCGTCGCCGGTGCCATCGTGCTCGGCGGTGCCGTCGGGGTGATCGGGTTCTCCAACACGGTGCACGCAGCCCTCAGCCTCATCGCCTCGTTCTTCGGGGTGGCGGTGATCTTCATCATCCAGGAGGCGCACTTCCTCGCCCTCGTGCAGGTCGTCGTTTACGCCGGCGCCATCGTCGTGTTGTTCCTGTTCGTCATCATGTTGCTGGGTGTGGACACCGTCGAGAATCTCCGCGTCGAACCGCTCGTGGGTCAGCGTCCGCTGGCCTTGCTGTTCGGAGCCCTTCTCCTCGTGCTCATCTTCGGGGGCTTGTTCCTTTCGGGGCCCGGCGGTGAGGACGGCGCGGTGGCCCTCACCGGGCAGGCCGAGGTGGTCAGGCCGATCGACGAACGCAGCCAGGTCGAACAGCTCGGGGAGGACCTGTTCAGCCGGAACATCCTCGCCTTCCAGGCGACGGCGTTGCTGTTGACGATCGCAACGGTCGGCGCGGTCGTTCTGGTCAAGAACGAGGGCGCGGAGGATCTGGTGGTCGACGATCCGGGAACGGCGGTCGAATAGGGTGATCGCTGCGACGAGGGGAGGGGTGCGTCCGTGGAACTGACCGAGACCTGGTTTCTCGTGCTGAGTGCGTTGCTCTTCGCCGTCGGCACCGTCGGGCTGCTCATCCGCCGCAATCCGCTGGTGATGTTCATGTGTGTCGAGCTCATGCTCAACGCCGTCAACATCAGTTTCGTCACCTTCTCCAACAGCCTGCGTGACCTGGCGGGGCAGACCGTCGTGTTCTTCGTGCTTGTCGTGGCCGCCGCCGAGGTCGTGATCGGGCTATCGATCGTCGTGGCCGTGATGCGCCGCAACCCGACCGCCACCGCCGACGACATCGCGGCGCTCAAGGGATAGCGATGCTCGAGCTGGCCTGGCTGATTCCCGCCGCCCCGCTCGTCGGGTTCGTCGTGCTCGTCCTGCTCGGTCGCCGGCTCGGCGAGCCGCTCGCCGGCTGGCTGGCGTTCGGTTCCATGGGAGTCAGCTTCGCGGCAACCGTGGTCGTGTTCGCCGGATTGGTCGCCGAGGAAGAGGGGGAGCGATTCTTCAACCAGACCCTGTTCGAGTGGGTGCCGGCGGGCAGCTTCACCGTCGACGCCGGTCTACTCGTCGATCCGCTGTCGTTGACGATGAGCCTCTTCGTCACCGGCGTCGGCGCGCTGATCCATCTGTACTCGATCGGGTACATGCACGGCGACCCCAACTTCTCCAAGTTCTTCATCTACATGAACCTCTTCGCCGGGGCGATGCTCGTGCTGGTGCTGGGGGACAACATGTTGATGACCTTCCTCGGGTGGGAGGGAGTCGGTGCCTGCTCGTACTTCCTGATCTCGTTCTGGTTCTCCGATCCCGCCAACGCGTCGGCGGGCAAGAAGGCCTTTGTCACCAACCGGGTTGGTGACCTCGGTTTCATGCTGGCGATGTTCGTCGTCTTCGCTGAGATCGGATCGATTCAGTACGCCGACATCCTGCCGGCGGCGCCGGACCTCGGGACCGGAACCGCCACCGTCATCGTCCTCCTGCTCCTGCTGGCCGCCGCCGGGAAATCGGCGCAGTTGCCCCTCTATGTCTGGCTACCCGACGCCATGGCCGGCCCCACCCCGGTGTCGGCCCTGATCCACGCCGCCACGATGGTCACCTCCGGTGTCTACCTCTTGACCCGCATGAATCCCGTCCTGGCGGCGGCCGACGGGTGGTCCACCGACGTGGTCGCCTGGGTGGGTGCGCTCACCGCGCTGTTCGCCGCCTCCATCGCCGTGGCCCAGAACGACATCAAGAAGGTCCTGGCGTACTCGACGGTCTCCCAGTTGGGCTACATGTTCCTGGCCGTCGGGATCGGTGCCTACGTGCCGGCCATCTTCCACATGGTGACCCACGCATTCTTCAAGGCGCTGCTCTTCCTCGGGTCGGGCTCGGTGATCCACGGGCTCCACGGCGAACAGGACATCAGGCGAATGGGGGGCCTGGCCCGGCTCATGCCGATCACGTGCGCCACCTTCATCGTCGGCTGGTTGGCCATCGCCGGTGTTCCGCCCTTTTCTGGATTCTGGAGCAAGGACGAGATTCTTCTCTACGCCTGGAACGACAACGTTGCGCTGTGGGCCATCGGGCTGGTCACCGCCCTCCTCACCGCGTTCTACATGACCAGACAGGTGATCCTCACGTTCTTCGGGCGCCTTCGATTCTACGACCCGACCGATGTCGAGGTCGTCGCCGCGTTCGAGGCACAGCTCGAAGGTGCGGACCAGACCACCGCAAGCGCAGAGGAGTCCCTGGCCGCCGCCCACTCGGCGGTCGACAAGGCGGCCGGTGACGTTGAGAAACGGACCGAGGCGGTCGAGGTGGCAGCTACCAAGTTGCGCGAAGCCCAGGAGGCGCTGGCCAACGTCACCGCCGACGACGACACCCGCGCCAAGTTGGTCAAGGCGCTCGACAAGGCCGAGAAAGGGGTTCCCAAGGCCGGCGAGAACCTCACCAAGGCCCAGGCGAACGTCACCGACGCCAACGCCGAGGTCGACCGGGCCGCCGAGTCGCTCGCCACCGCCAAGGCAGCCTACGAGGCACTGGCGGCGCGCCGTGCGTCCCTGCCCAAGCCCGGCCCGCACGTGACCGCCACAACCGAGCCCTCCGAGCTCGGCGATCTCGCCGATCACCTGCCCGACTCGTTCCGGACGCGTCAGGAATATCATCCTCACGAATCCCCGTGGACGATGACGGCTCCGCTGGTGGCGCTGGCCGGCGCCGCCGCGGTGGCCGGAGGTCTCAACCTGCCCTTCACAAAGGACCTGCATTTCCTCGAACACTGGCTGGAGCCCAGCCTCTTCGCCAACGAGGCGTCGCTGTCGGTCGGGACATCGACCAAGTGGGGCCTGGCGATCGTTGCCATCGTCGTCGCGCTCGCCGCGATCGGAGCGGCTGCCGCGGTGTACCTTCGCGGCGCCGCTGATCCGGCCCGAATCGAGCGCCGGTCGCTCGCTCACGCCTGGTACGTGGACGAGTTCTACGCCCGCGTTGCCGGCGGGCCAGGGCGGCGCGGCTTCGATCTCGTGGCGGCCTTCGATCGCGGGGTCATCGACGGGCTGGTGAACCAAGTCGCGGTCTCGGCCCGTTCGATCGGGGGCTCGCTGCGGGGCCTGCAAACCGGGTTCGTCCGGAACTCGGCGCTCGGTCTGGTGATCGGATCCGCCGGTGTCGTTCTCTGGTTCCTCTCACGGTTGTGGACCTCGTGATGCTCGCTGCCGAGGCCGCCGAGGCCGTGTCGTTCTCGCTCCTGCCGGCGTTGGTACTGGTCCCCTTGATCACCGCCTTGGTGATCGGGCTCCTTCCCGCCCACCGGGCCGACTACTCGCGGGTCGTCGCCATCGCCGGCTCGGCGATCACCGGAGCGCTGTCCATCTATCTGCTGGCCGACTTCGATGGAGGCGACGGTGGCTTTCAGTACCTCGTCGAGCGGGACTGGGTGGCCGACCTCGGGCTGTCGCTCCGGCTCGGCGTCGACGGCATCACCCTGTTCCTCGTCGTGATGACCGGCGTGTTGTTCCCCGTCGGGATTCTGGCCACCGACGTCGACCACGACGCCAAGCCTTACCACATCTGGGTCATGGTGCTGATGGCGGGGTCGATGGGGGTGTTTCTCGCCCTCGACCTGCTGCTCTTCTTCATGTTCTTCGAGGTCGTGCTGGTCCCGATGTACTTCCTCATCGGGGGGTGGGGGCACGGGGACCGGGTGTACGCCGCGTTGAAGTTCTTCCTGTACACGATGGCCGGTTCCGCCCTCATGCTGGTGGGGATTCTGGCCGTCGTGTTTCTGACCGCCCAGCACACCGGCGAGGTCACCTTCGACATCCGCGCCCTGGCCGATGCCCAGGCCCTCACGTCCAACGAGGCCCGTGCCGTTCTCGCTGTCTTCGCGCTGGCGTTCGCCGTCAAGGTTCCGCTGTTCCCACTCCACACGTGGCTCCCGGACGCTCACACCGAAGCCCCGACGGTCGGCTCGGTCATCCTGGCTGGCGTCATGCTCAAGCTCGGTACCTACGGATTCCTCCGTCTCGGGCTCTACCTCTTCCCGGAGGCCTCGTACGATCTGGCGCCGGTCTTTCTGACCCTGGGGGTGGTCGGGATCATCTACGGCGCGGTGGTCGCCACCATGCAGCGAGACCTCAAACGCCTCATCGCCTACTCCTCGATCGCCCACCTCGGATTCATCATCATCGGGTTGTTCGCACTGAACAGCCAGGGGATCCAGGGGGGGATCCTGCAGATGGTCAACCACGGCATCAGCACCGGCGCGCTCTTCATCCTCGTCGGCTGGATCTACGACCGACGGCACACCAGGGAGATCGCTGCGCTGAGCGGGCTGCAGAAGAGCGCCCCACTGTTCGCCGGGGTGTTCACGCTCGTCATGCTGTCGAGCATCGGCCTCCCCGGTCTCAATGGGTTCGTCGGCGAGTTCCTGACCTTGCTCGGGGCCTACAACGCCGCCCGGTGGTGGGCGGTGATCGCCACCGTCGGCGTGATCCTCGCTGCACTCTACCTTCTGTGGGCCTATCAGCGGGTGTTCCACGGCACCCCCGATCCGGACACCGCCGCCATGGCCGATCTCCGCCCGTCTGAGTTCCTCGCCATCTTGCCGTTGCTGGTGCTGATCGTCGGTATGGGCGTCTATCCCAAGCCGGTGCTGGACCGGATGGAACCGGCGGTCGACGAGTTGATCGCCCACATCGAGGCCAATGTCGACGGGTTCGATGAGCCCGAACCCGAGGCCCCCGAGGAACATGATGAGCGCGACCTGCTGATCGAAGCGCTTCACGAGGCCGAGGAACGGGCCGAGGCCGGTGCCGGGGAAGGCGAATGATGCTGGCCCAGGCCGTCGCCACGCCCGAGGTCCCGTGGTCGCTGCTGTGGCCGTTCCTCTTCATGGCGGTCGGCGCGGTCGTGCTGGTCACGATCACGTCGATCGTTCCCGAGTCCAGGGGTCGGAGCTTCCCCGCCTTCTACACCGCCGCGATGGCGGTGGGCTCGGCCGTCTCGCTGTATTGGATCTGGAATCGGGTGGACGACGCCGGGGGCCGCATCGTCGTGCTCGACTCGGCGCTCAGCATCGACTACTTCACGCTGTTCATCGCCGCTGTCGTCTCGGTGTCGGTGCTCTTCGCCGCGCTGTTCCTCGACGACTACCTCCGGCGCGAGGGGCTCGACACCCCCGAGTGGTACGTCCTCATCCTGCTGTCGGCTTCGGGCGGCCTGATGATGGCGGCGGCCGAGGACCTGATCGTCACGTTCCTCGGTCTGGAGATCCTGTCCATCTCGGTGTACGTCCTGGCCGCACTCCATCTCCGCCGCAGCGACAGCCAGGAGGCGGGGTTCAAGTACTTCTTGCTCGGAGCTCTCTCCTCGGCCATCTTCCTGTACGGCATCGCCCTCGTCTACGGGGCCACCGGCAGCACGCGCCTGCCTGAGATCGCCGCCTCGCTGTTCGTGCCCAACGAGCGGGGTCTGGTCCCCGCCGACGACTCGTCGATGCTGCTCGCCGGCATGGCCTTCCTGCTCGTCGGCTTCGGATTCAAGGTGTCGGCCGCCCCGTTCCACCTCTGGACCCCCGACGTCTACCAGGGATCGCCCACGCCGGTGGTGGGGTTCATGGCCTCGGCGGTCAAGGTGGCCGGCTTCGCTGGACTGGCGCGGGTGTTCTTGTCGGGCTTCGCCGCGCTGGGCGGCGACTGGCGTCCCGTCGTGGGCGCCATGGCCCTGCTGTCGATCGTCATCGGATCGTTCCTCGCCATCCGCCAGGACAACGTCAAGCGAATGCTGGCGTACTCGTCGATCAGCCACGCCGGCTTCATCCTGATCGGGTTGCACGCCGCCGGATCGACCGACGACGGGGTCGCCGTCCTCGGATCACGGTCGGTCCTGTTCTACCTGTTCGCCTACGCGGTGATGGTCCTCGGCAGCTTCGGTGTGGCCACGCTCGTGGGCCGGCGAGGGGACGGCGCCCACCGGCTGGTCGACTACGCCGGGCTGTCCCGCCGCCGGCCGATCCTGGCCGGACTCCTGATGGTGCTCCTGTTCGCCCAGGCCGGCATCCCCTTCACCAGCGGGTTCTGGGCCAAGTTCGGTGTGATCGAGGCAGCCGTACGGGGTGAGGCGTACGTGCTCGCCGGGGCTGCCATGGTGGCCGCTGTCGTGGGTGCCTACCTGTACCTCAAGATCACCGTCAGCATGTTCCTCACCGATGCTGCGATCAAGGGCGACGGGGAGACCATCACCACCGAGCCGATCATCCTTGCGCCGGCCGCGTTCTTCGCCATCGTCGTGGCGGTCGTCGCCACGCTCTGGTGGGGCGTGCTGCCCGACACCGCCGGCGACCTCCTACGAACCGCCGCCGACAACTTCATCCGCTGACCGGCGACACCCGGCTCCCCGCTGTCGGCCATTTCGCCGGCTGGGATTCGGGACCTACGATGCGATCATGGTTGACCGCACAGCGTTTCGCACCTGTCCACTCTGCGAGGCCGGGTGCGGCCTGGCGATCGAGTTGGCCACCGGCTCCGACGGTACCGAGGAGGTCGTCCGCATTCGGGGCGACCGTGAGGACGTGTTCTCGGCAGGATTCATCTGTCCCAAGGGTTCGACGCTCAAGCATCTTCACGAGGATCCGGATTGGCTTCGACAACCGATGATCCGTCTCAACGGCGAGTTCGAACCGTGCTCCTGGGACGAGGCGTTCGAGACGATTGCCGAGCGCGTGCTCCCGCTGCTGGACGAGCACGGCAGGGATTCGGTCGCCATCTACCTCGGAAACCCGAACGCTCACAGCCTGGCCCCGATGTTCTACAACCGGGCGTTGATCAAGTCGGTGCAGACCGCCAACATCTTCAGCGCCTCGACCGTCGACCAGCGACCCAAGGAGATCTCGTCTGCGATGATGTTCGGATCGGTGGCGGTCCCCGTTCCCGACCTCGATCGTACCGACTACCTCGTGATGCTCGGCGCCAATCCACTGGCCAGCAACGGATCGTTGTGCACCGCTCCCGACTTCCCGGGCCGGCTCCGGCGGATCCAGGAACGGGGCGGTTCCGTCGTCGTCGTCGACCCGCGGCGCAGCGAAACGGCGGCGATCGCCGATCGCCATCTCGCCATCCGACCTGGTGGCGATGCGTTCCTGCTGGCCGCCGTCGCCAACGTGCTGTTGGCCGAAGGCCTCGCTGACCCCGGACGGCTCGCCGCCTTCACCTCTGGGCTCGATGACCTCCGCCCGCTGCTGGCCCCCTTCACTCCGGCCGCAGTGACCGGCCCGACGGGGCTTGCCGCCGAGCAGATCACGGGCCTCGCGCACGAGCTGGCCGCCGCTCCGACCGCTGCGGTCTACGGGCGTATCGGCACCACCTGCCAGGAATTCGGCACCCTGGCCAGCTGGCTCGTCGACGTCGTGAACCTGTTGACCGGCAACCTCGACCGAGCCGGCGGAGCCATGTTCGCCACCGGAGCGGCCGGTCACCCATCCACCAAGGGCGAACCCGGTCGTGGCCGGGGCTTTCGGCTCGGCTCGTCGCAGAGCCGGGTGAGCGGCACGCCGTCCTGTTTCGGGGAGTTTCCCGTCACCGTGCTACCCGAGGAGATCGAGACGCCGGGAGAGGGACAGGTTCGCGTGCTGATCACCGTCGGCGGGAACCCGGTCAGTTCGAACCCGAACAGCGGCCGTCTCGAGGCTGCGCTTGCGTCGCTCGAGTTCGTGATCAGCGTCGACCCGTACATCAACGAGACGACCCGCTTCGCCGACGTGATCCTGCCGCCGCCCACGCCGCTCCAGAAATCCCACTACGACCTGGCGCTGTTGAACTTCGCCGTCCGCAACGTCGCCAACTACTCGCCGGCGGTTCTGGAGCTCGAAGACGGGCAGATGGACGAGGGTCGGATCCTCCTGCGGCTGGCTGCGGTGTTCGCCGGTTTGCCCGCCGTCGGGGAACCGGCCGAGGCGGCCGCCGACCAGTTCGACGATCTGGTGGCGGCCACCGCGGCCGACGCGGCCGTGCGCGACCAACGCGGTCAGGTCGCCGGCCGGGACGTCGGGGAGCTGCTGGATCAGACGAGCGCCGATCGCGGGCCTGAGCGACTGCTGGACCTCGCCCTGCGAACCGGGCCGTTCGGCGACGGCTTCGGGGCCGACCGGGACGGCCTGACCCTCGATACCCTCCGGGCCAACCCCCACGGGATCGACCTCGGTCCACTCCAGGGCGAGCGGTTGCCCGGGATCCTGCGCACGGCGTCGGGAACGGTCGAACTGCTGAACGACCTGCTGCGCTCAGACCTGGCGCGACTCACTGCGGTGCTCGGGCAGACACCGCCCGAGATGGTGCTCGTCGGACGCCGTCATGTCCGTTCGAACAACTCGTGGATGCACAACGTGCGTGTGTTGATGAAGGGCCGCAACCGGTGCACGCTTCAGATCCATCCCGACGACGCCGCCCGGCTCGGCATCACCGACGGTGCGCCGGCCCGGGTGACCAGCCGGGTCGGAGAGGTCGTCATCGATGCCGAATGCACCGAGGTCGTCCGCCCGGGTGTTGTCAGCATTCCCCACGGGTTCGGGCAGAACGCCGAGGATGTGCAGTTGCGGGTGGCGTCGGAGTACCGGGGTGTCAACGTCAACCTCTTGACCGACGAGTACCTGCGGGACGAGGTCAGCGGCAACATCGCCCTCAACGGAGTTCCGGTCTCGGTCGGACCCGCGTAGTGGGGTCAGACCTGACCCCTTCGAGGCAAGCGTAGACCTGACCCCTAGCCGCCGGAGGTGGCGCGGTCGCCCTCGGAGCTGGCGACGAGCTCGTCGTCGGGATCGTCCAGCCAGCGGTCGGGAACCGCGACCGATTGGGGGCCGCGGGTGTGACCGCGCGCCACGCGGCGGTTCTCGGGCGGGAGCTCGACGTCGGGGAGGTCGGCCAGGAGGTCATCCAGCTCATCGAGGGAGCCGACCATGCCGAGCCGGGCGCGCATCTCCCCACCGACCGGGTAGCCCTTGAGGTACCAGGCGGCGTGTTTGCGGAACTCGCGCACCCCCTTGTGGTCGCCGAACCAGGCCACGAGCTCCTTGGCGTGCTCGGCCATGACGATCGCCACCTCGCTCGTGCGAGGAAAGGACGGAATCGGTTCACCGGCGATGGCGGCGTCGAGGTGCGCGAACAGCCACGGGCGGCCCAGGCAACCGCGACCGATCACCACACCGTCGCAGCCTGTCTCGGACATCATCGCCAGCGCGTCGGACGCCTCCCAGATGTCGCCGTTTCCATAGACCGGCACAGCCGGTGGCACGACGGCCCGGAGCTCGGCGATCGTCGACCAATCGGCGGTGCCGGAGTAGAGCTGAGCAGCCGTGCGGCCGTGAAGGGCCATTGCCGCCACGCCGAGGTCGGCGGCGATCCGACCGGTCTCGAGGTGGGTGCGGTGGGTGTCGTCGATTCCCACGCGGAACTTGACCGTCACCGGAACGTCTCCGGCCGCCTCCACCGCGGCTGCGATCACCCCCCTCAAAAGCTTCCGCTTGTAGGGGAGAGCTGCGCCGCCTCCGTTGCGGGTGACCTTGCGAACCGGGCAGCCGAAGTTGAGGTCGAAGTGGTCGATCCACTCGGTGCCGATCAGCCGGCGGATCGCCTCGCTGATGGTCGCTGGCTCGACCGCTGCCAGTTGCAGGCTCCGTGGCGACTCGTCTTCGGCGAACTGGGTGAGCTTCACCGTCTTGGCGTTTCCCTCGACGACGGCGCGCGCCGAGATCATCTCGCTCACAAACAGTCCGCCGCCGAAACGACGGCACAGCCGGCGAAACGGCGCGTTCGTGACGCCGGCCATCGGAGCCAGGACGACCGGCGGTCGATTCCCCGGGGAGAACAAGCGCGCATTCACCCGATCCAGGGTAGAGCGACCGCCGAACCTAGCCTGGACCGGGTGCCCAGCCGGTCGAAAACCTGCCGAACGTGCGGTCGCCGAATCGATTTCCGGAAGAAGTGGGAACGGGACTGGGAGCAGGTTCGCTACTGCTCGGCGGCCTGCCGCCGTCGCAAGATCCGGCCTGAGGATCAGCGTCTCGAGTCGGCGATCCTCGAGCTCCTACACCGCCGTCCGGCGGGCGCGACGATCTGTCCGTCCGAGGCGGCCAGGGAGGTTGGCGGTGCGTCTCCCGATGGGTGGCGATCCCTGATGGAACCGGCCCGGGCGGCCGCCCGCCGGCTCGTCGCCGGCGGCGAGGTGGAGATCACCCAGGGGGGCAGGGTGGTCGACCCGTCGACGGCGAATGGACCGATCAGGATCCGTCGGGTTCGTTGAGCCGTCCGGCCCGTCGATCGGCGGCCCGCCGTTCGGCAAAGACCTTGGTCCAGTCCTGCTTGGTCCGGCGATCGTTGCGACGCCGGTTCGGAGGTCGCGCGTCGGCCGGGTTGTCCTTGCCGTCGGCGAGCGAATCCAGTCCGGAGGAGATCGCCGCCGGATCCTCGAGCGACACCGCCATGAAGATCCTGGGCACCCGCCGAAGGTAATCGGCATCGTGGGTGGCCAGAAGGAAGATTGCGGTCGTGGGGCTCTCGGCCCGGATCTCCCCCAGCACCTCCGAACCGCGAAGACCGGGCGAGTCATCGGCGATCAGAAGAACATCGGGGTGAAGCATCCGGCACGTTTCGATGGCCATCACCGCATTCGGAACCTCCCGCACGATCTCAAACCGTGGGTGACGCTGCACGAGGTGCCGGGCTGCGACGGCGGCACCGGGATCGGAGATCGCGATCGCGGCGGTGTAGGTGGGCGAGTCATCCATCGACGTTCCATCGGCAGCGGCGCCTCCGGAGTTAGCCCGAGACCGCAAGCGCCCGGCGCAGTGGCTCGTCGATTCCAGAACGCGCGATCTGATCTGCGATGTTGCATCTCCCGGACTCCCTCGGCGTACCCTCGGGGCGTGACGTTGCTACCCGAGTCAGATCTATGGATGTTCAACGAAGGCAGTCATCACCGTCTGTACGAATTGCTCGGCTGTCAACCCCTCACGTCATGGACGGATCCGGGACGCCGCTTCGCGGTCTGGGCCCCCAACGCCAGCTCGGTGTCGGTCGCCGGCGACTTCAACGACTGGGAGTCCGGCGCCCGCCACCTCCTGGAACCCCAGGCGTCATCGGGGATCTGGGCCGGGGTCGTCCCCGATGCCAAGGTCGGCGACCGGTACAAGTTTCGCATCACGACCGGGGATGGCCACGTGCTCGAGCGAGCCGACCCGGTGGCCTTCGCCGCCGAGCTTCCGCCTCACACAGCGTCGGTGGTCACCGACCTGTCGTACGCGTGGGGCGACGGCGAATGGATCGAGACCCGTCGCGACCATCAGGCCCACGACCGGCCCATCTCGATCTACGAGATGCATGTCGGCTCATGGCGTCACGCCGAGGCGTACCGCAGCCTCACCTGGTCGGAGCTGGCCAAACCTTTGTCGCAGTACCTGAACGAGACCGGATTCACCCATGTCGAACTGCTGCCGGTCATGGAGCACCCGTTCTACGGAAGCTGGGGCTACCAGACGACTGGGTTCTACGCGCCGACCGCTCGCTACGGACTTCCGACCGACTTCATGGGATTCGTCGACGCCCTCCACCAGAACGGGATCGGCGTGTTCCTCGACTGGGTTCCGAGCCACTTCCCGTCCGATGACGTCGCTCTCGGCCGGTTCGACGGCACCGCCCTGTACGAGCATTCAAACCCCATGGAGGGGTGGCATCCGGACTGGCAGAGCTACGTCTTCAACTACGGCCGCCACGAGGTCCGTTCCTTCCTGACATCGAGCGCCCACATGTGGATCGACCGGTACCACGTCGACGGCGTCCGGGTCGACGCCGTCGCCTCGATGCTCTACCGCGACTACTCACGGCCCGACGGCGAATGGATCCCGAACATCCACGGCGGTCGGGAGAACTTCGAGGCCATCGGCTTCCTCCAGCATCTCAACCAGAGCATCGGCGAGCGGTTCCCCGATGTCGTCACCGTCGCCGAGGAGAGCACTGCCTTTCCCGGTGTCACTCGACCGGTCTCCTCGGGGGGTCTCGGCTTTCACTACAAGTGGGACATGGGGTGGATGCACGACACCCTCCAGTACATGGCTCGAGATCCGATCCATCGCCGCTACCACCACAACGAGATCACCTTCCGCGCCGTGTACGCCTTCAGCGAGAACTACGTGCTCGGACTCAGCCACGACGAAGTGACCCACGGCAAGGGCTCACTTCTGGCCAAGATGCCAGGAGACCCGTGGCAACAGTTCGCCAACCTCCGGCTCCTCTACGGCAACCAGTGGTTGAACCCGGGCAAGAAGCTGTTGTTCATGGGTCAGGAGTTCGGTCAAGGCCCGGAGTGGAATCACGATCATCCCGTCGCCTGGAGTCAGCTCGAGCTCGAAGCCCATGAGGGCGTGCGGTCGTGGGTGACCCGGCTCAACGAGGTCTACGCCAACGAGGCATCCCTCCACGCAAGCGACAACGAGGCCGACGCGTTCAGCTGGGTGGTCCTCGACGACGGTCAAAACAGCGTGCTGGCCTGGCTCAGGGAATGGGACGACGCCCGACCGGTGCTGTGCGTCTTCAACCTGACACCGGTGCCGCGACTCAACTACCGGCTGGGCGTACCCGTCGACGGAGCCTGGGAGGTCCTCGCCAACAGCGACGACGACGACTACGGCGGGTCCGGTGTGGGCCTGGCCGCCACCTTCGAAGCCGACGGGCACGGCGCCCACGGCCGGCCCCATAGCCTGGTGATGGACATCCCACCCCTCGCCGCCGTCGCACTCGCTCCGCTCTTTTGATTGCCGGGCAAGCCCGAGGGCTTGCCCGGACTCGCTCCGCTCGGACAATCCTGCCGGTGCGGTGGTGCTGCCTTGCTGGCGCGCCGGCAGCCTCCCGGGGCGCCCGAGGGCTTGCCCGGACTCGCTCCGCTCGGACCATCCTGCCGGTGCGGTGGTGCGGTATGGGAGAACCGACGGGCTGTTGCCGAACGCCGTCTTGTGGTGAACTGGGACGATGACCAGCGCCATACAGACCCTGAAGCCCAGAATCAAACGCAAGGTCTACGAGGCCGAACTCGACCGGCTCCAGCAAGAGTTGGTGAAGATGCACGAGTGGATCCGCGAGGAGGGACTCAAGGTCGTCGTCGTGTTCGAAGGACGGGACGCAGCGGGAAAGGGTGGGACGATCAAACGGATCGTCGAACCGCTCAACCCTCGGGTCGTGCGGATCGCCGCCCTCCCGGCACCCACCGAGCGGGAG
>JBFGLT010000017.1:0-31073 GCA_041576015.1 Acidimicrobiales bacterium
GAGCACCTGCTTTGCAAGCAGGGGGTCAGGGGTTCGATTCCCCTCAGCTCCACCCCCGTCACCGACCCCCGCAGCCGCTGCCGGCCGTGGCGCACCGTCGAAGTCGACACCGCGCCCGCTGTACGCGCGGCTCCTGCCTGGACATGGCGCGTCCGCCGCGAGCGGCTTCCACTTGGACGACTCCTCCAACCTCGATGCACGTTGCACTTCATTTCGAGCGTCAGCAGTCGGCCATGGCCGCGAGGGTTCGGCAAATCTCCTGGCGTGGAAACGGGAGTGAGCCGATGCGGGAGGTCAGAAACGTCTTGCGGATCGGCTGGAGGTTGTCGAACGACGCTGCGCAGGGTGTCTCGATTCCATGGTGGTGGTCGAGCTGAATCTCGGTTGGGATGTCACGAATGGTTCGGGTGATCGGTGCGACCAGGATCCAGTTGAGCACCGGGATTGCCTCTGACCGAGACACCACCAGGACAGGTCGCCGCTTGTCGTGGGCCTCGGCCCACCAGATGTCGCCCTGGCGGGGCCTCACCATGGTTCGTCGGCGATCATCTGTGCCGCCGCCTGGTCGGCCCACCCAACCTCGTCCTCGGTCTGGGGATGCTCGGTGTAGCCGGCGATGATCTCGTCTGCGGTGCGGCGCCGTCGGGTCTGCTCGATGAGGGCCTGGAGGCCCTTGCGGACGGCGTCGGAGCGAGATTCCACCACTCCCTCGGCGATGAGCTGGTCGATGCTCTCGGCCAGGTCGTCATCGATGCGGGCGACGAGCTGTGTCATGCGAAAAGCATAACGGATTGCAATGCAAACGGGGAAACGGTCCAGCTCTCATCCGGCGTCTACAGCTGGCCGAGATCGAGCACCCGGCCTTCGCGGGCCGCCTCGACGACGAGACCCTCACCCACGCGCAGCAGGCCCTCGATTTGCGCCACTTCTCGGTCTGTGCGCGCCGGATCATGATGGAACAGCAACACTCGAGCAGCGCCCGCCCGTCGACCGAGCTCAACGGCATATTCGGCGGCCGAGTGGCCGAACGACGCCCGGCCGGGGAGCTCGCCCGCGGTGTACTGCGCATCGTGGATGAGCACGTCGACTCCTTCGGCGAGCTCGACCGCGGCGCGGTGGTATGGGCCGAGTTCGTCGGGTCCGGGGCCGAGCGCTCCCGGACCGTGATCGGAGAGGTAGGCGAGGGCGCCAGCTTCGTCGCTGATTCGATAGCCGAACGTCCGACCGCCCTTGTGGGGGATTTCCCGGGCCGAAACCTCGAAACCCTCGATCGCGTGGACACCCTCGTCGATCGAGTCGAACGACCACCGACCGCGGAGTTGGGTCGGCTCGATCGGGAATGCAGGCGGCGACATGAACTGTCGGATCATCTCGACGGGGGCTCGATCCTGGTGGGGCACGAGTAGTCGGACGTGGGCGTCGTCGCGATCCCCGGCCCGGAAGAACGGCAGCCCCTGCGTGTGATCCCAGTGCAAGTGACCGAGCAGGATGGTGCCACCGAACGCGCCGCCGTCGAGCAGCGACGACACCGCTCGAAGGCCGGTACCGGCATCGAGAACGAGCCGCGGGGCAGTTTCGTCGTCGTGAGCCAGGGCCACACAGGACGTGTTGCCCCCGACCTCGACGAAGTCCGGACCCACTGCCGGAGTCGAGCCGCGCACACCGCACAGGTGAACGCGCACCTATTGGACCGACTCTTCGCGCCGGTGACCGGCCGCCAGCTCGACCAGCTTCTCTCGGTCGAGCTGTGCTGCGGGTACCACCGCCACCTTGCAGTCGGTCACGGCGCGAAGGGTTGCAGTGCGCAAACCACCCTCGAGCACGGCCCGCTCGCCGAACACCGCACCCGGTCCGACCTCACCGAGCGGTTCGCCGTCGACCTCGACGACGAGCACGCCGTTGAGCAACAGGAAGAGCTCGTCGCTGGCGGCTCCCTGTTCGACGAGCACCCGACCGTGTTTCACCCGCCGGATCTCGGGCCTCGCCGCTCCCCGCATGATGAGCTCCTGGAGCTGCTTCTCGAGCTCGGTCTCGACCTGCGTCACGAGCGCCGGCGAGTCCTCGTCGCCCCAGGGTGTGTGACGGCCGAAGGACGTATTCATCCAGTTCTTGTACTCGGCGACACTGCTCTTGGCGACAAGCTCGCCGTCGTGGTCGAACACCCAATGGCGGGGGAAGCCGGACGCCCCGACGATCGATCCCGTGTGCGTGCCGTCGGCGTTGATCGTCAGCTCGAGCGTGGTCCAGACCGTCGGAGCGACATACTGGACGAACGGAGGGCGCTTGACCGCTCGGGGCATCGGCGCACCCGTCCTGCCTCCGACCGTCTGCGTGAACCGCACGGCTCTGGCCGACACCTCGGGCGTGCCCCGCAGATCCGGCAGCCTCACCGCCGGCACCGTGATCGAGCCTGCTCCGAGCTCGACGGTCGTGGACCCCATGAGCCCCCCACCGACGTGACCGAAGCCGATAACGGTGCCGTCATCGGCGATGTCGATGAAGGCTCGGAGCTCGTTGGCGAACCGGAGCCGGTCGTTGGCCCTGAGCTCCTCGAGGGTCTCGTGCGCCGGGTCGCCGAGCGAGTCGGGGGGCGGTTGGTCGTGGTGCGCCATCTTCAGGCGGGTCGCCATCTTCCCCATGCCTTCGAGCAGGTCCGACGGGATCCACGAGACAGTGGTGATGCTGCGTTCGATTCTCAGTGTTCCGGTCCCAGCGGTTGTGGTGGTCATGGCAGACCCTCCCTTGCGTGTGGCGATCACAGAGTCCTGTCTCCACCCTGCGCCTCCAGGTTGCCCGCGCCCAGCGTGGTACCACCGTTCCGGATAGGTGCTAGCACCACGTCTGATTTGTGCGTCCACACGCTGGCCCCGTCGCCTTCGAAGCAGGAGACTGCGGGGTACGTACACTCGACCTTCAGGGGCCAGCCATGTCGATCACCGTGTTTCTCGCCGACGACAATCTCATCGTTCGCGAGGGCGTGCGCGCCTTGCTCGAACTCGAGGACGATCTCGAGATCGTCGGCCAGGGGGCAGACTACGACGAGCTCGTCGAGGGAGCTGGAGCCACCCACAGCCAGGTGATCGTCACCGACATTCGCATGCCGCCCAACTTCGCCCGCGAGGGCATCGACGCCGCCAAGGAGGTGCGGAAGCGTCATCCGGGCACCGGGGTGGTGATCCTCTCCCAGTTCGACGATCCCGACTACGCCGTGGCGCTCCTGTCCGAGGGTGCGGCGGGCTATGCGTATCTCCTGAAGGACCGTGTGGGGGAGGGCGATCAGCTGGCTCGGGCGGTGCGCGAAGTGGCGGCCGGTGGTTCGATGCTCGATCCGATCATCGTCGAGGCCATCACCTCACCCGTGCGCACCGACGGGTCGCTGTCCGACGACGAGGAGGACCTGCTTCAGCAGATCGCCCAGGGGCGCACCGTGAAGGCCATCGCCGTCCAGCGGCAGACGACGCCGGCGGCGGTCGACTCCTCGGTCGATGCGCTGTTCGAGAAGCTGGCCGAGGGCCTGGCCGCCGGCCGGACCGACAGCTTGGGCCGGCTGAAGATGCTGCAGCAGGCCATCGTCGATCGCAAGGAACAGGGTGAGGCGCTCAGCCGCCTCCTGCCCGGCGGCGTCGCCGGCCAGATCCTCGAGAACGGTCGCCGCCCGGGCGAGACCGAGGAGATGACCGTCAGCGTCCTGATGTCGGACATCCGTGGGTACACCACGATCGCCGAGCACGCCGACCCGACCGAGCTAGCCGGTCAGCTGCACGAGCATCGGGCGGCCATGAACCGGGCGGTGCTCGATGTGGGCGGCACGGTCATGCAGTTCGTCGGCGACGCAGTCATGGCGGTGTTCGGCGCTCCGGTCGCACAACCCGACCACGCCGAGCGGGCGGTCGCCGCGGCGACAGCGATGCACCGGGCCCAGCTCGAGCTGAACGAGCGGTGGGCACGATCGAGCTCGGCCCCATTCGGCCTCGGAATCGGTGTCTCGACCGGCCCGGTTGCTGCTGCCCTGCTCGGCTCCGAGGAACGACTGGAGTACTCGGTCGTCGGCGACACGGTCAACTTGACCCAGCGGCTACAACAGTGGGCGGAGCCGGGTGAGACGGTGCTCAGCGAGCCGACGTGGGAGGCCCTCGTTGACCAGCCGGACTCCGACCGCCTCGAACCGGCAGCGGTCAAGGGCCGCGAGTCCGCGGTGGGGGCGTACCGGTTCCCGAGGAGGACGACATGAAGTCGCGATGGGCGATGCTTCTGTTCGCGATGGTCGTCCTCTTCGTTTCCTCGAGCGTTGTGCTGCTCTTGGACTTTGGTTATCCGATGAGCCAGATCGTCGCAAACGGGGCGTGGGTTGGCACCGGGGCGCTTCTCGTCACCCGACGATCCGGGGGTGTGATCGGTCCAATCCTCATGACGATCGGGGTCGGCTGGAACCTGGCAATCGCGGCCGACATCGCGGCCGAGTCGTTGTTCGAGTCAGGCCACGGGACGGCCGCTGGCTGGCTGGCCTTGATCTTCACGATGGCGACGATTCCACTGCTCTGGCTGATCATCCCGTTGCTGTTGCTCTTCCCCGCCGGCGGGAACCCTTCGCCCCGCGTACGGAGGTTTCTTCACTTCACCGGGGGCTACGCCGCGCTGGTGACCGTCGTCCATGCCTTCGCCCGACCGACCATCATGGATCCGACGTCCGACGGCTGGCCCCACCCCTTCCTGGGCGACGCGACCGCAGAGAGCGTGCACGACGTGACGATCGGCCTGGTGCTGCCGATCCTCCTGCTCCAGATATTCGCCGCTGCCGTCGTGGTGAGCCGAATGCGTCGCAGCGGCCCGCTCGAGCGTCGCCAACTCGCCTGGGTTTCGGTCGCAATCGTCGTCTACGTGTTCGTGTCGATGTTCAATGTCTTCGTCAACCCCCTGGGTTCCGCGGATCGGGCCAACCTCCTGGTCGACGCCGTCGGGTTCACACTGCTCCCGCTCGCAATCGGCGTCGCCATCATGCGGTACCGGCTGTACGACATCGACGTGATCATCTCGAAGTCCGTGATGTACCTCGGACTGCTCGCGGCGATCACGGCGGTCTATGCCGCGGTCGTTGTCGTGCCTCTCGTGGTGATCGGAGCGCCCGATGACGGGGGGCCGGGGTTGCTGCTGCCGATCTTGGCGACTGGGCTGGTGGCGGTCTTGTTCGAGCCGATCCGGTCGCGGATGCACCGCTGGGCGAACCGGCTCGTGTACGGGAACCGTTCGACTCCGCACGAGGTGCTGTCGCAGGTGACATCACGACTGGCCGAGGGCAACGACACCAGCACAGACGATCTCGCACGGCTGGTTGCCGAAGGCACGGGCGCCGAACACTCCATCGTGTGGCTGGAGGGCAACAACGGTCTGGATGTCGCAGGCGGCTGGTCTGCCGACGATTCTGCTCCTGCACCTCCGTCGGCCGCGCCCGACGACTGGACCGCAATCGTCGACGTTCGTCACGAGGGCAACCGGCTCGGCGCGCTCAGCATCACGAAGCCTCGGAACGACGCGATCACGCCAGCCGATCGGGAGCTGCTCGCCGATGTGGCGGCCGGAGCGGGCTTGTTGTTGCGGAACATCGGTCTGAACAAGGAGCTGGAGGATCGGGCCAGAGATGTACGGGAGTCTCGCCGGCGGCTGATCGAAGCCCAAGACCGAGAGCGGCATCGACTGGAGCGAGATCTGCACGACGGCGCCCAACAGCAGGTGGTGGCGTTGAAGGTGAAGCTCGGGATCGCCAAGGCCGTCGCCGAGCGAGAGGGATCCGAAGAGATCGCCGCTCGCATCGTCGGGCTGGCCGGCGAGACCCAGGAAACCGTCGACGCGCTGCGGGCGGTTGCCCATGGCATCTACCCGCCGCTCCTCGAATCGGAAGGGCTGGCGCCCGCTCTGCGGGCCGTCGAACGTCGGTCGTCGATCCCCATCGAGCTCGACGCGATCGATCTCGAGCGCTACGAGCGCTCGACGGAGGAGACTGCGTACTTCTGCGTGACCGAGACGCTCGAGCGGGCTCGCATGTGTGGCGCGACGACTGCTCGGATCGAAGTCGCCGGTCGCAACGGCGACCTGATCACCGTTATCAACCTGGGGCGACTCGAGACCGAGCTTGACTTGCGGGCAGTCGCCGATCGCCTCGACGCCGCGGGCGGCACCTTGACCGTCCGGGACAAGCCCGAGCAGGGACGCTGTATCGTCGGCTCGCTCCCCGCCGACCAGATCGAAAGAGCGGGGTCATGAGCACCGACACTTCCCGACGCCTGCTCAACGCAGCGGTCGGCTTGTTCGTTTCCTGCGCAATCGTGACGCTCGCACAGCATCGCGAGTACGAGATCCCAATGCTTCTCGCCAACGCGGCCTACGTGGCGGTCGGCGGACTCATCATGATCCGTCGACCGGGGAACCTCGTCGGCCTTGCGCTCGTGGCCTACGGCACGATCTGGGGGCTGGCCACCGCTCTCATCGTCACCGCCGAGACGCTCGACGAAGCCGGACGCCTCGACGTTGCCGCCTGGGTCACGCTCGTCTCCGCCCTCCCGATGACCGTCGGCATCTGGTTGATCGGCGCGACCTGGCTGCTGTTCCCAGACGGTCGGACGACTACCCCTCGGGATCAACAGTTGCTCCGGTGGAGTGGCCTCTACGCAGCGGCCCTCACCGTTTCGTCGATTTTCGCCACGCCGCAATCCCTGCCCGAGACCAAGCCCTACCCGCACCCGTTCGTCGACGACTCGGTCGCGCAGGCAGTTTTCGACGTCGGAGGGGTCGCCGTCGTTGCGCTCTTCTTCTTCGGGATCTACGTTGCGCTGCGGCTCATCCGCCGGATGCGTCACGGCGATCCGGTTGAACGCCGTCAGGTGCTCTGGATTGCGATGGCCGTCATCCTCAACGTGGTGATTCTCGTTGGCAACGTGGCCATCGCACCGTTGGGCACCGAGGATCGAGCCTTCTGGTTGATCGATTCGGTCGCCATCGTGCTGATCCCACTTGGCATCGGGGTGTCGATCTTCCGGTACCGGCTCTATGACATCGACACGATCGTCAGCCGATCGGTCACCCTCGGCGCCCTGGCGCTGTTCATCGGCGGCGTGTATGTGGCCATCGTGGTCGGAATCGGGGAACTGCTCGGCGGCGACTCCGGCTTCGGTCTGTCGATCGTGGCCTCGGTGCTGGTGGCGATGGCGTTCCAGCCCGCCCGGCGCCATGTCGAGCGATGGGCGAACCGACTGGTCTACGGCGAGCGGGCGACCCCCTACGAGGTGCTCGTTCGGTTCTCGCGACGGTCGGCCGAGCTCTCCGACGAGGAGCTGCTCGAGCGCATTCCGCAGATCATCGTCGACGGCACTGGAGCTGCCACCGCCACACTGTGGACCCGTACCGACGACGGCTTCCGAGCCGAATCGTCGTGGCCGGCCAACACCGCGCAGCGGCGCATAGGGCACGTGGACCGGTTTGCTGATCCCGAAGCCGACTATTCACTTCCCGTGTCCCACGACGGTGAGCTGCTCGGCGGCTTGTCGCTCGTGAAGGCGGGCGGCGAGACGATGGCCCCGGCCGAGGAGGATCTGCTGGCCGATTTGGCAATCGGCCTCGGTCTGGCGCTACGCAACGCCCGGTTGACCGGTGAGTTACGCCGCCGGGTCGCCGAGCTCGAGGCGTCGCGTGAGCGGGTCCTGACCGCCTCCGACGAGGCCCGGCGGGCGCTCGAGAACGACCTCGACAGCGGACCACAACAGCAACTGGTGGCGCTCAAGGTGAAGCTGGGGCCCACCCGCAAGCTCGCCGAACAAGCGGGTGCCGAAAAGACGGCAGCATTGCTCGAGCAGCTCGAGACCGAGGCCGGCCTTGCGATCCGGGCCGTGCGCGATTTCGCCGGGGGCATCTACCCACCACTCCTCGAGGCCGAAGGACTCGCAGTGGCGATTTCCCAACAGACCCGTCGCGCCCCCATTCCCGTCGAAGTCGCTTCGGAGAACCTCGGCCGGTATGGGCGTGACGTTGAAGCGGCGATCTACTTCTCGGTGCTCGAGGCGCTGCAGAACACAACCAAGTATTCCCAGGCGACGTCGGCATCGGTGGTGCTCGAAGATGCCGGCGGCTCGCTGCGGTTCCGGGTGCGGGACGACGGGCAGGGCTTCGATGCTGCATCGGTCGCCCCGGGCGCCGGTCTCACCGGCATGGCCGACCGCCTCGACACCGTCGGCGGCACACTCACCATCGACTCGAAACCGGGCGGTGGAGCCGTCGTGACCGGTTCGGTGCCGACCCGGGAATTGACCGGCGCCTAGACCCAGGACGATGCTCCGGCCGGTGGGTCGAGTCTGCATGACCTCGGCGAGCGAAGCCGGTGACGCATGCTCATCGGCGAGGGATTGCGATGAGATGCCGCGCCGGTGGCCACGGAAGGAGCGTTGCGCATAGTGGGCTTCACCGATGACGGACATGGTGCCGGACGCTCGGTTGGCGGTGGCGACGCGTCGGCATCGGCGGCGTGAGCACACTGTCCTCGGTCATCACGGCGAGTCCGGGCCGTACGCCACGCCGACGGACTCGGCCCACTCGGGCACGAGCGATCGTTGTGCCTCGAACGACTCGGCCGTGAACCACATACCTTCGGGGTTGCCGGCACAGCACGGCCCGCGGAACACGATCGGGTACACGTCGGGGTGGATGTCGGCGACCCATCCTTCGTACTCGGCGAACTGCTCGAGCCAGGACCCCCAGTCGTTCCGCCCCTCGATCTCCAACGCATAGCGCACGGTCAACCCGTCGGCGAACGTGAGCCGCACTTGATAGAAGGTTGGGGCGAGACCGGCGGCAACGCCGAAGACGTTCTGATCCTCCCAGCGGCAGATGATTTCGAGACCGTCCGGTTCGCATGTCGCAGTCCGTTCGGTGGCGATCAGGTTGTCCCACTCGCTGCTGGCGCTGAGGTAGTCGATGACCGTCACGGTCCCGTCTCGGTCCCAGTCCCAGCTCTCGTCGAGCCCGATTTCGGCAGGCACCGGCTCGTCCACCTGCACTTGGTCGCCGGCCGGGCTGACGAACACGAAGTCCGGTGCGAACAGGCTGCTCGGATCGGTGGGTTCCTCGCCGGCGACGTAGTTGAAGAAGTCCTCGACCTCGGCGGCGAGGGTCAGCATCTCGGGCGACGCCGGTGCGGTCGTCGCCGGCTCGGCTGAACGAATCTGCTGCGGGTTGAGCCCGATCAGGTACGCGTTTTCGGAGTCGTACATGCTGAACGCCGAGATGTAGAAGTTCCCCTCGCTGTCCCACGAGTCGTACCCGGTGATGAAGGCCTCACGCCCCGCCGGTGTGTCGAGGTCGGGCAGCGCAGCCAGGATCGATGAGCTTCCGGTGTCGATGTCGAACTCCCAGATCTCATTGGGTCGACCGAAGTTGTCGCTGCGGCCGAGATAGATCGTCTCTTCGCCGGGGTCCAGCTGGAACACCCAGACCTTGTTGAAGCCGGAGGGGGTTTCCCCGGCGGGGAAGCCCGGCCGGCCAAGATACTCCCACGTCGCGGTGGCGTCGGTGAACCGGTAGATGTGGCCCATGTCGTCAGCGACGTACAGCGTGTCGCGAGCCGAGTTCCACTGCCCGACCTCGATCGCAGCCAGGGTCTGCAGCGCAAAGCCCGTGTCCTCGAATCCGGAGTCCGGCGTGTATCGCCAGACGGAATCGAGAACCGAACGGTCCTCGTTCTGGTTCCACTGTGACCGTTCGGTCCCGCCGGTCATGTACACGCTGCCTCGAGAGTCCGTCCAAAAGAAGCGATTGCTGTAAAAGTAGCCCTGCCACTGGTCGGGAGTGCCGACCACGGTCGTTCGCCCCTGCGCGACGTCGTAGTAGAGCAGCTGGTTGTCCGGAATCGTCATGCCGTACACGCGGTTGTTGACCGTGTCGGCAGAGATTGTGACGACCTGGAGGTGCTCGGCGCCGACGCCGCCCGGTTCGTCTGCACTGAGGTCGACGAAGTCGCCCGATGCCAGGTCGTAGGCGTACCAATGGAAGCCCCGTGTGGCCAGAAAGGCATCGTCGATCGATGATTTGTCGAGGGTGGCGACGTACATTCGGCCGTCGTGGTACGTGGGCCGAGTATGGAACTTCTCGGCGGTTTCGCCGGGTTCCCAGTTGTCTGCCGCTGTCGACGCCTTGCGGGCGTCCCCTACCAACGTGAGGTAGCCCGTCTCCGGGTCGAGTCTGTAGAGCATCGAGTTCAGCACGTGGTCGTGGCCGGAGATGTAAATGCTTCCCTCGGGGTCTGATCCGACCGCCAACCAGGACTGGTCGGGCTTGGATCCGCTCGGAGCGTCAGGGAGCTGCCAGACCCGCACGCCCGGCACGCTTCCCTCACGGAAATTCACGCTCGGCGCGCCTGTGGCGGGAGCCGCAGTCGACTCGAGCGCGGCCGTCCTGGTTGTCGTGGTTGCCGCGTCCTCGTCGCCACCGCAGGCGGCACCCGCACCGGCCAGCGCCACCACTGCGAGAATCGCACAACACCTTGTCCGCAGGATGCTTGTCATGGCGAGCCTCCTCGGTCGGGCCGGATCGCCACCGTCACGGTCGCGCCCGTGTCGCGTCGGCGCATCCCTGCACTCAGCGCCAGTGGACCTCGCTCGGGCTCCGTCCACAAGGGGAGGAGGTCATCATCCGGACCCTCGACGACGTCGAACGTCGCCGCCACAGGTGCGCGTCGTCCGTGTCTCGGAATCCGTGAGATCGCCTTCGATCCGCCCGTGTCGTTCTCTTAGCCGCTCCCACTACTCCAATCGGCTCGACGACTTGCCGCTCAACCGCGCCGGCGTGGTAGATCCACCCGCGCCCGACCCTGGCACTACGGTACGCACACGACATCGTGTAGTGACCGACCCAGGAGTTGACGCGAGTAGTCCGAGACTGGTCGTAGCACGCCCAAGCGGCAGGGGACGGTCGGCGCCCCGTCGTCGGCCACCGGCGTCGAAGATGGTGACGATTGCATGCTAGCCACCCGCCTCCGGTGGCTCGCCGGACGGCTCGGCACGGGGGAGGCCGCCGGTTTCGTTTGACTGATCGCCGGCCGCGGGCGGCAGCGGCGACTGCTCCCGGACTCCTAGACTGACGGGTCGCCGTCACTGTCGAGGTAAGGGTCGTGTCCGCAATCAAAGAGCAAGCGAGCCGCCGCCGGACCTTCGCCATCATCTCCCATCCCGACGCGGGCAAGACCACCCTCACCGAGAAGTTCCTCCTCTATGGCGGTGCTCTGACCGGCGGGGCCGGGGCGGTCAAAGCCCGTGAAGGCCGGCGGGCGGTCACCTCGGACTGGATGGAGATGGAGCAGCAGCGGGGCATCTCGATCACATCGGCGGCCCTCCAGTTCCACCACCGGGACTGCACGATCAACCTGCTCGACACCCCAGGCCACCGGGACTTCTCCGAGGACACCTACCGGGTGCTGGCCGCCGCCGACGCTGCGGTCATGGTGCTCGATGCCGCCAAGGGAATCGAGCCACAGACCCTCAAGTTGTTCGAGGTCTGCCGGGAGCGCGAGATTCCCTTCCTGACGTTCATCAACAAGTGGGACCGGCCCGGCAAACCAGCGCTCGAACTCCTCGATGAGATCGAGAGGACGCTGATCGTCGAGCCGGCGCCGGTGACCTGGCCAGTCGGCCTGGCCGGCGATTTCCGCGGAATCTGGCACCGGACCACCGGCGAGTACATCCGGTTCGAACGAACCGCTCGCGGAAGCACGATCGCACCCGAAGAGGTGGTGTCCGCCGAACGGGCCGCGGTCGATGAAGGTGAGGCGTGGACCGCCGCCGCCGAAGAGGTCGAACTGCTCGACATGCTGGAGCGAAATCCCGACTTGAAAACGTTCCTTGCCTGCGAGTCGACCCCGGTGTTCTTCGGCTCTGCGCTGACCAACTTCGGGGTTCGCGCTCTGCTCGACGGGGTCGTGGACCTGGTTCCGTCGCCGGCCCCGAGGGTGCTGGCCGACGGCTCGCGGCGGGCAATCGACGCCGACTTCGCCGGTCTGGTCTTCAAGGTGCAAGCAGGAATGGACCGCGCCCACCGGGACCGCATCGCCTTCGTGCGCGTCTGCTCGGGTGAGTTCGAGCGCGGCATGATGGCCGTCGCCGGCGGCACGGGTCGTCAGTTCTCCACCAAATACGCCCAGACCCTGTTCGGGCAGGACCGCGAGACGGTCGATCTGGCCTATCCCGGCGACATCATCGGCCTGGTCAACGCCAACGAGGTCCGGATCGGCGATGCCATCTACTCCGGGACACCGTGCGCGTTCCCGCCGCTGCCTGCGTTCGCCCCCGAGCACTTCATGGTGGCTCGGGTCAAGGACACCTCCAAGTTCAAGCAGTTTCGCAAGGGCATCGCCCAGCTCGACGAAGAGGGCGCAGTCCAGGTACTTCGCGACCCCGACCTCGGGGATCAGGCACCCGTGCTGGCCGCCGTCGGGCAACTTCAGTTCGAGGTCGCAACCAACCGCCTCGAGAACGAGTTCGGCGCCCCGGTCGAGCTCACCAGCACCCGGTACACGATCGCCCGCAAGACCGACGCCGAGAGCGCCCCCCACCTGCGAGCGATGCAGGGAGTCGACGTCCTCCAGCGGGCCAACGGCGATCACCTCGCGCTGTTCGAGAGCAAGTACTGGATGGACAGGGTTGTCGCCGATCACCCCGAGCTGACCCTCATCCGAATGGTGGCCGAGGGCGGCTTGAACTAGATGCGCCGGGTTCTCGCCATCGTCACCATCGCCGGTGCCATCGGGCTGATCGGCGCGGGGGTCTGGGCCAACCGTCTGCGCTTCGACGACGGAGTGGACAACGCCGCCGAAGCCGCCCCGGAAGTGGCGGGCGCAGTCGTCGAAGCGCCTTCGACAACATCCACGACGACGCCGACCACGACAACCAGGGCGTCCTCGACGACCACGACCACCGAACCGCCCTACGACGGGTGGGTCGACCCCGCCTCATCGGGCCGGCCGTGGTCGGATCTCGGGGCGGTGGAAGGGCTCCTCACCTTCAGAGGTAACCCGACGCGGACCTTCCATGGCCGCAACGCCCCGACCGATCCAGTCGTGGCGTGGACCCACGAAATCGGGTGCGCCACCTCGCCGGTGGGCGGGGTCGCCAAGGTGTGGTGTGGATCGGGATGGACCGGGCAGCCGTCGGTCTTCCGTCCTCCCGACGCCGCTGGTGCCGACCCGGACTCCTGGTGGCTGGCCTTCGGCGGCTACGACCGCAACGTCACCTTCTTGGATCCCGAGACCGGCGAGGAGGTCTACGGTCCGTACCCGACCGGCGACATCATCAAGGGGTCGATCACCATCGACCCCGACGGCTACCCACTGCTCTACACCGGGAGCCGGGACAACCACTATCACATCGTCGCCCTCGACCGGCCCGAGCCCGAGGCTCTATGGAAGCTGCGCAGCGACGCCGTCAAGCCCACCAAGTGGAACGACGACTGGGACGGATCGGGGCTGATCATCGACGACTACCTCTTCGAGGGCGGAGAGAACAGCCGGTTCTTCATCGTCAAGTTGAACCGCAGCTACGACTCCAACGGGTTGGTCACGGTCGATCCCGAGATCGTCTTCAGCACCGAATCCTGGGACGCCGAACTGCTGGCCGCCACATCCAACGAGATGAGCATCGAGAACTCCGTCGCGATCAGCGGCGACACGGTGTACTTCGCAAACTCGAATGGACTGATTCAAGGTTGGGACCTACGCGGCATCGCCGGCGGAGCGACACCCGAGCGGGTCTTCCGGTTCTGGGCTGGCGAGGACGTCGACGCATCCCTCGTCATCGATTCCCACGGCATGATCTATGCGGGTGTCGAATACGAGAAGGGCCGGGCACGTGCGCAGGATCTCGGGCAGATCCTCAAACTCGATCCGTCCCGTCCCGACGATCCACTGGTCTGGAGCGTGCAGGCCAATGTGGGGCTCGGTTCGGGAATCTGGGCCACGCCGGCCCTTCACAGCGACCTCGTGATCGTGGCCACCGACGATGGGCGCGTGCTCGGGCTCGACCGGTCCGACGGCACCGAGCGCTGGGCGCTCGAGCTCCCGGGGCCGCTGTGGCAGAGCCCGGTGGTCGTCGACGACCTGCTCATCCAGGGGGATTGCCTCGGTACGATGCACGCCTTCGACGTGTCCGACACCGCCGTCGAGCCGCCCCCGCTGTGGTCGGTGTTCCTCGGCGAGGGCTGCCTCGAATCAACGCCGGCGGTGTGGGACGGCGGAATCTACGTCGGGTCCCGCAACGGCACGTTCTACGCTCTTCGCGACGAATAGGCGCTCGACCGGTCATCGGTGACGGTCGGAACGATCACCTACGCTGGCGCCGTGACCTCAGGCCTGCTCGCCGGTATTCGCGTCCTCGATTTCAGCCAGTATCTGGCTGGTCCAGCATGCACCCGACTGATGGTCGAACAGGGAGCGGAGTGCATCAAGATCGAGCTCCCCGAACACGGCGATCCGGCACGGGGTCTCGAGCCCCGTGTGAACCGACGATCAGGCTTCTTCGTGCAGCAGGGGCGGGGCAAACGCAGCGTCTGCCTGGACTTCCGAACCGACGAGGGTCGGTCCATCGTCGAGAAGCTGGTCGCCGGCGTCGATGTCGTCGTCGAGAATTTCAGCCCGGGGGTGCTCGCTCGCTACGGGCTCTCCTACGACGACCTCCGCTCGATCAAGCCGGATCTGATCATGGCCAGCATCTCGGGGTTCGGTCAGACGGGCCCGCTCGCCTCTCGCCAGGCGTTCGACTTCATCGCCCAGGGCTACAGCGGACTGGCTCACATGACCGGGTTCGAGGACGGTCCTCCGCTCCTGGTCGGCTCGGCCATCGCTGACACCAATGCCGGTGTCCACGCCTTTGCGGCCATCGGTCATGCGCTCTTTCGCCGGGAGCGTACGGGGGAGGGGGCCTCCATCGATGTCGCGATGGTCGACGCGCTCGCCCACATGCACGAGACGGGCATACACGCTCCCGGGATGACCGGTGGCGCGTATGTCCCCATGCGGCACGGGCGCGACTACCAGCCGGTCGCTCCCGCCGGTGTGTTCAAGGGACCGGAGGGGTGGATCGTGCTCATCGTCACCGTCCACCAGGTCGATCAGCTGTGGGCGGCGATGGGCCAGCTGGAGCTCGCCGACGACGAGCGGTTCCGGGGCAACGTGGCCAGGGTCAAGAACCGGACCGCCCTGAACCAGCTCATCGAGGCGTGGATGGCGACCATGGCCACCGATGACGAGGTGGTCGAGGTCTTGACCCGTCACCGGGTTCCGTGCACCAAGGTCAACAGCCCGGCTGACCTGGTGAACGAGGTGCACCTCGTCGAACGGGGGTCGATCATCCGGGTGGTGGACGAAGTCGCCGGTGACATCGACCTCCCGGGCCATCCCTTACGAGTCTCCGGGGTCGAACCGCTGGTTGACCTGGCCGCCGAGCGGCTCGGCCAGTCCAATGGCGAGATTCTCAGCGGCCTCGGCTACTCCGACGCCGAGATCGGCGACCTGACCGAACGAGGCGTGCTGTTCAGCAAACCGCACGGCTGAACGGATCGCCCTCCGGAGGGCAGCCTTCAGTCGTCGTCGGGCTCGTGATTGAGATCGATGATTCCCAACCGCACCGCACCGAGCACGGCGTGGGTGAGGCTCTGAGCATCCAACTTGCGATAGATGGCGTTGAGGTGGTTGTGCACCGTCTTGGTGGTGATACCGAGGTGGCGTCCGGCCTGTTTCGTGCTCATGCCGTCGGCGATCGCCTGGAGGATCTCCACCTGCCGGTCGCTGAGCAGTTCCTCGTTGGCGCGCTGCTCGTTCGCCGTCGTGAGCATGGCACCGGCCAGTGCCGGGGAGAGGACTGTCTCGCCGTCGGCGACCCGGTGCACTGTGTCGCGGACATCGACAAAGGAGGTGCCCTTGCTCAGGTACGCACTCGCGCCGGCGGCGATGGCGTCGCGGGTCTTGTCGATGTCGTCGTGCATCGTCAACACCGCCACCCGGGTTGTCGGGACCTGTTGGCGGATCAGTCCGGTGGCCTCGATGCCGTCCATCACCGGCATCGACAGATCCATCAGCACGACGTCGGGCTGGAGGGCCTTGGCCAGGGACACGGCCTCTTCGCCGCTCGAGGCCTCTCCGACGACCTCGTCGCCGGCAGCTTCGAAGGAGCGGCGGAGGCCATCGCGCAGAAGAGCGTGATCATCGGCGAGCAGGATTCGGATCATGGGTGTGTGCTCCAGGAATGGTCGGACTGGTCAGAACGGTGACGGTGGTGCCTTCGTTGGGTGAGCTCCGTACCTCCAAGATTGCCCCAACCGAGGCGGCACGTTCGCGCATCCCCACCAAACCATACGCACTGCCTCTGATCCCTTTGGCGGGATCGAAGCCTCGCCCGTCGTCATGGATGTAGAGGGTGCCTCGTCCCTGCTCGATGGTCCAGGCCACGGTGACCTGAGAGGCGTTGGCATGTTTCTCGACATTCGTGAGGGCTTCTTGAGCGATTCGCAGCAATTCGTTCTCGACGACCTCGCCAAGCACCAGATCGGGATTCGACGGCACGGTGAGCAAGATCTCGAGATTGCTGCGCTTTTTGACCCGGTCCACCACCTCACCGAGCAGGACGCCGAGGGGCCGTCCCGGTCCGACGGTGGCCCGCAACTCCATCAGCGTGTCGCGCAGCTCGGCGATGGCGCCCTGGGTGTCCTGGTGGAGAGCCTTGAGCTCATTCGACGGCGCCTCTTCGCCAGCCTGGATTCGTTCGAGCTCCAAGCTGATGTACGTAAGCCACTGTCCGAGTCGATCGTGGAGATCCCGAGCGATCCGGCTCCGCTCCTCGGCGGCCGCCAGCGACCGGAGGTGACCGAACGCCCGAGCGTTCGACACGGTCAGCGCCAGCACGTCGGCCATTCCGGCCAGCATCACCGCATCGGCCGGCGAGTAGGCGGCGGGCGTGCGGCGCTCGATCCCGAGCAGGCCCCGATCCCGGCCGTTGACGACCAGTCGGGTGTACATGCCGCTGCCGATCCGGTCGCTGTCGGCGCTGAGGTCCCCGATTCGGAGCACGTCCGTCGCGTTGGCTGCCTTGGACAGCGGCCATGGCAGCTCATCGACGGGGAAGGTGGGAGGCAAGTCGAAGCCGGTCTGGGTCTGGGTCGACCACAGCTGCTCGTCCAGCGTGGTGTCATCGAGGGTGAGGATCACCAGGCGATCAGGTGCGAAGGCCTCCCTGAGCTGAGCTCGGGTGCCGCGAAGCACGTCAGCGAGATCGAGTGACGACGGAAGCGTGCGGGCGACATCCATCAGCGCTCCGAGCAGCTCGTTGGTCTCGACCAGTCGATCGCGCTGCTCGCTCAGTGACCGGCGGGCCCGTTCGGCGTCGGTCAAGTTGATGTGGTAAATGCCCGGAAACAGGGCGGCGCAGACGAGTGCCAGCACGGCGAGCGGGCTGGACGCAAACGAGTCGTCGGTGAAGTAGGCGGTGCTCAAGCTGGCCGAGAGAAAGGCGATGACGCTCGCCAGGACACCGAAGGGCAGGCCCCAGCCAAAGGCGACGACGGCCACCGCCACCATCACACAACCGACGAACGGGCTGTCGAGCCCAGCTGAGATCCCCAGCCCCGCTCCAAGGATGGCGACGTCGACCATTGCGAAGGCGAGATGCGAACCGCTGGTGGCGACAGTCCGCAGCGGGATGACCGTTCGGAACGTCGCCATGAAGATGGCGATCGCCAAAGTGATGACCACCGAGACGTTGCCGCTTGACGCCTGGGTGGCCGCCCACCCGAGCCCGATGGCGATCGCTCCCCATCGGAGAAGGGTGATGATGGCGGTGAGCGACTGGGTGAAAACGTTGATCTCGAGGGCCGAGGATCCGCCCTTGATGGCGCGCAGCGACCGGAGGACCTGACCGGGGGTCGGCTGTTCTGGCGCCTCAGCGCGTTTGGTGGTCGCTGCCGTCACTGCCTCTCTCATCGGCACCCGACGGGGCCCAATCAACATTGCTGTGCGTGAGCCTCCCTGACGCTGGGTGTCGCACTCAGTCACCTCCTCGCCGCGTTCAGTGGGTGCGACGGCCAACGTAGTCGGCCAGAGCAGCCATTGTCACTTGCGTCTCCGGGTCGATGCGGAGGTTCCCGACTTTTCCGTGCGCATCGTCGACAAGCTCGTTGATTCGTCGCTCGATCAGCACGACGGCCCCCGTCGCATGGAGCACTTCCACGATCGTGGCGATCTGCGCTGCTGTGAGCTGGGGATTTCCGATGTGCGTTAGGATCGACGCCTGCGCCGGCGTGGCTCGCCGGGCGGCCAGTGCCACCAGCTCGGTCGCCTTTCCCTCTCGAAGATCACCGCCAACCGGCTTGCCGGTGCGGGAATCGTCGCCCAAGACGCCGAGCAGGTCGTCACGCAACTGGAACGCCTGCCCGAGCGGTCGCCCGAATGCCTCGATTCGGTCAATGGCGACCTGGCGTGCCTCCGGGGACATCGCCATCCACCCCGGCGCCAGCGTTGCGCCGAGCTGCAGTGGACGCACGATCGTGTAAAGGGCGCTCTTGAACATCGCGACCGACCGGGCCGTCGGCTGGTCACCGTCGGCGGCCGCCGACGACCGCAGGTCCAGGTACTGGCCCAGATTCAGTTCGATGCGGAGTTCATCCCACAGCGCCCGGGTGGCCGGAGTGGTGTTCCCGATACAGCGGTCGGCGTAGGCGTGGGCAAGGTCCCCGAGCAAGATGGCGACACCCTCGCCATACCGGCGGGGCTCTCCCCGCCACCCCGACCGTCGCACCCGTTCGGCCTGGGTCGTGTGGATGGTCGGCAGACCGCGGCGGGTGGCGGCGTCGTCCATGATGTCGTCGTGGATGAGCGCGAACGCTTGCAGCAGTTCGAACGCGGCACACGCATCGAGGATGTCGCCTTCGTCGTGATCGCGTGTTCCGAGCCACCGGCACGTTCCGACCCAGGACCAGTAACAGAAGGCGGCCCGGAGTCGTTTGCCCCTGCTCATGACCATCGACTCGAGCAGCCGGACTGCCTCGCCAAGTCGGGGGTCCCTTGCCGTCCAGCGAGTGATCTCGGCCTCGAGAATCGTCCGCAAGTGCGCTTCGGTTCGCGCCGCGATCCCCACCACCGCGTCGGGTGGAGCTTCAGTCATCGCCGTCATCGGGAGGTTCGAGGTCGGCGGGGGGATCGAGCTCGGCGACCAGCTGTTCGACATCCACATGCACCGCCTCCAGACGCGATCGGCAGAAGGCCAGCAGCGTCGCCGCTCGCGAAATCCGCTCGGCCAGGTGGTCGACGTCGACGACGCTGCTCTCGAGCTCGGCCAGGATCTGCTCCACCTCGGTGATGGCGGCGTCGTAGCTCATCTGTAGGTCGTCGGTCACGAAACGTCCTCCGGGGCCGGGATCGTCTCGTCGACGGTACTCACCACACTGCCGTCCGCTGTCTCGGTCCACAGTGTCGTGCCCGGCTCGACCTGATGCACCGAGTGGAGCACTCGACCGCCGGCATCGCGGGTGATCGTCCAGCCACGGGCCATGACGCTCACCGGATCGAGGGCGGCCACTCGGAGATCGTTGCGGTCCAGGCGATGGGCGGCCGAGGTCAGAGCGCGCTGGGTGGCGCTGGCCAGGCTGTGACCGGCCCGATCTGCTCGACGTTCTGCACCCGTGAGGGCGGCCCGTGCACTGGCGGCAAGGCGCTGCCGGGCGTGGCTCACCCGCCGCCGGGAACTCTCGAGTTGGTCGCCCGCCGCCCGGACCAGCCGGTCGGAGGCGACGTCGACTCGCCGGTCGAACTCGGCCACCCGCTGGATGATCCAGCCGGCTGCGGCGGTCGGGGTCTTCTGGCTGATCGCCGCCACTTCGTCAGCGATCGATCGATCGATGTCGTGGCCGACACCGACCACAACCGGTCTGGTGCAATTGGCGATGGCGGTCGCAACCGCCAGATCGTCGAACGCTGCGAGATCGGTCTTGGCCCCGCCACCGCGTACCACCGCCACCAGGTCCACCTCGGCGGCAGCCGCCGCAATGATCGCCCTCTCCAGCGAACCCGGCGCTTCGGGCCCCTGGACCCGGGCGTCGAAACGCTGCACCGCAAAGCCGATGCCGGTCCGGCCGAGCTCGTCGGTGAAGTCCGCGTCGGCGGCGCTCCCGGCACTCGTGACCAGCGCGATCCGGATCGGGAGCACCGGCAGCGGGACGAGCCGGTTCCGGTGCAGGAGTCCGAGTTCGTCGAGCCGGCGGAGCGTCGCCTCCCGGTTGGCGGCCAGCTTTCCGAGCGTGTAGTTCGGGTCGATCATTGTCATGATCAACTGCACCCGGCCGGTGCGGGCGTAGTGCTCGATCCGGCCGGCGATCGACACCTCGATCCCGTCCTCCATGCGGACGGCGTTCGTGCGCTTGAGGATGGCATTGACCTGATACTTCGTCTTGGCGAACAAGGCGACGTCGAGAACCGCCGAAGGTTGACCACCGGCTTCGTCGGGGTCGACCAGAGAGAAGTAGACGTGCCCGTTCGCCGAACGATTGAGGCCCGAGATCGACCCCCGGACCCACACCTCTGTGCCGAACGACTGGCGGAGCGCCTCGGAGATCCCTTCGCAGACCTCGGCCACGCTGAGTGGGCTTCCGATGGCCGAGCGTCTCACCATGGTCACGCTATCGGGAGCAATCCTTTCCAGTTTGGCCGTCGAATCGGACCCGACGCATTAGGGTATGCGCCAGTGCCGGATCCAGCCTCACCGCCGCATCAACCCCTCCCGATGCCGCCGTTGACCGCAGCCATCGACGGGGTCATGGTGTCGGCAGTCCACCCGGACTCCGACTCCGCCCACTTGGTCTACGTGAGCGAGAGCCTGGCCGAGCTTCTCGACCGCTCGACGGGTGACCTGCTCGGTCAGCCCCCGGAGGTCCTGTTTGCATTGGACACCCCGCCGGCCCAGCTCGATGCCGTCGCCGAGCTGGTGTCACAGGGCAAACAGGCGAGCTTGCCGATGGCGTTGCAGCATGCCGACGGCAGTGACGTGCCGGTGCGAGCCACGTTCCTTGCCGTCCCGTCGCTCAGCGATGGCTGGCCCCTGTACCTCTCCATGTTCCGCGTTCGGCGCCCGCCCGAACTCGAGCCGCCGGCTCCGTCGGTCCCCGACGTCAGCGAGCTCTTCGACGTGCTCGCCGACCCCGTTTCCCTCGACGACGTGATCCGTGAACTCGCCGAGCGGGCCGAGGTCAGTCTCGGCGGTGGTCGGGTGATCATGGCGCTGGCCTACGCCCATGAGCCGACCTCAGCCCGGTTCGACCTCGTTCGCACCGCCGGCTTCAAACCCAAGCTGCTCGCCGATTTCTTCGAGGCCATCCGTGGCAGCGCACCGGGTCTGGCCGAGCCCCGGTCGGTGGCCGTCGCCGCCCTGCCGCTCGAGTCCGCGCTCGAGTTCCAGAACGCCGGCATGACCTCGCTGTGGGTCACCCCGATGCATCGCGACGATGGCCAGGTTCTGGGAGCCGTCGCCGTCGCCCATCCCACCCGTGACCGACCCACGCCGGAGGAGCAGCATCTTCTGACGAGCGTCGCCCGGTTGTCGGTCGTGGCCATGGATCGGAGTCGCAGGGAGGCCGATCTCGCCCTCCGGGCCCTTCACGACCCGCTCACCGGGTTGCCCAACCGTGACCTCATGACCGACCGGCTGACCCAACTGCTCGGCCTCGTGCAGCGCCCCCGGGGCGGCGGCCGAGACGCCGATGCTCAGCACCCGGTCCTGGTCGTCGTCCTGGTCGACCTCGACCGGTTCAAGGCGCTGAACGACCGACGAGGATCCGTCGTCGGCGACGTTGTGCTGTCACAGACAGCTCAGCGCCTGCGGGCAACGCTCAGGACCGGTGACACGATGGGACGTATCGGGCCGGATCAGTTCCTGGTGGTCTGTCCTGCCCGCCGGGATGATGCCGACGCCTACGCGACTGCAGAAGAGCTTCGTCAGGCGGTGATCGCTCCGATCGACGTGCCCGATGGCGACACCGCCCAGGTGACGGCCTCGGTGGGCGTCGTCATCGTCCACTCCGACGACGACGTCGAGGTCGCAGACGTCATCTCCAGCGCCGAATCGGCCGTCGAGGCCGCCCACGAAGCCGGGCGAGATCACGTGGCGGTGATCGACGCCGACCTGCGTCGCCAGCTGGCCGCCCGGCAGGAGACGGAGCTGGCGGTGCGCACCGCCATCGACGAGAACGAGTTCGTCCTGCTGTATCAGCCGATCATCGAGGTCGGGTCGGGATCGATGATCGGTGCCGAGGCCCTCCTGCGCTGGGACCGACCCGGCCACGGAGTTCTGCCTCCACCGGCATTCATGGATGTTGCCGAGGACTCCGGACTCATCATCGACATGGGCAACTGGGTCATCCAAGAAGCTTGCCGGCAGGTCGCTGAATGGCCCGAGCGCCTGGCCGGTGGCCGGCCGGTCATCTCGGTCAACCTCTCGGCCCGCCAGCTCTCCCACCCATCGCTGATCGAGACCGTCACCAACGCCTTGGAGTACTACGCCGTCGAGCCCTCGTGCCTTGGTCTCGAGGTCACCGAGTCCATGGAGGTCGAAGACCTGGAGCGAGCATCGGCGGCCCTGGTCGACCTGGCCGGACTCGGCTGTCACCTCAGCATCGACGACTTCGGCATCGGCTATGCCACCCTCGACTACCTGCGCCGGTTCTCCATGGCCCACACGCTCAAAGTCGATCGCTCGTTCGTCGACGGTCTCGGCGAGAGCCGTGAGGACACCGCCATCGTCTCAGCGTCGGTCACCCTCGCTGACTCGCTCGGCCTCACCGTCGTCGCCGAAGGCGTCGAAACGGTCGATCAACTGGAGTATCTCCACCAGCTCGGCTGTGACTACGCCCAGGGGTACCTGCTATCTAAGCCCGTCGAACTCGACGACGCCCATCTCCTCTGGCACCGGGCCACGCTCATACCGTTCTGATGCTGTGTTGATGCAGCCTCCGCCCGAGGGCTTCGGCTGGACTCGCTTCGCTCGGCAATCGGTGCACGCAAGCCCAGCGTTACCGGGTGATGCAGCGTCAGGAGGACCGGAACATGCGGAGCTTGTCCTCACCGATTCGTTCGCGCTTGTCGGGATCCTGGATTCCCAGACCCTCCTCGGGAGCGAGGCACAGAATTCCCAGCTTGCCCTCGGCTTGGTTCTTGTGGACCACCCGGGTCGCCTCGCCGACCTCGTCGAGCGGGTAGCTGGCCGAGATGATCGGATGGATGGCTCCGCGATCGATGAGCCGGTTCATCTCCCACGCCTCGGCGTAGTTGGCGAAGTGGCTCGAGACGATCCGCTTCAGCTTCATCCAGAGGTGGCGGTTGTCGTATTCGATCATGTAGCCGCTGGTCGCAGCACAGGTGACGACGGTCCCACCCCGGCGGCAGGCGAACACCGACGCCCCCATCGTGGATCGGCCCGGGTGCTCGAACACGATGTTCGGGTCCTCGCCCACGAGCTCGCGGATCTTCTTCCCAAACCGCCGCCACTCCGACTCGTCCTGGGTGTGCTCGTCTGACCAGAACTGGTAGTTCTCGGCCTTGCGATCGATGACCGCCGCGCATCCCATCCGTCGGAGCAACTCGGCTCGTTCCGGTGAGGAGACCACACCGATCGGCGTGCCCCCTCCGTTGAGAACCAGTTGGGTGGCATAGCCACCGATCCCGCCTGTGGCGCCCCACACCAGCACGACGTCGCCCTGCTTCATCGCCGCTGCGTTGGTCGACACCAGCATCCGATATGACGTGCTGGCGCACAGCGCATTGACCGCTGCCTCCTCCCAGGTCAAGTGGGTGGGCTTCGGCATCAGCTGGTTGGCCTTCACCACGGCCAGCTCGGCCAGACCGCCGAAGTTCGTCTCGAAGCCCCAGATCCGCTGGTTGTCGGCCTTCATCGAGTCGGAGTGGGAGATCGGATCCTGGTCGTCGACGTAGTTGCAGTGAATCGTCACCTTGTCGCCAGGGTGCCAGTTGCGCACTGCACTACCGGTGCGCAACACCACTCCGGACCCGTCGCTAACCAAGATGTGGTAGTCGAGCGAATGCCGGTTGCCCCAGTAGCTCTCCCTACCGAGCCGGTCGAGAAATCCGAAGGTCGGCAGCGGCTCGAAGATCGACGTCCAGACGGTGTTGAAGTTGATGGCCGACGCCATGATGGCCACCACCGCCTCGTCGGGGGCCAGCTCGGGCAGCGGGACCTGATCGACGTGCAGGGACTTCCGTGGATCCTTGTCGGTGGATTCGAGCCCCTCGAACATCGCCGCCTCGTCGCGCCGCACGAATGCCGCTCGGTAGGTGTCGGGAATCGCCAGCGCTGCAATGTCGTGCGGGGCTGCATCGGCGAGAATGGCCTCACGTATCTCCCTCATGGCGGCGAAGGTAGTGGTGACGGGGGCCGGCGCCCAAAACGATTGTTGGGCAAAGCTCTCACAACATCTGGGCCGTTGCCGAACTGTAGGTTGAGCGAGGAGGATGTTCCCGTGGCATTGAGCCCTGATCAACTTGAAAGTCAAGAGTTTCCGACCGCTTGGCGCGGCGCCGATCGCCACGAGGTGTCGGCGTTCCTGAAGCGCATCGCCACGGAGTGGCGCGAGCTCAAGCGGCAGTTGACGGATGCGCAATCCGCCGCCGACGAGGCCAACCGCTCCAAGGAGGCGGCCATAGCAGCGGCCGCGCAACTGCCGGTTCCTCCCGCCCTCACGGCCCACGAACACGAGGACGGCGACCGGTTCAACGAACTGGGTGACCGGATCGCAACGCTGCTTCGCACCGCCGAGGAAGCCGCCGATAACATCAAGGCGACCGCCGAAGAAGAGGCCGCTGAGATGAAGGAGCAGGCCGATCAGTCGATCCGCGACGCCGAAGCTGAGGCCGAACGCATCCGTAGCGAGGCCGAGGCCGAGGTGGCGGCGATGAAAGAGGAGCTCGAGCACGCACGCGTCAACCTCGACGACGAGCTGGCCGCCACCCGCAAGGCTGCCGAAACCGACCGGGAGCAGGCCCGTGACGAGCTGAGCGGCGCTCGAGCCGAGGTGTCCGAACTGCTGGCCGAGGCGCGGTCGCAGTCCGAGTTCATCCGCCACGAGGCCGACGAGATCGTGCGAGTCAAGGTGCGGACCGAGATGGAGACCGCCGAGAAGCGCATGCGCATCCTGCAGCTCACCGAACAGTCGAGTCGCGACCGGCTCGTCGCCGCCCAGTCCGAGCTGAGCGCCGCCCTCGAGAAGCTCGACGCCGATCCACCCGCCGAACTGGCAGCGCTGGAAGCCGATGTCGTGCTCGACGAGGCCCACGATCGAGTCACCAGGGAGCTGACCGGAGGTGGCAAGTCGTCGCCGTTCGGCGCCAACTCCCTCGATGAGGTCTTCGAACCGCAGTTCTATGAGAACCCGGTCGAGCAGGCCGACGAGGTCGACGACGAGGACGGAGACGTCTTCGAGGTCGAGTACACCGCGTCGGATGGCGAAGAGGACGACGTCCTCGATGTCACCGTCGTCGACGACGATGACGAAGCCGTCGAAGCGGGTGCTGAAGAAGAGGTGGCCGACCAAGCGGTGGCCCCGATCGAAGCGACTGAGGCCGAGGAGAGCGGGGACGACGCCGAGTCCGACGCCGAAGCCGAAGCCGCAGCCGAAGCGTCCGAGGACGAGACCGTCGAGGACGTCGAGGAGAGCGCCGACGCCGAGTCCGACGCCGAGGTGGAACTCGACGCCCAGGACATCATGGACGAGACCGAGGGGGTGGTGATCGAGGATTCGATCTCCAACCTGGCCGACGACGACTCGTCCCCTCTCGACACCGTGGAGGTCCCCGACGATTCGGGCGAACTGCTCGAGAACGCCATGGCCGCCGCCCCGACATCGGCGGCACCGCCCAAGAAGGCCGCCGAGACCATCCCGGCCGCCCTGGCCGGCAAAGCACCCGCCTCTTCGGCCGATGAGTCGAGCGAGGCAAAGGTCCTCGCCGACGAGGATCCGCTGGCCAAGTTGGTGCGAGAAGCGATGCAAAGGGCGGTCGAGAGCGCCCGGGGCGACGACGTCTAAACCTTGCGAACGGGAACGGCCTGACCCGGACCCTTCGACCTCGCTGAACACCACCGGGCCGCTCCTTTTGGACGGTCCGGTGGGGCTTTTCTACGCTTGGGGCGCTGGTGGAACGACCGCCGGCCCGCTCACGGAAGGCCCGTACTCATGCCCGGTTCCCTCATCGTCTCTGGCGCCCGCACCCCCATCGGAAAACTCTCGGGCGCCTTCGCCTCGCTGGCCGCCACCGATCTCGGGGGTCACGCCATCACCGCCGCTCTCGAGCGCGCCGGCCTCGCACCCGAACAGGTCGACCACGTGATCATGGGCCAAGTGCTCCAGGCCGGAGCCGGCCAGATCACGGCCCGACAGGCGGCGGTCAATGCCGGCATCCCGATGACGGTGCCGGCGGTGACCATCAACAAGGTGTGCTTGTCGGGCCTCAACGCCATCATGCTGGCCGACCAGATGATCGCAACCGGGCAAGCCGAGATCGTCGTCGCCGGTGGAATGGAGTCGATGACCAACGCTCCCTACCTGCTACCCGGAGCCCGGGCCGGGTATCGGGCGGGAGACAAGAAGGTCGTCGACTCGATGATGCACGATGGCCTTTTCTGTGCGTTCGAGCACTGCGCCATGGGAGAAGGAACCGAGCGATACGCCGCCAGCGCCGGGCTGGAACGGGCACCCCAGGACGAGTTCTCGGCGGCATCTCACGAGCGAGCCGCCGCCGCCATCAAGGAAGGTCGCCTCGGCGAGGAAATCGTGCCGGTCCCGGTGCCCCAACGCAGGGGCGACCCGGTGGTCGTCGAAGAAGACGAAGGCGTCCGGCCGGGAACGACGGCGGAATCGCTGTCGTCGCTCCGACCTGCCTTCGACAAGAGCGGCAACATCACCGCCGGGAACGCGTCGCAGATCTCCGACGGCGCATCGGCCACGATCGTCATGAGCCGGTCCAAGGCCAGTGAACTCGGCATCGAGCCGCTCGGCGAGGTGGCTGCCGTCGGCCAGGTCGCCGGGCCGGATCCATCCTTGCTCAGTCAACCGTCGCGCGCGATCGAGAAGGCGCTGGCCGGCACCGACCTTTCCGTCGCTGATCTCGGCCTCTTCGAGATCAACGAAGCCTTTGCGGCGGTCGCCCTCGCCAGCATGACCGACCTCGCCATCACCCCTGACACCGTCAACGTCAACGGCGGCGCCATCGCCCTGGGCCATCCGATCGGCGCGTCGGGAAATCGTTTGGCCCTCACGCTGCTCTACGAGATGCGCCGCCGGAGCGTCGGCTACGGAGCGGCTGCGCTCTGCGGCGGCGGCGGGCAGGGTGACGCGGTCATCTTCAAAGCTGGCTGAGGCCGAAGAACCCGGGGAAATCTGCCCATCGGGCTTGTCACGGTTCCGTCATCTGCCGTAACGTAAATGCAACGCACTGAAACGGCGCACACCCCGCTTTTGTGACCGCCCGCAAGCGGGGTTGGCAACCGGTCCGTGTCCTTTGCAGCGATATCCCGGGTCGGTGACTCCTCTCCCCGTCGACCCGGGCTATCGCTCTAATATTGTCCTCACTCCTCCGCTTCGCTCGTCGTTCGGCTCGCTCCGCTCGACAAAGCTGCAGGTTCTGGGTGCTGCCTCGCTGGCGCGTCGGCAGCGTTGCCGTTCCTCACTCCTCCGCTTCGCTCGTCGTTGAGCAACCCGGAGGGTTGCCGTCGCTCGGTAGAGTGACGTGGTGGGGCACCAGTCGCTGTATCGCCGCTACCGATCCCAGAACTTCTCCGAGATCAAGGGTCAGCCGGTCGTCACGAACGCACTGCGAGCAGCCGTCGCCGAGGGCCGGTACGGGCACGCCTATCTGTTCTCTGGACCCCGAGGCACGGGCAAGACGAGCACGGCTCGTGTACTCGCCAAGGCGCTGAACTGCGAGAACCCCACCAACGGTGAGCCGTGCGGGAGTTGCCAGAGCTGTCAGGACATCGAGGCCGGTCGGTCGTTCGACCTCCATGAGCTCGACGCCGCCAGCAACAACAAGGTCGATGACATCCGCGATCTCATCGCCCGGGTGAACCTCGGTTCCCCGGGGCGCACGAAGGTGTACATCCTCGACGAGGTTCACATGCTCAGCTCGGGCGCCGAGAACGCCCTGCTGAAGACGCTCGAGGAACCGCCGGACCATGTGGTGTTCGTGCTGGCGACCACCGAACCGCAGAAGGTCGTTCCCACGATCCGCAGCCGCACCCAGCATTTCCAGTTCCACCTCCTTCCGGCGGCCGAACTCGAGGCCCACCTACGCTGGGTGATCGACGACGCCGGCCTCGACGTCGACGAGGACGGCATTGCCTGGGCGCTCAGAGCGGGCGGTGGCTCGGCCCGCGACACGCTCAGCGCTCTGGAACTGGTGGTCGCCTCCGGTGGCGCGCCCGAAGCGTTCAGCACCGGTGCCGACTTGTGCAGGGCGATTGGAACGCACGATCCGGCGGCGGCCATCCTCACCCTGCAGGAAGGGTTGGCATCAGGCGCCGAACCCCGGACGATCGGGGAGGACCTCCTCACCGAGCTCCGAAACGCCTTTCTGGCCTCCATGGGGGCTCCGCTGCCCCACCTGCACGACACCGCCGCCGCTCGGGCTCGGGACATCGCCACCCTGTTGGGCCCGTCGACGATCACCCGATCGCTCGAAATGATCGGCGCAGCACTCGTCGAAGCCCGGCAGGCCCCCGACCCGCGCGTGCCCATCGAGGTTGCCCTGCTCCACCTGGCCCGTGAACGAGACGACGACCTTGCAACCCTCTCACGGCGCCTCGATGAGCTCGAAGCGGCGGTCGCCGACCTCCGATCCTCCGGACCGGTCCAGCCGCCCCTAGGCCGCACCCCCGGCTCCCCCCCGCCTCCGACCACTCCCAGCCGGCCTCCGGCGAGCCGGTCGAGCCGGCGAACGGGGGGGCGGAGTGCACCGAATGCCGAGTCGGATCGCTCGACGGTCACGTCCAGCGATCCGCCGGATGCCCCAAGTCGAGCGTCCGCTGCCGAGTCGCCACAGGGGGGCGACGGCGTCACAGGCTCGTTCACGCTAGCCGATGTCACCGCCGTCCTCGACGCCGTCCTCGAATCGCTGTCGCAGCGGGTTCGAGCTCGGTTCCGGCAGGGGACTGCGGCCTCGGTTGAGGAGGGAGTCCTCGCCTTCTCCTATCCGAATCAACTGGCCGCCGAGCGGGCCACCGACGTGCAGGGCGTCCTTGAGGAAGCCCTGTCGGCCCGCCTCGGCACGCCGGTGAGGATCTCGGTGGTCGTCGACCAGCCCGGCACCGCCCGGACCGGTGGATCTCGGCCTCGACCGGCGGCACCTCCGCCGGCGGATTCGGAGGATGACATAGGCCCCGTCAGCGAACTCGTCGACGCCGAGGATCAGGCGAATTCGATGGTCGATCGCCTCACGGCCGCCTTCCCCGGTGCCACACTGATAGATCCACCTGCCAATCCCTGACTCGAGTGAGGATCCGATGACCGACGACTCCCCCCAGAACCCGCTCGGCGGCTTCGATCTCAACTCGATCCTCGAGACCGCCCAGCAGATGCAGAGCCAGCTCGCAGCGGCCCAGCAGGCGAACGCGACCAAGCTGTTCACCGGTTCGGCCGGCGGTGGTTCGGTCGAGGTTGATCTGCAGGGCGACGGCGAGTTTCAGTCGGTCCGCATCAGTCCCGACGTCGTCGATCCCGACGATGTCGAGCTGTTGAACGAACTGATGCTGGCTGCCCTGCGGGACGCATCCCGTCAGCTGGCCGAGGCCCAAGAGGAGTCCCTCGGCGGCGTCGCCGGAGGACTGGACCTCGGAGGCCTCGGCGGCATGTTGGGCGAGGGATGAGCTTCTCTGCCCGACCGGTCGAAGTCCTCATCGACGAACTCGGCCGCCTGCCCGGCATCGGGCCGAAGTCGGCCCAGCGGATCGCGTTCCACCTCCTCAACGTGGAACGAGCCGACGTGAAGCGACTCGCCGACGCCCTCGTGGACCTCAAGGACAGCGTGTCGTTCTGCCGGAGGTGCTTCAACGTCGCCGAGCAGGACGAGTGCGAGATCTGCCGAGAAGCGAGTCGTGACCAGCACGTCATTTGTGTCGTGGAGGAACCTAAGGATGTTGGCGCCATCGAGCGAAGCGGGGCGTTCAAAGGCCGGTACCACGTGCTGACGGGCGCCATCAACCCGCTGGAGGGGATCGGGCCCGAGCAGTTGAAGGTGAAGGAGCTCGCGCAGCGAATCGCCGCCGAAGACATCTCCGAGGTCATTCTCTGCACGAATCCGAATCTGGAAGGCGAGACGACGGCCGCCTACGTCGCTCGGATGCTCAAACCGTTCGACATGGTCACGGTCACCCGGCTGGCCAGTGGGCTTCCGGTCGGCGGCGACCTCGACTACGCCGACGAGCTGACGCTCGGACGGGCGCTGGAGGGCCGGGCCAGGCTGTAGCGCCGACCCTGCTCAGTCCCAGCCTTCCTCGCCGACCAGGGGCACGAACCGCACGGCACCGAGCCGCTCCTCGACGAATCGGTCGCCTTTGCGGGTGACCCTGAGGAGTCGCTGGCTCCGCCGCTTCTTCCCGATCGGAATCACCAGACGTCCACCATCGACGAGCTGTTCGCACAACGCCTCCGGCGGCGACGGTCCGCCGGCGGTCACGATGATGGCGTCGTAGGGGGCCGCCTCGGGCCACCCGAGGGTCCCGTCGCCCTCGACGACGTTCACGTTGGCGTACCCCTCAGCAGCGAGCACCGCCTTGGCCCGCACGGCCAGGTCGTGATACCGCTCGATCGACCAGACCTCGGCCGCCAGGCACGCCAGCACGGCTGCTCCGTACCCCGAACCGGTCCCGACCTCCAGCACCCGGTCGTCGGGCTGGATCCGGGCCTGCTCGGCCATCAAGGCGACGATGAACGGCTGGCTGATCGTCTGGCCGTCGGCGATCGGCAGCGGGGCGTCGTTGTAGGCGAGGTGGGCCAGATCCTCGGGC
>JBFGLT010000018.1:0-30672 GCA_041576015.1 Acidimicrobiales bacterium
AGCTCGGCCAGCCGGTCCATGACCCCCTCCATGGCGAACTGGGCCTGGTTGGCGCCGAAGCCCCGGAAGGCGCCGCCGACGCAGTTGTTGGTGCGGGCGGCGACGGCTTCCACGTCGATGTTGGGCACCACGTAGGGCCCGGTGTCGCCGACCATTCGCACCCGTAGTCCGGTCAGCCGGCCGCCGGCGTCGCAGCCGGCCACGTAGTGGAGCCGGATCGGGTGGCGTTTGGTGTGGACGAGAAACGACTCCTCCCGGCTGAAGGTCGTCCGGACCGGGCGCTGCAACAGCCAGGCGGCCAGGGCCGTCTGACCTTGGTTGCTCATGTCCTCCTTGCCGCCGAAGGCGCCGCCGTTGCTGACCAGCTCGGTGACGACGGTCTCGGTGGATACGTTCAGAATCCTGGCGATGTCGTTGCGGTCGTCCCAGATCCCCTGACCGCCGCTGAACACGAGCAGGCGGTCGAACTCGGCGATGTCGGGTTCGCCACCGGTCAGCGGCAAGGGGACGCCGGCGGATACAGGGACCGCCAGTGTCGACTCCGGTTCGATGAATGCATGATCGATTCGTTGGGTCTGAAACGTCTCGGCGACGACGTGGGCCGACCTCGACAGGAGCTCGTCGACGTCACCGCGGCGATAGGTCGAGCGGGAGAGCACGTTGCCGTCGAGTTCCCACACGGCGTCCTCGTCGGACTCGATGGCCAGCATCGGATTGGTGATCGGCTCCAGGACGTCGTAGGTCACCTCCACCAGCTCGGCGGCGCGCCGGGCGATGGCCCGGGTCTCGGCCACGACCAGGGCCAGCACGTCGCCCAGGTAACTCGTCCGGCCCCCGATCGGGATGAACACCGGCCAGTCCTTGTGGATCAGCCCACTCCGCAGCTCGCCGGGCACGTCGGCGGCGGTGACGACTCGCATCACCCCCGGGACGGCCGCGGCGTTGGACGTGTCGATTCCCGTGACGTCGGCACGGGCATGGGCGGCGAGATGCACCGCCCCGTGGAGCAGTCCGTCGGGCCGCAGATCGTCGATGTAGGGCCGGTCGCCCAGGCAGAGCTGTTGTGCCTCGTACTTCACGCCGCGCGACCCCACCCCTTTCGGGGCCACGGCCACGGGCGTCTCGCCGCCGGCGAGCGCCTCGACGGCATCCAGGATCTTGGTGTAGCCGGTGCACCGGCACAGGTTGCCGCCCATCAGGCGGGCGGCGTCGTCGCGAGTCAGGTCGCTGCCCTTCTTGTCGAGCATCGCCTTGACCCGGATGACGATTCCCGGGGTGCAGAATCCGCACTGGAGTGCTCCATGGGCGGCGAAGGTGTCGGCGTAGCGCCTCCGTTCGCCCTCCGCAACGCCTTCGAGGGTGACGATCTCGGCGCCGGCGACCTTGTCGAGAGGTGTCTGGCAGGCCACTCGCGCCTTGCCGTTCATCAAGATCGTGCACGCGCCGCACTGACCGCTCGGCGAGCAGCCGTCCTTCGGCGACAGCACGTTCAGCTCGTCGCGGAGCGCGGTGAGCAGGTGGGCATGGTGCGACGCCACGCCCACGGACCGGCCGTTGAGGATGAACTCGGTGGTCACGGCTCGATCACTCCCTTCTGAGTGGCGATGCGTCGATACACGTCGGTGCGGCGGTAGCGGCCGAAGTCGAAGAGGGTCTGCTTGTAAGCACGGCACAAGTCGAGGTCGGCCTCGGCGGTGACGACTTCATCGCCGATGGTGACCGCTTGCGCAACGATCTGTCCAGAGGGGGCGATGATGCAACTCTGGGCGAGGCTCTCGACCCCCTCCTCCACGCCACCCTTGGCCACCCCGACCACCCAGGTGCCGTTCTGGTACGCACCGGCCTGCATGACGAGGTGGCTGTGGAATCCCTGGAGCGCATTCTGGGCCGGATCGGGGGCGTAGTGAATCGGGGTGTTGTAGCCGATGAGGACGAGCTCGACGCCCTGGAGGCCCATCTCCCGGTAAGTCTCGGGCCAGCGACGGTCGTTGCAGATGGCCATTCCGACCAGCCCGCCGAAGGCCCGGTGGACACCGAACCCGTCGGGCGATTCCTCGAAGTACCGGCGTTCCAAGTGCTGGAAGGGCCGCCAAAGCTCGGCGTCCTCGTGGCCCGGAATGTGGACCTTGCGGTAGGTGGCGACGGCCGTGCCATCCCGCTCGACGAGCACCGTGCTGTTGTATCGGTGGCCGTCCGGCGTGAGTTCGGCAAAGCCGAGCGAGAACCCGATTCCGAGCCGCCTCGCCTCGTCGAACAGGGGCTGGGTGGCCGGGCCCGGCATCTCGGTTTCGAAGTAGTGGTCGTGCCCGGAGATCTCGGCGGTGTACCAGCGGGGGAAGAACGTCGTGAGGGCGAGCTCGGGGAACACGATCAGGTCACAGCCGGACTCGGCGGCCCGTCCCAGCAGGCTGGTGAGTCGTTTGACGACGTCCTGGCGGGGTTCGTCGCGGGCGATCGGGCCCAGCTGCCCCGCCGCCACCTTCACGATCCGGCTCAACTGAGTGGGCTCCCCGATTCCAGCAACTCCTCGACGGTCCGGACCGAGGCGTCATCGGCGCGAGCCGACACCACGCGCCCGTCGCTGATCAGGAAGCCCTGGTCCGCGCGGGCCTCGAACACGGATCGGTCCGTATAGATCTTTGGCTTCACCTGAGCCGGGTCGCCTTCCTCGGGGCAGAAGGTCATGCAGTTCCCACACTCGTTGCACAGCTCGGCGATCACGAAGTACTGCTGGCGCCCCTCGATGTGCTCCTGGGGGCTTGCGATGTTGAAAAAGGCGTCGTTCGGACAGACAGTGATACAGAAATTGCAGGCGACGCAGCCGAACATCTCGAGTTCGTTGTCGACCTCGCGGGGGAGTTTGGCGTGAGCATCCGCACGGTACGCGCCGTCGCTGCGGATTCGGTTTGAATACTCGGCGGCGGTGAGCGGGTGAGCGGCGCGCCAGTTCTCGAGCGAACGATGTCCGTCGGCGGCGACGGTCTTGGCCAAGTCGCGCAGCATCGGGGCCAGCCGGCCGTACCCGCCCGGCTTGAGCAGGTCTGAACAGATCGTCGTCGGGCTGACGCCGACGGCCAGCGAATCGGCCAGGTTCTCCTTGGTGATCCCGGCGCTGAAGCTGACGAGCAGTCCGTCCGGAAGGTGTGGTCGGAGCCGGGCCAGCAGGGTCATGGCCAGGACGTGCAGCGGCGGTCCGCTCAGATACATCGGGTCGTCGGGCATCCACTGCTTTGTGTTGTCGACCACGAGCGTGTTGGTCAACTTGATCCCGAACCGTCTGCCTTTGGCGCGGGCGTACTCGTCCAGTTCGCCGATTAATTCGACCCCTCGGTCGAACTGGAGGTCGGCGGCGAAGGCCTCCTCCTTGACACTCACGTCGGTGTAGCCGAGCTCGTCGTTGACGATCCTCGCGACGGTCTCGAACCCGAGAAGGGTGGGGTTCAGCTTGACGATCACGTCGAGGTCGTGCTCGTCGATGAGGTGCTTGGTGATCGCTTCGATCTCGTCGGGCGGGCACCCGTGGAACGTGCTCAGGGTCAGGGTGTCGGCCAGGTGGCTGTCGAACTCGAGATCGGCGAAGCCCGCCCACGGACCGGTGAGCTCGGTGCGTAGCGCCTCGATCTCGGCCGTCGCATCGCGCATGCCCTCGATGAACGACGCCACCTTGGCCGAGGAGATGCCGGCCAGGTCGTAGCCGACGCTCATGTCGAACACGTATGGTCCCGGATCGGGCCCGATGAACGACTGGAGCGGCTCCCACTGGCTCAGGATCCGCAGCAGCATCGACGCCTTGACGTACTCGGTGAGGCTCTGGGGAACCGTCAGCTCCTGGCTCCACTCGATGTTGTAGCCGATCGTCTGCATGTCGATGCAGGGCCGCTTGATCTCGAGATCGTCGAGGATCTGCACGGTCTTCAGCTCGAACAACCGGGCCCCACCCAGCCAGCTCAAGACGATGTTCTCGGCCAGCTGGCTGTGGGGGCCGGCGGCGGGCCCGACCGGGGTGGCACACCGGCGCCCGAGGAAGTCGAACCCGAGATCCAGATCGGGGTCCGGCCGCCAGAAGCGGGCCGTCGGGAGATCGAAGATCCGCTTGCGATTCTCCCATTCGTGGCGGATGCGACCGAGGAGCTGTCCGAGTGGCATCGGCGTCAACGGTGCGGAGCGCCCGTGGGGCTGGAAGCCCGGGTGGTTGGTCGTGAGGGTTGCTTGGGTCATGATCCGATCTCGGTGTTGGCGAGGGCGAGCAGGGTGTGCAACAAGACGTTGGCTCCTGCTTCGAGGTGGGCCGGCGCGGTGAACTCGTGTGGGTTGTGGGACAGCCCGTCTCGACTCGGGGTGAAGATCATGGCGGTGGGACAGATCCGTGCCAGCATCTGCGCGTCGTGGCCTGCGCCGGAGGGCAACTGCACGACGGTGTGTCCCAGCTCCTTGGCGGTCGATTCGATGAGCGAGACGATCGCGTGGTCGAACACGACGGGTTCGAACCGGGCCAGCGAGCGGGTCTGGACGGTGCATCCCTCCGCGGCCGCCGCCGTGTGGAGGAACTCCGAGAGACGCCGCTCGGCGTCGCCGAGCACGTCGTCGTCGGTGTGGCGGAGATCGACGGTGAAGGTTGCCGATGCCGGAACCACGTTGACCAGGTTGGGGATGAACTCGATCCGTCCGACGGTGGCCACCTGAGGGGGTCCGAGCTCGATGGCCAGCTCACGAACGAAGCGCACGCACGCGCCGGCGACGTACCCGGGGTCCCGCCGGAGATGGATGGGTGTGGTGCCGGCGTGGTTGCTCTGCCCGGTGACGGTGACCTCGGTCCAGCTGATGCCCTGGACCCCGGTGACCGCACCGATGGTGACATCTTCGACCTCGAGGACGGGCCCCTGTTCGATGTGGAGCTCGACGAAGGCGTGAGGTGGGCGGCCCGGCAACGGCGCGCTCCCGGCGTACCCGATTCGCCGAAGCTCCTCGCCCAGGACCGCACCGTCGATGCCCTCGATCCCCAGCGCCTCCTCCAGACGCATCCCGCCGGCGAAGACGAGGCTGCCCAGCATGTCGGGCGGGAATCGTGCTCCCTCCTCGTCGGTGAAGAAGGCGACCGCGATCGGGCGATGGGGTGTCACCCCGGCGGTCTTCAGCACCTCGATGACCTCGAGGCCGGCGAGAACCCCGAGGTTGCCGTCATAGCGGCCGCCGGTGGCGACGGTGTCGATGTGGCTCCCGGTCATCACGATCGGTCCGTCGCTGGCTCCCTCCAGGACCCCGACGACATTGCCGATCCCGTCGATGCTGACATCGAGTCCCAGATCGTCCATCAGGGCCACCACGAGATCGCGCCCTTGCCGGTCCTCGTCGGTCAGCGCCAGGCGGGAGCTGCCCTCGGTTCCGTCGATGGCCCCGATCGCCGCCAGGTCGGCCAGCCGGCCCAGCAACCGGTCGATGTCGACTCCGAGGCGCACGGTGTCAGCGTAGATCAGCTTTACAAATTGTTAAAGAGGAGCAGGACTACCGCGACGGCACCCCGCACCCGGCCGAGGCACCTCGATTCGGCGGCGTGTCCGCCCGGCACCCCCTAGAGTTTTACAGAATGTCAAGCGATGCCCATGTCGAGTTCTTCGTTGAGCCATTCCACGAAGGGCGTCCCGGCCCCCACGTCGACGCTGCGGTCGCGGCCTTCGCCGCCCACGGCCTGAGCGTCGACGTCGGGCCCTTCTCGTCGTCGGCGGAGGGAGGGGTCGACGAGATCGCAGCAGCGGTGGCCGCCATGATCGGCGGGGCTATGGCCGGCGGAGCCAATGCGGTCCGGATCCAGGTCGCAGCGCGACGGTCGGACCTCCGCCGCGCTGGCTCTCTCCAGAACGCCCTGACCGACATGGTGAAAGCCGCAGAGCAGGACCTCGGCGTCGAGGCCGGTCGATGGGACCGAGCCCAGAAGCAGGCAGTCGTGCGAATGCTGAACGAACGGGGCGCCTTCCTCCTCCGCGGCGCCGTCGACGACATCGCCGCCATCATGGGCGTCTCCCGCATCACCATCTACAACTATCTCAACGCCCTCGAGGAGGAGGCCTGACCGATGGACACCGCCGCGGCCGATCTGCTCTTGCATCGCGCCGAGCTCGTGGCCACCGTGGACCACGACCGCCGGGAGCTGACCGGGGGCTGGGTGGCGATCACGGGCGGACTCATCAGCGGCGTCGGCGGCCCGCAGGATCCCCAGCCCGCAGCCCGCGCCCGGATCGACTGCGATGGTTGCCTGATCACGCCGGGACTGATCAATACCCATCACCACCTTTTCCAGAACCTGACGCGTGCGTACCCGCCGATGACGAGCGCGCCGTTGTTCGGGTGGCTGCAGACCCTGTACCCGATCTGGACGGCAAAACTCGACGAGGAGGCGGAATATCACGCCGCCTGGGTGGGACTCGCCGAGCTGGCCCTTTCGGGGTGCACGACGTCGACCGACCACCACTACCTCCATCCGGAACGCGCCGGTGACCTCCTCGGCGCCGAGATCCGGGCGGCGATGGATCTCGGGCTGCGGTTCCATCCCGCCTATGGCTCGATGAGCCTCTCTGTCAAGGACGGCGGCCTGCCACCCGACGATGCGGTCCGGGATGAGGACGACATCCTCGCCGAATCCGAACGTCATGTGGCCAGGTGGCACGACCCGCGTCACGGGGCCATGGTGCGGATCGCCCTCGCCCCCTGTTCCCCCTTCAGCGTGTCGCCCGAGCTCATGCGACGCACGGCCGAACTGGCCGAGCGTCTCGACGTGCGGTTGCACACGCATCTGGCCGAGAACAGCGAGGACGACGAGTTCGCCGTCGCCCGGTTCGGGATGCGCCCGGTCGATCTCTACGAAGACGTCGGCTGGATGACCTCGCGCACCTGGGGCGCCCACGTCGTCCGACCCGACGCCGGGGAGATCGAGCGCCTCGGCGCCGCCGGAGTCGGTGTCGCGCACTGTCCGAGCTCCAACATGATCCTGTCATCGGGAATCGCTCCGGTCGTGTCGCTCCGCCGGGCCGGATGTCCCGTCGGCATCGGATGCGACGGCTCCTCCTCAGCCGATTCGGCGTCGCTCTGGCAGGAGACCCGGCTGGCCATGCTCCAGGCCAAGCTGGTGTCGGGCGCCGGTGCGATGACCGCCCGGACTGCCCTGGAGATCGCAACCCGCGGGGGTGCGGGTTGCCTCGGCCGGAATGGCGAACTGGGCGAGCTGTCGGTCGGCGCCGTCGGCGACGTCGCAGTATGGAAGCTGTCGGGCCCGGTGTTCGCCGGCGTGGTCAGCGACCCGATCGAAGGGTGGCTCCGATGCGGCCCGATCGGTGCTTGGCACACGATCGTCGCCGGCATTCCGGTCGTCCGGGACGGGCGGCTGGTGGCCGACGACCTGGAGCAGAAGCTGACCAGCCATCGCCGGATCGCAACCCGCTTCCAGGCGGCGTGGTGACCACCCTGGCCGGCGCCGCCGAAGCGCTCGCCCAGCGGCACCAGGCCCAGGAGCCGGCCGCCACCGACGAGGACCGCTCGCTGGTGAACTACGCCGAGGCACCCCACGCCGGCGACTGGTCGCTTCGGTCGGCACTGGTACGTCTGGCCCAACCACATCCGCGCCGAGCCGAAGCGGTTCTCGACCTGGTCCGACGGCTCGACCACGCCCTCGCGCCCATGACCCGGGAGATCCAGCGGCGTGGAGTGATCACCCAGCGCACCCTCCCTCGCCCCGACGGAACCCAGCCCGTGCCGGACGGCCGTACCGTCGACCTCGCGGTGCTGATCGAGGACCGGCCCGGCGATGCCGTCGAGGTCATCGACGGGTACGAGCGCGTCACAGAGCTGTCCGAGATCGAGCGAGGCGCCGTGCCCCTCTTGGCCTGTGCCCTGGTGTTCGACCGGCTGGCCGGCACCCTGGCCGGCTGGGCGTCGAGCGGCTCGGCCAATCCTCCGATCACCACCATCGACCGCGCCTGCCGGTCGCTGCTCGAATGCCTCGACACGCTGGGTGTTCCGGTCGAGGCTCGGCCGGCGACCCGCCCACCACGCAGCCGGTCCGAGCGACGCTGACGCCGGTCATGCGGCGGCGATGTCGAGGTCCTTCAGGTAGCCGCGAACCAACCGGCAGGCCCACTCGTAGTGGCTCGAGGTCGCCGAGACGGCGTACGACCCCACCGACGTGGATCCCGTCCACGGGTACCTGCACTTCTCGAACAGGTCGTCTCCGTAGCTGGAGACGACCTCGCACACTTCGCGATGGGAGGTGTCCAGCCCGAGGACGACCTCGTCCCACGTGTCGTTCTTGGATTCCTCATAGAGGTCCGCATTGAGCTCGGGCGTCATTCGCCACGTGAACCCGGGCGCCGGCATCTCGGGCTGTCCGCCGGTCCGGCCTTCGTCCTCCCAGCCGAGGAACAGCAGATGCCAGGCTCGGAGGTGTGCCAGAAGGTCCTTGAGGGACCAATGCTCGCAGACGCCGGGGGTGGCGCGGTCCGATGGTGGCGCACGATCGACGAGGTCGAGCAGTTCCCTGTAGCCCTGCTCCGCAGCATCGAGCAGCTCGAGGCGGTTCGTCGGCCTCGTCATGGCCCAAACGTACCCGCGGGGCGCCGATTCAAGTAGTGACCAAGGTCCCCGGCGGGTCCGATCCGGCCGTCCTACGCTGGCGCGATGCAGATCGCACGGGCTCGGTCGCGCCTGGAGGCACTTCCCCGTTCGGGCCTCGGACAGTGGCCGACACCCCTACACCGGATCGAGCGGTTCAGCGACACGATCGGTACCGAGGTCTGGATCAAACGCGACGACATCCAAGCGGTCACCCTCGCCGGGAACAAGCTCCGAAAATTCGATCTCGTCCTGGGTGATGCGGTTGCCCGGGGCAAGGACACCCTGGTGACGACCGGCGCTCCCCAGTCCAACTCGGCCCGCACCGGCGCCGCCGCAGCCGTCGGCCTCGGGATGAGGGCGGTCCTCCTGTTGTCGGGCGACCGACCCCGGACGTTGCGGGCCAATCTCCTGATCGACGAGCTCGTGGGCGCCGAGATCCGCTACGCCGGCAAGGCCACCTGGGCCGAACTGAATGCCGGGGTCAACGACATCGTCGCCGAGCTCCACCGCAAAGGTCACAGTCCGATGGCCGCCCCTCTTGGCTGCAGTTCACCGCTCGGCGCCCTCGGGTTCGCTCGTGCCTTCCTCGAGCTCGACACCCAGCTCCGGGAGATGGCGATCACCCCGATGGCCGTCGTGCACGCCTCGACTTCGGGGGGCACCCACGCCGGGCTGCTCGTCGGTCGGGTCCTGGCCCGCTCGACCGTTCCGATCATCGGGATCGATGTCGGGGCCATCTACGACGATCCGAACTCGTCGATCGCAGGGCTCGCCAATGAGGCAGCCCAGCTGATCGGGCTGGACCTCGACCTCACCGGCCAGGATCTGTGGATTACGACCGACCAACTCGGCGGTGGGTATGGGGAGTCGACCCCGGCCGGCGACGAGGCCATCGACCTGCTGGGTCGGGCCGAGGCGATCCTCGTCGACCCCGTGTACTCGGGAAAGGGACTGGCCGGCCTGATCGAACTCGTGCGCTCCGGCCTCGGCCGCGGCCCGCTCGTGTTCTGGCACACCGGCGGCTACCACGCCCTCTTCCGCTAGCCGGCTAGGGGTCAGGTCTACGTTTGCCTCGAAGGTGCCAGGTCCGCCCTCGACGCGGACGCAGTGCATACTGCGGTGTGGCATCTGCATCGGAGTGGTCCGTCGCCTCGTGGCTGGTCAGCGAAGGGCGACCGGACGGGCCGGGACAGCCGTTGAACACTCCGCTCGTTCCCGCATCCACCTTCATCAACGGAGGGGACTTCGGGTACGCCCGGGACGACGGCACGCCGACCTGGGTGGCCCTCGAGCAGCTCATGGGCAGGCTCGAGGGTGGAACAGCACTCGCCTTCGCATCGGGAATGGCGGCTGTGGCAGCGGTGTTCGAACTGCTCCCGGTCGGCGCCCACATCGTCTGGCCCGACGACTGTTACCAGGGAGTGGCCGGTGTCGTGACCGCCGGCGAACGGCAGGGACGGTGGACCAGCCGCCGGATCCCGGTAGCCGACACCGTCCAGTGGGTGGACGCTGCCGCCTCGGCCGACCTGATCTGGATCGAGAGCCCGTCGAACCCCCTACTCAGCATCGCTGACCTGCCAGCCATCGCATCGGCGAGCCGCAGAACAGGCTCGATTCTGGCCGTCGACAACACGCTGGCGACCCCGCTGAACCAGCGCCCGCTGGCCGTCGGAGCTGACATCTCGATGACCTCGGCGACCAAGTTCATCGGCGGGCACTCCGATCTCCTCTGTGGGATCACCGTGTGCGGCGACGACGAGCTCGCAACCCGAATCGCCGAGGTACGTCTCCTGCACGGCGCCACCCCCGGCAACCTCGAGGCATATCTCGCCGTCCGAGGTCTCCGGACCCTTGCGCTCCGCATGGAACGAGCCCAGGCCAACGCCGTCGATCTCGCCGCCCGACTCGTCGATCACCCGGCGGTAGGCTCCGTGCGGTACCCCGGAATGCCCGCCCATCCTCAGCACGAACTGGCCGCCCGCCTCCTCGACGGGTTCGGCACGATCGTCTCGTTCGACGTGAACGGCGGAGCACGCGCCGCCGATTCGTTCCTGAGCCGGGTCCGGTTGATCGTGCACGCCACCAGTTTCGGATCGGTCGAGTCGACGATCGAGCGCCGGTCGGCCATCCCGGGTCAGGAGCATCTCCCGGCCGGCCTGGTGCGCATGAACGTCGGCATCGAAGACGTGGAAGACCTATGGCGAGACCTCGACCAGGCCCTGGCCGTATGACGGCCGGCGCACACCGATCGAGCGGCCGCTCAATAGAGTTCCGACATGGCGTTGATCGACTACACGAGGACGTCGTTCACCCACGAGGGCGTCACTCGGGATGTCCTGACGCTCGCACCTGACGGACCGCCCGATCGCGGCGTCATCGTCATCCACGAATTGCCTGGAATCACCCCGGCTGTCATGGCATTCGCCGAACGGCTGGTCGACCGCGGGGCCGTCGTATGGCTCCCGTCGTTGGTGGGGACGCCCGGGCAGGAACCCACGGCCCTCTACCTGGCGCAATCGTTCGCCAAGGTCTGCGTCGCCAGAGAGTTCGCCTACTGGGCGACCGACACAACAGCACCGGTGGTCGACTGGCTGCGAGCCCTGGCCCGAGCCCTCAGCTCGGAGCTCGGCGGCCGACCCGTCGGGGCGGTCGGGATGTGCTTCTCCGGCGGGTTCGCGCTCGCCATGGCCACCGACCCGGCGGTCGTTGCGCCCGTGATCGCCCAGCCCGCCGCTCCCGGCCCGATCGGCGCCGAACGTCGAAGGTCGCTGCACGTGTCGGAGCTTGACCTGGCGCAGGTCATCGAGAACGGCTGCGCGGTCATGGGTCTACGGTTTACGGGCGACCAGTTCGTCCCCGCCGCCCGGTTCGAGACGCTGAACGAAGCCTTCGGGGACCGCTTCATCGCCGTGGAGATCACGAGTCCCGACCGTGCGCTCGACATCAAGCCGTGGGCCCATTCGATCCTGACCGAGGACCTGATCGACGTGCCCGGGCATCCCACCCACGCTGCCCTCCACGAGGTGCTGGACTTCGTCGACAGCCAGCTTCGGTAGCGCCGAGCTAGCGTGCACGGGTGCGCCGGCGACCCGACCGAGCCCTCGTCGTTCCCCGAACCGGTCTCCCGGTCGAGCGGGCCATCAACGCCATCGCCGAAGCTCTGGAATCGACCGGAACGCTGGTCCTCAGCGCCGAACCCGGCGCCGGGAAGTCCTCCCTTGTTCCGCTGGTCGCCGCCAACCACACCGACGCCCGGGTGGTGCTGCTGCAGCCCCGGCGGCTGGCAGCACGGGCCACTGCGTTCCGGCTCGCCGATCTCATCGGCGAGGACATCGGACGAACGATCGGCCTCACGATGCGAGGTGAGCGACGTGTCGATCGGACGACGCGCATCGAGGTGGTGACCGAGGCGGTTCTGACCAACCGGCTGCTCGCCGACCCGGAGCTGCCCGGCATCGGCTGTGTGATCTTCGACGAGTTCCACGAACGCAGTCTCGACGCCGACCTCGGACTGGGCATGGCCATCGAGTCGCGAGCTCTGCTGCGTCCAGACCTGCAGATCGTGGTGATGTCGGCCACGATCGACACCGAGCCGGTCTCTCGCCTGCTCGATGATGCCCCGGTGGTGGCGGTACCCGGTCGGGCCCATCCCGTGGTCACGGTCCGCCGGCAACGACCGGTCCGATCGGCCTGGGTGAACGAGGTCGCCGCCGCAACTCTCGAAGCGCTCGCTTCGCATCCTGGCGACGCCCTCATCTTCGCACCAGGTCGGGCTGAGGTGGAGCGAGTGCGAAGAACGCTCGAAGGGCGGACCACCGCCGCCGTCCATGCGCTGCACGGGGGAACGACCGCAGCCCGACAGCGAGCGCTTCTTCGTCCCGGAACCGAACGGCGCGTCATCGTCGCTACCGCCGTCGCCGAGACGTCGGTGACCGTCCCGGGCGTCCGGATCGTGATCGACGGCGGACTGGCCCGACGACCACGATTCGACCCGACGTCGGGACTGGGGCATCTCGAGACGGTGTTTGTCCCCCGGTTCGGCGCCGACCAGCGACGGGGACGGGCGGGCCGGACCGACGACGGACTCTGCGTGCGCTTGTGGTCCGCCGAGGACGAGCGTCACCTCGATGAATCGTTCGAACCGGAGATCGTCGCCGGAGATCCGCTGCCGATCAGCTTCGCCCTGTGCCGGTGGGGCGACCCGGATGCTGCCGAGCTCCCGTTGCTGGATCATCCCGGAGGCCGCCGTCTGGCGGCCGGCCGCACCGTTCTCGCGCAGCTGGGATTGATCGACGAGACCGGCCGGCCGACCACGCTCGGGCGGGCCGCCGGGGACCTCCCCGTGCATCCGCGTTCTGCGGCCGCCCTCCTGGCCGCCTCCGGGACTCCGGCTGCCGCAGGGGTCCTCACCGCCGTCGCCGCACTCGAAGAGGACCTGCGTCTGCCCGGCGCCGATCTCGGAGATCTGGGGTCACTACCACAGGACCGCCTTGCGAGAGCTGCATCGCATCTGCGACGTCGCACGCGTCACCTTCCATCATCTGCCGCCGAGAGCCAGCCGGCCGACCTCGTCGAAGCCTTGCTCGATGCATGGCCCGACCGTCTGGCAGCGGCCCGACCGGAGCGGCCCGATCGGTTCCAGATGGCCACCGGCTCGGGCGTCAGCGTCCCCGCCGGTTCCCCGCTTGTCGGCGCGCCGTTCCTGGTCGTCGCCACGGCCGGTGGCAGCAGCCGATCAGATCTGGTCGTCCGTGCCGCCGTTGCCACCGATCGTCGAACCGTCCTCGACAGGCTGGGCGATCGCATTACGACGACCGACGTTGTCGAGTGGGACGACCGTCTCGACCGTGTCGTTGCGTGGCGGGTCCAGCGACTCGGCGCCATCGTGCTCCACCGTGAGCCGCTCCCCCACCCGAACCCGGAGGCGATCCGCGAGGCGCTGCTCAGCGCCGTTCATCGCCAGGGTCTGGACCGTCTGACCTGGTCCGCTGAGGGCCGGCAGCTGCGCGCCCGGCTGGCGTGGCTGCACGGCGAGGACCCGGACAACTGGCCCGACGTGAGCGACGATGCTCTCGTCGAACAGCTGGAGCGATGGCTGGACCTCAGCGGCGCCGAGTCACTCGCCGAGGTGCACATCGGCGGGGAGCTGGCGAGGCTGCTCGACTGGCGCCAGCGACGGGAGCTCGACCAACTGGCTCCTCCGGCTATGAGACCGCCCCGCGGAGCTCTCCGGCGGATCGACTACGCCGATGGCCGCCCGGTGTGGCCGGTTCGAATTCAACAGCTGTTCGGGCTTGACGAGCACCCCACCGTCGGTCCCAAACGAACCCCGGTCGTCATCGAACTGCTCACGCCGGCCGACCGACCCGCACAGGTGACCACCGATCTTCCGGGGTTCTGGCGAGGGTCCTATGCGAACGTACGGGCCGAACTGCGCGGCCGCTACCCCAAACACGCATGGCCCGAGGATCCACTGCCGGCCTGAACGGCCAACCAGGTTCTGGTCCCGGCTCCGGGAGTAGGTTCGGTCCATGAACGAACTGGTCATTCGCAGCACGATCGGGGCGGTGTGCACCGTGGACCGCCGGGCGTCGAAGGCCGGCGCTGCGATGCTCGCCGTCGGTGGCAACGCCGTCGACGCTGCGGTCGCCGCCTCAGCCGTGCTCGCCGTGACCACCCAACACATGTGCGGGATGGGCGGCGACCTGTTTGCGCTGGTGCACACCGGCGACGGCGCCCCGTACTGCCTCAACGCGTCGGGATGGGCGGGGACCGGCGCCGATCCCGACCGGCTGCGAAGCGACGGCCGCGTCGCCATGCCGTTCCGGGGTGACATTCGGGCGGTGCCCGTACCCGGATGCGTCGACGGGTGGACCAGTCTGGCCGACCGGTTCGGCAGCCTGCCGATGGCGACCGTGCTCGAGCCGGCGATCAGCTACGCCAGCGGCGGATTCGAGGTCCCCGACCACCTGGCCAAAGCGTCGGCGATCGTCGACGGGATCCAGGGCGCGGACGACTATCAGGGACTTCAAGCGGGCCAGTACATGCGCCGCCCGGCCGTCGCTCGGGTTCTCCACGACATCGTCGACGGCGGACGGGACGCCTTCTATCTGGGCCGGTTCGGCACTGCTCTGGTGGCATTCGGCAACGGCGAGTTCGACCGGCAGGACCTCGAACAGACTCACGGCGCCTGGGTCGAACCCCTGTCGCTCGACGCATGGGGTCACCGGTTGTGGACGGTCCCGCCCAACTCCCAGGGATACCTCATCCTGGCCGGAGCCGGAATCGCCGACGAGCTCGACCTGCCCGACGTCGCCGACGACCTCTGGGCTCACTACCTGATCGAGGCCGCCCGCCACGCAGCGTTCGACCGAATCGATTCGCTCTACGACGGAGCCGACGGATCGGCCCTGATCACGTCGGACCGACTCGCCGATCGCCGGGCTCACATCGCCGCCGGTGCCGCCGCCCGCCTGGGAGACACGTACACGAGCGGCGGGACGGTCCACCTCACCGCAGTGGACCGATCCGGCTGGGGGGTCTCACTGATCCAGTCCAACGCCGCTGGGTTCGGGGCCCATCTCGTCGTTCCCGAAACGGGGATCTTCCTCCACAACCGGGGCATCGGCTTCAACCTGACGCCAGGTCATCCGGCCGAGTACCGGCCCAGACGGCGGCCGCCGCACACGCTCGCACCGGCACTCGTCACGTCGATCGACGGCGCTCTCCGAGCCGTGCTCGGTACGATGGGCGGCGACGCTCAGCCCCAAATCGTGCTCCAGCTGCTCGCCCGCCTTCTCCATCATCGGCAGTCGCCCGGCGAAGTGCTGGCCGCTCCTCGGTGGGTGCTGAGGACGCCCGATTCCACCGGGTTCGACACCTGGATCGAACGGGACTCACCGGCGGTGGTGTGCGAACCGAGCGCGCCGGCATCGTGGGAACGGGGCCTCGCCGCTCGGGGCCACTCGGTGCAACGCCGGCCGGTGGGTGTCGGTCACGCTCACCTCATCGAGATCATCGACGGGGTGGCAACCGCCGCAACCGAACCGCGCATCGACACCAGCGCCGCTGTCGCACCCTGAAGCACCTCAGGTCCACGTTGGAACGGCCGATGATTACATCACTGTGATTCGGACCGTACGATTGCTCGCCGCCCCTCTGATCCTGGCGTCGGCCTGTGTGCTGGCTGGGACCGGACTCGCTGTCGGCCTGTGCGGTGTGGCCCTTCGGCCCGTTCTCGGCCCCAATCGGCTCGTCTCGGTCGGCGCGGAGCTGATCCGATCTATCCGCCGCCTGCCGGGCGGGCCCTGGACCGCTGGCCGCTGCTGGGTGTACTTCATCCAGGACGAGGCCGGCGCAACGAAGATCGGTATCTCGACGGACCCGACGTGGCGGCGTAGCGCCCTCCAGACCGGTCACCCCGAGCAGCTTCGGCTGATCCGAACGGTCGGCCAGAGGTCGGTTCGCCACGCCCGCCTCGTCGAACAGGACCTGCACCAGCTCGTGCAGGGCCGGCGACTGCACGGGGAATGGTTCGATTTGACCGGTCGCCAGGTCGGTCAGGCGATCAGGCGGGCACGCCGCATGAGACCGTGACCGTGTGGGTCATGCCCGCGTCCGGTCCAGATCCAGCTGCTGTCGAGACCGGTCTGAGGCGCTGATAGCGTCACGGCAACGCATGTTCGTCCGCTGTCACGCCATCTCCTGATCTCCCGATGACCCGCTGGCTGATCGACGGGAACAACGTGATGGGCAGCCGGCCGGATCGGTGGTGGAACGATCGACCAGCGGCCATGGCACGGCTCGCCCAGGTGATAGCCGAATGGTGCTGGACCCACAGCGACGAGGTCATCCTCGTCTTCGACGGACCCGAACAGGCGTCGATTCAGCGGCTCGCCGGAGGCAACCTGAGGATCGAGTTCTCCGGCACAACCCGCCGCAACGCCGCCGACGACGTCATCGTGGCACTGGCTCGAGCCGGCACGCCGTCATCTGATGTCGTCGTCACCGCCGACCGTGGTCTGATCGCCCGACTGGACGGCTGGTCGGTCGTCGGTCCCCGGGCGCTGCTGGCCCGCCTCACGCCCCGTACGGATACCGGGCGCTGAACTCGGCGCCGGCGCTGAACCACAGGATCACATCGCCCCGGCTCAAGCCGGCGGCCATTCGATCGAGCCAGTAGGTGCGCCCGTCGGCGTCCGGTGCGCGCCCCAGGACGTTCGAGTACACGAGATCGATGAATCCGGCGTCGGACAGGGCCGCGCCGTACCGAAGACCGAACTCCTCGGACCGGGCGAAGTAGTTCGCCATCGACGACAGCCGCAGGTTCTCACGCTGTCTGGCGATCCAGTACTTGGCGCCTGGCACGTCGGGCTCCCTGCGGAACACCGCCTGGTAGAGGCGCAGCACTCGGGCGTTGTCGGGGGTGTAGTCGGAGGCGGTGTAGATGCCGACGATCGAGGTGGCGTCCATCACCAGCCCCGGCTCGCTCGTCGTCGTCGTGGTCGTCGTCGTCGTGGTAGTGGTCGGCGCCGTCGTCGTGGTGGTGGACGTACCGCAGTTGGTCGAGGGCGGCGTCGTCCAGGGACCGACCGCTCCAGTGGCGGCCTCCAGTTGACTGCGCTCATCGGGCGCCCAGTAGCCGGGTTGACCGTCGATGTTGTCGAGCCAGTACGGCACCGGATTCCCGTCGAACTCGACGAGTTCGGCCATGCCGTCGAGCCGCTGTTCGTAGTGCAGATGGTTGTCCGGCTCGGCGGCGCTGTCGCTGATCACGCCGATGACGTCGCCGGTCGAGACCACCGACCCTGCCGGTGCCCGGGTGAGGTCCTCGAGGTGTCCGTAGTAGGAGTCCCATCCAACGTTCGGTCCGTCGCCGCCGTGATCGATCAGTACGACGTGACCCTTGCCGACGCCATCCGGGTCGAACTCGTCGAACAGGTAGACCGTTCCTCCGGCCGATGCCAGCACCGGGTCCCCGTCGTCGGCGTCGCCCGGCTGCTGGAAGTCCATCGGCGCATACCGCAACTCACCGGGCCCGTGGGCACGGCCGCCGGACCAGTAGAGGTTGGCGTACGAATCAGCGGTATAGACCTCGCCACATTCGAACGGCGGCGCGAACAGCGGGCGGCCGGCATCGGCCGCCACCGGTCCCGGCACCGGGGTCACGGCCAGCAGTCCGACGACGAGACACGCGACGACGGCGGCGCTCGTGAGGAAGTTTCTCGATTGGGAAGCTGAAATCGGCGGGAGCGTCCGCCCGACCCCGTCCATTCGTATCCGCCTTTTCCGATGGAACTCCGCCGCCTCATGCGGTGGCTAAATCCAACGTACCCCCTGATGGTAGGCGGTCTGGATGGGTCGTCCTTCTCAGCCGTGCCTAGGCACTGGGGCCCCGCCCGCCCTGCGGGATCAGAGAGACCCGATGAGGGCCATTGGCCCCTAGTTGCTCGGGTCTGAACCGGCAAGGGTGGGGGGCGACGACTGCACGGGGAGGGAGCCAATGGCGATCAGCACAGAGGAGCCCGGGCCGGTGGCCGGGACGTCGGTCCACCCCTCGGGGGACGATCGATTCGCGATCGTCGACAAGCACCTCAAACGGGTCCGCTACGAGCAGGACCAGCTCATCGAGACGCTCCATGTCGCCCAGGACGTGTTCGGTCATCTGTCCGAGGACGTTCTGATGTACGTGGCCCGAGCGCTGAAGCTTCCTCCGAGCATGGTGTACGGAGTCGCCACCTTCTACCAGCTCTTCAGCTTCGAGGCGCCGGGCGACCACGCGTGCACCGTGTGCACGGGGACCGCCTGCTTCGTGAAGGGGGCCGACGACATCGTGCGGGCGGTCGGCGACACTTACGACCTGGCTGCGGGGACCACCTCGGCCGATGGACGGTTGACCCTCAAGACCGCCCGCTGCCTGGGGTCGTGCGGCCTGGCACCGGTCGTGGTCTTCGACGGCTCGGTCCACGGTCATCTCGGGGCGGCCGACACACTGGCTCTGGTCCAATCCGCACTCGAACCCGGAGGAGGGCCTGATGGCGACACCGATTGATCTGCACGAGGTCGCCGAGCGAGAGATCGAGGCGCGGAGCCGCTACCCCTGGCGGCTGAAGGTGTGCAGTTCGACGGCCTGCATCTCCGCCGGCGCCGGAGCGACCTGGCCGGCCGTCGAGCAGGCCATCGAGGCCGCGGATCTCGCCCTCGATGTGCAACTCATCCCGACCGGCTGCATGGGGCTGTGCAGCCGCGGTCCTCTGGTGCGGTTGCTCCAGCGCGGTGGCGAGGAGGCGATGTACCAGAACGTCAGCTCCGAGGTAGGGGTCGACATCGTCCGCCGGCACATACGCGACCACACACCGGTCGACACCCACCTGCTCGACGAAGGCATCCCCTTCTTTGCGAGCCAGCGGAGGATCGTCCTCGCCAACGGGGGGATCACCGACCCTGACAGGATCGAGGCCTACGTGGCTCACGGCGGGTATGCCGCCCTCCAGAAGGCGCTCACATCGATGGCCCCCGAAGAGGTGGTCGAGCAGGTTCGACTGTCGGGTATCCGGGGACGTGGGGGGGCCGGGTACCCTACGGGCAACAAGTGGACGCTGCTGGCCGATGCTCCGGGCGACAGCAAGTACTTGGTCGCAAACGGGGACGAGGGCGACCCCGGCGCCTACATGGATCGGACGGTCATGGAGGATGACCCGCACCGGCTGATCGAGGGCATGGCCATCGCGGCGTACGCAACCGGCGTGAACCGCGCCTACATCTACGTGAGGGCCGAGTATCCGCGAGCGGTCGAGCGGCTCGATCGGGCGATCCGGGTGGCTCGACGCAACCGGCTGCTGGGTCGGCGCATCCTCGAAACCGACTTCGACCTGGAGATCTCCGTGCGCATCGGAGCCGGCGCGTTCGTCTGCGGTGAGGAAACGGCCCTCATGGCATCGATCGAGGGACGGCGAGGCACGCCACGTCTGCGGCCGCCGTATCCGACCGAACGCGGTCTGTGGGGTTGTCCCACGATGATCAACAACGTGGAAACCCTGGCCAACATTCCTGCGATCGTCACCAACGGAGGCGAGTGGTTCTCGTCGATCGGCACGCCCAACAGCACCGGCACCAAGGTGTTCGCCCTCGCCGGCGACCTGGTGAACACCGGCTTGATCGAGGTGCCGATGGGTACGACGCTTCGGCACATCGTCGAGGACATCGGCGGCGGCATCCCAGACGGCAAGACGTTCAAGGCGGCTCAGACCGGCGGACCCTCCGGTGGTTGCATACCCGCCGACCACCTCGACACGCCGGTCGACTACGACAGCCTGCGCGAACTCGGTTCGATCATGGGCTCGGGTGGTCTGATCGTGATGGACGACGGGGTGAAGATGCCCGAGGTGGCCAAGTTCTTCATGGACTTCTCGATGGACGAGAGTTGCGGCAAGTGCACCCCCTGCCGAGCAGGAACCGTCCAGATGCACGCGCTCCTCGATCGCCTCACTGATGGTCGAGGGACATCTCGGGATCTTCGGGACCTCGAGCACCTCTGCCGGGTCGTGCGCGACACGTCGCTGTGCGGGCTCGGACAGAGCGCTCCCAACCCGGTGGTCAGCACCCTCCACTACTTCCGGAACGAGTACGAGATGCTCCTCGCCGATCGGGAGGTCGTCGATGCGTGAACGACGCCAGACCCTGCACGTGAGCTTCGACGGTGTCGAGGTTGAAGCGTTCGCGGACGAGTCGGTGCTCCAGGCCGCCCGCCGAACCGGCGTGTTCATCCCGTCGCTGTGTTTCCTCGAGGGGCTGTCCGTGTGGGGCGGGTGCCGGCTCTGTGTGGTCGAGGTCGCCGAGGACCACCGCCTCCGTCCCGCATGCGCAACACCGGTCGCTGCCGACATGGAGGTGCTCGTCGACACCGCCCGGCTGCGCTCCTACCGACGGTCGATCCTCGAGCTCTTGTTCGCCGAGGGCAATCACGTCTGCGCCGTCTGTGTCTCCAACGGCAACTGCGAACTCCAAGACATGGCGGTCGCCTGCGGTATGGACCACGTGCGGTACGACGAGCAGCATCCCCTCCGGAAGATCGATGCCAGCCACCCGAAGTACGTGTTCGACCCGAATCGATGCATTCTCTGCACCCGCTGCGTCCGGGTGTGCGACGAGATCGAGGGCGCTCACGTCTGGGACATCTCAGAGCGCGGGGCGTCGGCCGAGCTGGTCACCGAGCTCCACAAACCGTGGGGGCAGTCCCCGTCGTGCACCTGGTGTGGGAAGTGCGTGGCGGTGTGCCCGACCGGGTCGCTGTTCTACCAAGGCAGCGCCGTCGGAGAGATGCAGCACTCAGCAGACATGATCCGCATCCTGGCCAGCGCCCGCCGGCGCCACGAGTGGGTCGACCCGGAGGTGTCCACGTGAACAAGCCCCGTTTTGCCACCGTGTGGCTCGGCGGCTGTTCAGGCTGCCACATGTCGTTCCTGGACATGGACGAATGGCTCTTCGAACTCGCCGAGCTCGTCGACGTGGTCCACTCGCCGATCGTCGACGTCAAGGAGTTTCCCGACGGCGTCGACATCACCTTGGTCGAAGGAGCCGTCGCCAACGAGGACAACGTCGAGGTCGCCCGGATCGTACGATCCCGGTCCCGAATCGTTGTGGCCTTCGGTGACTGCGCGGTCTCCACCAATGTCACCGGGATGCGGAACCCGCTCGGGGATCCGCAGTCCATTCTCGAGCGGGTCTACATCCAGGGTCCGGACCGGGACGGGGTCATCCCCGCCGCCGAGGGCATCGTTCCCCCACTGCTGCCCGAGGTCCTGCCACTCCACAAGGTCGTGCCGGTCGACTACTACATGCCCGGATGCCCGCCGACGGCCGCCGAGATCCGGCGGGCTGTCGAAACGCTGATCGCTGGTCGCCTCGGACACATCGTCACCGAGGACCTGCGACGCGGATAGGAGGCCAGACGATGAGCGAAGTCGTCGTGATCGACCCGGTCACCCGAATCGAAGGTCACGCCAAGATCACCCTCGCCCTCGACGGTGACGGCCGGGTTGCCGACGCCCGGTTTCACGTCACCGAGTTCCGGGGCTTCGAGGAGTTCTGCCGTGGTCGGCCGGTCTGGGAGATGCCCAGCCTCACCGCCCGTACCTGCGGCATCTGCCCCGTCAGCCATCTTCTGGCCTCGGCCAAGACCGGCGACGCAATCATGGGGGTGACGATCCCGCCGGCGGCGGTGAAGCTGCGGCGCCTCGTCAATCTCGGCCAGATCATCCAGTCCCACTCGCTCAGCTTCTTTCACTTGAGCGCACCGGATCTCTTGTTGGGGATGGATGCCGATCCGACGGCACGGAACATCTTCGGACTGATGGCCGCCGAGCCCGAACTGGCGCGCCGGGGCATTCGGCTGCGTAGTTTTGGCCAGTCGGTCATCGAGGCGATCGCCGGGCGCAAGGTGCATTCGCCCGGGATCGTCCCGGGCGGGATTGCCTCTCCGCTCTCCGAGGAAACGCGAGACGGTCTCCGCGCTCGGCTGCCCGAGGCACAGGCGACGATCACCGACGCGTTGACCCTGTTCACCGGGCTGCTCGACCGGTTCCACCGAGAAGTCCGTGCCTTTGGTTCGTTTCCCAGCCTGCACATGGGTCTCGCCAATCCAGCGGGAACCTGGGAACATTACGACGGTCATCTCCGGGTGGTGGACGCCGGCGGGGCCGTGGTCGTCGAAGGGATCGCACCGGCCGACTACCGCACGATCATCGGCGAGGCCGGGCGCCACGACTCGTATCTCAAGTCGCCGTACTTCAAACCGCTCGTCGACGACGGCGACGACCCCGACGCCGGCGCCTACCGCGTGGGCCCGTTGGCGCGGCTGAACGTCTGCACCACCATGGGCGTGCCCACCGCCGACGACGCCCTGGCCGAGTTCCGTGAGCGAGCCGGCGGTACGGCGAACTCGTCGTTCTTCTACCACTACGCCCGGCTCATCGAGATCCTCGCCGCCACCGAACACCTGGCGGCACTGCTCGACGATCCGTCGATCACCGACTCACGGGTGCGAGCACACGCAGGCATCAACCACGTGCACGCCGTCGGTGCGTCGGAGGCTCCGCGGGGCACGCTGTTCCACGAGTACACCGTCGACGACCACGGCATTCTGACCGACGTCAACATGATCATCGCCACCGGCCAGAACAACCTGGCCATGAATGCGACCATCCTCCAGATCGCTCGGGAATGGATCGACGGCCCGACCATTCCCGAAGGTGTCCTCAACCGCGTGGAGGCCGGCATCCGGGCCTTCGACCCCTGCCTGAGTTGCTCGACCCATGCGTTGGGCCGACTGCCGATGGTCGTCGAGCTCGTCGACGCCGCAGGGGCGACCATCGACCAGTTCCGCCGTGACTGAACTGCTGGTCATCGGCTACGGAAACGAGCTGCGGTCCGACGACGCCGCCGGTCGCGCCGTTGCCATCGCAGCCGCGCGTCTTCCCGGCGTCGACACCATCGCTGTCCACCAGCTCACGCCCGAGCTGGCTGTCGAGATCGGACGGTTCAGCCGCGTCGTGTTCGTCGACGCCGATGCCAGCGCGACCAAAGTTCGCCTCGAGCGGATCGAGCTCCTTGCCACCAGAGAAAAGGCGATGACCCACCACACCGATCCGGCCGGTCTGCTCGAACTGTCGGCTTCGATCGGGACGGCGCCCAGGGAGGCGCTGCTCCTAGCGATCCCGGCGAGCGACTTCACCTTCGGTGAGTCGTTCTCACCTCGCACCGCGACTGCGATTGGTCGCGCTGTGGAGTTGATCGCCGGTCTCGTCGGTTCGGAGCCGGCCGACAGCGCCTGATCTTCGCGCTCGGCACCCCCGGCCGGTCTGGTGTCACTGCGGACTGTCGCGGTCCATGGCCATCGCCGCATACAGGGCGACGCCATGCGCCAGAGCATCCTCGTTGATCGTCATCAGATTCGAGTGGTTGGGAGCGGCTTGGCTCGGATCGACACCCGGGGGGCAGACACCGAGCATGGCCATCGCTCCGGGCACGTGCTGGAGCACGTAGCTGAAGTCCTCCGCCCCGAGGATTGGTCGGGGCATCTCCTCCCAGTGCTCCTCACCGACCACGATCCGGGTCAAGCCCCCGATCCGCTTGGCTTCGGCGTCGTTGTTGATCGTGACCGGATAGCCGGGCACGATGTCGACACTGCAGGTGCAGCCGTGGGCGGCGGCGGTGTTGGTGGCGACCCGGTCGAGTCCGGCGCGCAAATTCAATCGCGTCTGCTCGTCCAGGCTCCGAATCGTTCCCTCCATGAAGGCGTCGGGCGGGATGACGTTGTTGGTCGTCCCGGCGGCGAGGTGGGCCACGGTGATGAGACCCGATTGGGTCGGGTCGACTCCGCGACTCACGAGCGTGTGCAGACCGGTGACGGTGGCCGCCGCCGCGGGTATCGGATCCACGCAGTGGTGGGGGGCCGATGCGTGACCACCCCTGCCGTGAACAGTGATCTCGAACCGGTCAGCGCTGGCGAGGATCGAGCCGCCTCGAGTGAGGATTCTCCCGTTGGTCATGGCGGTGAACACGTGAATGGCGAAGGCCCGATCGACGCCGTCGAGCACGCCCTCTTCGATCATGTACTTCGCGCCATGGAATCCCTCCTCGCCGGGTTGGAACATGAACCGCACCTTGCCGTTGAACGAATCGGTGTTCTCGGCGAGCAGTCGAGCGGCACTGACCAGCATGGCGACGTGCGCATCGTGCCCGCAGGCGTGCATGCGGCCGTCGTGGCGGGAGGCGTAGGAAACGTCGTTGTCCTCCTGGAGGGGCAGCGCGTCCATGTCACCGCGGAGGAGAACCGTCGGCCCGGACCGACCGGAGTCGAGGTCGGCGGTGACCGACGTCGTCTGTTCGCCCACCGCGATGTCGAGTCCGAGACCGCTCAGAGAATCGAGGATCTTCTGTTGGGTGTCGGGGAGATGAAGCCCGAGCTCGGGTTCGGCGTGAATCGCTCGGCGAAGCTCGATCGTGTCGTCGTCAAGACTACGAGCCGCTGTGAGGAGGTCGGGACCGACGGTCGTGGACATCTCCCCAGCGTGGCCCAAATCCGACGTGGCGTCGAGCCGGCCAAGGCCAGCGTAGACCTGACCCCAACGAGGCAAACGTAGACCTGACCCCAACCGGCGACACCGACGGGACAAGGATCGCCGGGCGCTGGTTCAGTCGAGTGGGCTCGCCACGAACACGGGGATTTCCCGGTCGGTCTTCTCCTGGTAGTCGGCGTAGGTCGGGAAGACGGCGACGGCGCGTTCCCACCACCGCTGACGCTCCTCGCCGGTCACGAGACGCACCCGAGCGTCCCAGGGCTCGGGTCCGTCCTGGATCATCACGTGCGGGTCGGCCATCAGGTTGTGGTACCAGCCGGGATGATCCGGCGCACCGCCCTTGGAGGCGACCAGCGCGTAGTCGCCATCGTGCTCCACCCGCATCAGCGCCATCTTGCGGACCTTGCCGGATTTGTGACCGTGGGTCGTCACCACGATGATCGGGATCCCGGTGTCACGCAGGGTGTTGGCGCTGCTGCCACCCGACGCCTCGTACTCTGCGATCTGGTCGCGCACCCACCCCCAGGTGCTCGGTTCGTATTCCCCAGCGATTGGCATGCCGCCACGCTAGTGCGCCAACCCCCGTGGCGCTGCCGCCGGGCGATCACACAGCCCGGACCACGACGAACACCCCTGCGATGACCAGCAGGCCGCCGCTCAGTTCCATCAGGCCCAACGACTCGTCCCGAAGCAGGTAGCCGAACAAGACGCCGAAGAGTGGGATGAGGTAGGCGGTCGATGCCGCCACCGTCGGGGTGGCCCTCCGGACGACCGTCGCGAGCAGCGCGAAGGTGACAGCGTTGGCCGGAATCGACGCATAGAGCAAGGGGACCAGCAGGCCGATCCCCCACTCGGTCCCGCCGGTTCCCTCCACGAGCAGGGCGAACGGGATCAGCATCAGGGCGGAGAAGACCAGCTGGACCGCGACCAGCATGACCGGCGACACGCGGGAGAAGTCCTGCCATTTCATGTACACGTTCCCGAACGCCCAGAACAGGGCCGACAGCAACAGGGAGGCCACGCCGACCAACTGGCTCGAGCCACCCAGGCTCGGGCTGGCCAACACGATGGTGCCGGCGAAGCCGACCACCAGACCCCAGAGAGCAGGACGCGGCAGACCGACCTTGAGCAATCCGAACGAGAGCGCCGCCGTCCAGAGCGGCATGGTGCTGGCCATCAGCGAGCTGAGCCCGGCCGACACCCGGGCAACGCCGAACACGAGGAGCCCACTGGAGATCGTCGTGATGCTGAGGCCGACGACGAAAATGGTGAGGAGATCAGCCCGCCTGGTTGGCAGTCGCTCGCCGCGGAGGAGGGCGAAGGTGAGCAGTGCACTGCTGGCGAGAACCGTTCGCATGCCGGCGACGAGGAAGGGCGTACTGTGCTCGAGGGCGAACTTGAGAACACTGAAGTTGGCTCCGATCAGCGCTGCGACCAGGAAGACGGCGCCGAGCGTGAGGCGCTGGTTCACGGTGCGACCGTGGCGACCCGACTCTGCCGCCTCCCCGGGTTCGCCGGCCCCATGCCAGCGGTGTCATGCACGGCGTTGCACGGTCAGTCGATGAGATTGCCGTACCGATGGGTGGTCCGGCTGACCGCTTGTTCGTGCAGGTAGTGGAGCAGCTCCCGCCTCCCGTCGGTGAGCACCGGAGCATCGGCATAGTGCAGGCCGGCATCGAACGCTGCGCTCCGAAGCTCGGGCTCGATGGCGCCAAGGGCCCGGATCCGTTCCACGTCGAGGAGGGGAAGCCGGGCGATCAGCGTCTCCACCGTCTCGTCCCCGGCCCGCGACACAGTGCCCGGCGTGCCGGTCCGGCGGGCGCCCGACACCGACCGGCGCACTTCGCGCTCGTCGGCGTCGGGCCCGACCCGGACGAGAACGCCGCGGAGCGAGCGGTACCGGAAGACGTTCGATTCGTAGGTCAAGCCCGTCGGATCGTGCTCGATGCCGAACTCGACATCCCAGGCCGCGGCATCGGCCGCATCGGCTGCGTCCAACCACTCCCGGTCGGGGAGGTCCCGGTCGGTGGGGTCCCAGCGGCCGAACTGGGCGACGTAGTTCGGCCCCCCGGCCTTGGCGCCCGGACCGACCGAACTGCGTTTCCACCCGCCGAAGGGCTGGCGCCGCACGATCGCTCCCGTGATCCCCCGGTTGACATAGGCATTGCCGACTCTGACCCGCTCGAGCCAGGTCTCGATCTCGTTGACGTCGAGGCTGTGGATCCCGCCGGTGAGGCCGAACTCGGTCCCGTTCTGGATCCGGATGGCGTCGTCGAGCGTCGCTGCCTCCATGATTCCCAGGACCGGACCGAAGCATTCGGTCCGATGAAACCACGAACCGTCGCGGACACCGGTGCGGATCCCGGGGGTCCAGATCCCGTCGTCCCGCCGCCGTGGTTCGAGCAGCCACTGTTCACCGGGGTCGAGCTCGGTGAGCCCACGAAACAGCTTCTCCGTCGGCTCCACGATCGTGGGCCCCATCGTGGTGGCCAACCGCTTCGGGGAGCCGATCGCCAGGGTCATGGTGGCGTCGAGGAGCTGGCGTCGGAAGCGTTCGGAGCGGGCGACATCGCCGACGCAGATTGCCAGACTGGCCGCCGAGCACTTCTGCCCCGAATGGCCGAACGCCGAAGCGACCAGATCCGAAACGGCCAGATCGATATCAGCGTTCGGGGTGATCACGATGGCGTTCTTGCCCGATGTCTCGGCGAGGAGCGAGAGGTCGGGCCGCCAGCGGTGGAACATCCGCGCGGTCTCCCACGCACCGGTCAGCACGACCGCCCCGACGCCGGAGTGGGTGATGAGATGACGGCCGACGTCGTCGTCGGGCGTCCGCACGAACTGCACAGCTTCACGGGGCACACCGGCCGCCCAGCAGCATTCGGCGACGATCTCCGCGCACCGCGGTGTCTCCGGCGCCGGCTTCAGCACGACTGCGTTCCCGGCTGCCAGTGCCGCCATGACACCCCCCGCCGGGATGGCGACCGGGAAGTTCCACGGTGGAACGACGACCACGACGCCGAACGGGGTGAAGCGAGCACCGGCGCTCCCGTCGGTGACGGTGGAGTGCGCAGCGTAGAACCGGGCGAAATCGATCGCCTCGGAGACCTCGGGGTCGGCCTGTGCGACGGTCTTGCGGCCCTCGTCGACCATGGCGGCGACGAGGTCGCCACGGCGAGCACCCAGCTCGTCGGCGACGGCGTGTAACAGCCCTCGCCGCTCAGCGGCCGGTCGCACCGACCACGTCGCGGCGCCCCGAGCGGCGAACTCGATCTTCTGATCGACCGCGTCGGTCGTGGTGAGGAGCGGTTCCTTGGGCGACCGGGGCCGCCGGGCGACGATCGCGGCAGCCCAGTCTCGGTTGGGGGCGAGGACGGGATCGGTGTCGGGCTCGTTAGTGAATGCATCTGGACTGGCCGATGTCGACAGGGACTCCAACCGGTTCTGGGTTCGTCGAGGTCGAACCGGAACCGACCAGCGATCGGCGACCGCAGCGGCGAACCGCTCCGCTTCGGTCTCGAACGCCGGGCTCCCGGGCCGGAGATCGAACAGATGACGGATGAAGTTCTCGTCGGTGGCATTCTCCTCGAGGCGCCGGAACAGGTAGGAGATGGCGACGTCGAAGTCCCGGGGACGGACCACCGGGGTGTACAGCAGCAGATCGCCCTGCTCGTCACGCACGGTCCGGGCGAGTGCGTCGGCCATCCCCTCCAGCATCTCGAAGTCGAGTGATTCACCGACGCCACGCCGGTCGGCCACCAGGCTGGCCCAGGCGACGTCGAACAGATTGTGGCTGGCGATGCCAACACGAACGCTGCGCAGATGATCGGGGTGCAGTGCCCAGTCGACACACCGCTTGTAGTTGGCGTCGACCTCGGCCTTGGTGGGATAGGGGGCCTGCGGCCACCCTCGGATCTCGGCTTCGACCTGCTCCATGGCCAGGTTGGCGCCCTTCACCAGCCGGATCTTGACCGTTCCCCCGGCTTGCCCCTCCACCGTCCGGCCATGGCGCCGGTTCGCCCAACCAACCAGATCCTGGAGTGCATCGAACGCGTCGGGCAGGTAGGCCTGGAGCACGATGCCGGCTGTGGCGGTGTGAAACTCGTGTTCATCGAGCACCGAGGTGAACGCATCGAGGGTGATGTGGAGATCTCGGTACTCCTCCATGTCGAGGTTGACGAACGTGGGCGGGTCTGTCGTCGCCGCCACCCGAAGGAGGGTACGGAATCGTCCGGCGACCAGGTCGACCGCCCGCTCGTGGTCCCAGTGCGGGAGTTGAGCCACGATCGACGATGCCTTGACCGAGACGTAGGTGATGTCACGCTGCTGGAGCAGGTCGATGGTTCGATCCAGGCGCCGGTCGGCCTCCGCCTGACCCAGTACGGCCTCCCCCAGCAGGTTCACATTCAGCGCGAACCCTTCTTCCCGGCGGCTGCCAAGGTGACGGGCCATGGGCCGGGGCCGTGCGTCGACGACCAGGTGACCGACGAGCTGGCGCATTCGTCTGATGGCGAGCGGCATGACCACTCGAGGCAGCACGGGAGCGAGAGCGGCGCCGGCGCGCAACAGCAGGCGGTCGACCCGGGAGAGGAATCCGGGGAGCGAATGCTCGGCGACGACCGTGGCGAACTGGTGGGCGGCGACGGTCGGGCTCTCGGGCCGGATCACCCGATCGACGAACGCCATGGCGAACGCGGTGCCGTCCGGATCGTCGAGCAGACGGTGCAACCGTTGCTGCGTGCGTCGCTCGTCCCTCGTCTCGTGCCCGCCGGCCGCCTCCAGCCAGCGCTCTACGAGGATGATCGTCTCGGGCACGAGAAGGTCGGGCGGCGGGGCAGCGGACATGGTCAGGCGGGCCTCTGGATCATCGGGTCGGCCGGGGCGGGCACGATGCATCGTACCGACCGGTTCGATCGGGTAGGAACGTGAGGTGTAGCGGGCACCGGGCGGGCCATCGACCGGCTGTGCAACACTGCACGGGTGGACGCATCACTCGGGTCCCTCACCGGCGACACGGTCGAACTCCTCCAGACGATGATCCGCAATCGGTGCGTGAACGACGGATCACCTGAGTCGGGCAACGAGGTCCGCAACGCCGACGCGCTGTCTGCATTTCTCGAATCGACCGGAGTCGCCATCGAGCGCTATGAGCCGACGCCGGGCCGGGTCTCGATCGTCGCTCGACTCGACGGGTCGGATCGAGCGGCGCCCAGCCTGTGCCTCATGGGCCACACCGATGTCGTTCCGGTCAATTCGACCGGGTGGCGCCATGATCCCTTCGGGGGCGAGCGGATCACCGCGCCGGACGGGGTGGATGAGATCTGGGGCCGAGGTGCGGTGGACATGCTGAACATCACAGCCTCCCAGGCGGTGGCGTTTCGGCACCTCGCCGAACGCGGATTCCAGCCCCGTGGTGACCTGATCTTCTTCGCGGTGGCCGACGAGGAGTCCGGCAGCGCCCACGGCGCCCGGTGGATGGCAGACCATCATCGCGACGTCATTCGAGCCGACTACGTCCTGACCGAGAACGGTGGACTCCACTCCGGTCCGACCGGTGCTCGGGTGATCAACGTCAACGTCGGCGAGAAGGGCGTGGCCTGGCGACGATTGCGGATCAGGGGCACCCCGGGGCACGGGTCGATGCCGTTCCGCAAGGACAATGCCCTGGTGAAGGCGGCGGCGGTGATCTCCCGGATCACCGAGTATCGCCCACCGGCGACCTTCACCGAACTGTGGCGCGAGCGGGTGGAGACCCTCGACCTGACCGAGGAGGAGCGAGCGATCCTGCTCGATCCCGATCGGGTGGACGAGGTCCTCGACGAAATGCCGAGCGTCGGTGGTGCGTCGTTCCTCTATTCGTGTACTCACACCACGTTTTCCTGCAACGTGGTCCACGGGGCCGATGTGATGAAGACCAACGTGATTCCCGACGACGTGGTCGTCGAGGTCGATGTCAGAACCCTTCCCGGTGAGTCGGCCGCCGACGTCGAAG
>JBFGLT010000019.1:0-29378 GCA_041576015.1 Acidimicrobiales bacterium
CGCAGTGGTACTTTCAGCGCTATGTCGCCCAGCTGCCAGCCGACGGCGAGATGGTCATCTTCGATCGCAGCTGGTACAACCGGGCGGGCGTGGAGAAGGTCATGGGCTTCTGCACCGAGGAGGAGTACCACGAATTCCTCCGTTCGTGTCCCGAGTTCGAACGGATGCTGGTCCGGTCGGGGATCATCCTGATCAAGTACTGGTTCTCGGTCAGCGACGACGAGCAGGAACGCCGCTTCAAGAGCCGGCTCTCCGATCCCCGGAAACGATGGAAGTTCTCCCCGATGGATCTCGAGTCGCGAGCGCGCTGGGTCGAGTACTCACAGGCCAAGGACGCCATGTTCGCGGCGACCGACATCAAACAGGCCCCGTGGTTCGTGGTCGAGTCGGACAACAAGAAGATCGCCCGGCTCAACTGCATCGCCCACCTGCTCACGCAGATCCCTTACAAAGAGGTCCCTCACCCGAAGATCCAGCTGCCCGAACTACGGAAGTCCGGGTACGTCCGGCCGCCGATCACCGACCAGACCTTCGTGCCCAATCTCTACGGCTGAGGTTGGGTGTGGAGGGCCAGAGGCGACACTGGCCCTCCACGATCCTGAGCGGGGTGAGTCCCCGGCCGATCACTTCCCGCCGTAGCGGTGGTTGTCGATGAACTCCTCGTTGGCGGCGATCCAGCGAACGACCTCGCCGCGGTTCAGTGCCCCGGTCTCGAGCTTGTCCAGCCAGTAGGCGAAACCATCGGGATCGGCTTCCCGGTCGAGCACGTTGAAGTACACGATCTCCAGGAACTCCCGGTTGTCGACCGAGCCGTACGTGGTCTGGAACTCGGCGCTGGCTGCGAAGTTGTAGGCGATGCTGCCGACGGTCGCTTCCTTGGCGTGGCGCTCGAGCCAGTAGTTGGCGCCGTCGATCTCGGCGTCACGGCGGAAGAAAGCTCGGTAGAGCCGCAGCACGTCAGCCTGCCCAGTGGTGAAGTCCGGCCTGGCCACGAGGGCTTCGATCGACTCGGCCGGCTCGTACACGCGGAGTGGATCGTTCACCGGGTCGGGGACGCTGTCCTTGCACCGGTAGTCGTTGTCGGTGAAGAACTCGTCCGGGCGACTCTGTCGTGGCGAGTTGTTCGGTGTGATCGACCCGGAGTCCTTGCCGATCCAGGCGATCGCCCACGAGGTGTGCCCGATGCAGTAGACACCCACGTAGGCGTAGTCGGCGTCGGCGGCCAGCATGATCGTTCGGTGGCCGTCGGAGTCGTTCCACTGGTCGACCAGCGTGTTGACCGAACCGCCGGAGTTGCTCGCGTAGCGGGCGGCCAGGATCTCGGCCGCGACGAAGCCCTGCTGACACGATGCCGGATAGTGCACCAGACGGCCGTTGGCGGCGTTCTCGTTGACGATGCAGTCCAGGTAGGCGCGATATGGACCCCAATCCCGCCTCTCGAGCGGTGCCAGCCCGTACGCATCGGTGCGGAGCCGGTTGATCGTGTCCAGCATCTCGGTCTCGGCGTCATGGGCCCGCTCGACCGAACCGGCGAAAAACCCACCGGCGGCAGCGGCGGGGATCGTACCCAGCACCGTCGCGCCCATGAGGACAAACAGGGCGACGAGGGCGGCGATGATCCGGTTCGCTCCGGTCACGTGCTCGTGTCTGGTGAGCAGCACTTTGTTCTCTTCGGCAGGTCGGCGTCACTATCCGTATAGGGAATTCCACCCAAGGAGCGGCCGTCGAGCGCGGAAACCCTAGCTCAGCGCGCCGTGATCCGGACACGGTTGTCGTGGTAGACCGCTCCGTGTCCGGCGTCGGAGTCCTCCTCCCGCACCGTTCGGTTCACCAACTGGGCGGGCCAGCCCTTGGTGGTGCTGGCGACGCCCGGCCGGGCGATCTGATCATCGATCCGCAGTTCGGCCTCGAAGCACCCCCGATCGTTTGACACCGTCACCGGTGAGCGGTCGGTCAACCCGTCCCGCCGGGCGTCGAGCGAGCTCACGTACACCGGCGGGGTCGACGTGCGGGACGCCGTGACTTCGGTTTGCGCAAACACGGTGTTGACGTGCCACTCGCTGCCGTTGGCGATCAACAGGTAGCCACCCTCTCGCGTGGTCTCTTTGGTGCCCTGCCATTCGGGCAGGCGTCCGAGCCCGTCCCGTGCCGCTCGACCGTTGACGAAGCTGAACCGATCGATCGGTGGGGGATCGGGCAGACGCATCCATCCGGAGGCCTGCAATCGCTGCAGTGTCACGCCGGCGTTGCGCAGCGCCGGACTTCCGAGGAGCGCCCGCGCGTACTCCTCCTCGGTCGCCTGGAACACCGGCTCGTGGAATCGAGGGTCGTGAACGGCCAGCGCACGAGCCAGCCGGCGGTAGATCTCGGTGTGGCTCAGGGCCGATCCTGCAGGCTCGACGGCTGGGGCGTTCCAGTGGAGATAGTGGTGGCTGAAGCTGTTGTTGAGCTCGGCCTGCTCGTGTTGCATGGCCGACGGCAGAACGTAATCGGCGAAGGCGGTCGTCGGGGTGGGGAAGATCTCGATCGCCACCGTGAAGAGGTCTTCCCGTGCGAGCACTCGCCGGACGCCGTCGCTGTCGGGGTTGGACACGACCGGATTGGCACCGGAGACGATCAGCGCTCGGACCGGGGGATCGGCGCCGTCGAGTTCCCGTACCAGATTGGTCATGGCCAAGGTTCGCACCGGTCCAGGACGTAGCGACGGGAGCCGCGCGGCGGCGAGATCGAGGTCGTACACCGGCGCTGTGCTGTAGACCAGACCACCGCCCCGGCGCTGGAACGCTCCCGTGACGCCGGCCAGGCAACTGACCGTCCGGGCGGCCGCCGCCCCGTGCGCGTGACGTTGCATTCCCTGACCGAGCTTGATGGCCAGCGGAGGACTGGCGATGATCTGTTCGGCGACCCGGCTGATCTCTGTGGGATGGAGACCGCACACCTCGGCGCCGCGTTCGAGCGGCCAGGAGTCGAGCATGGCCGAGAACTCGTCGTAGCCTTCGGTGTGTTCGGTGATCCAGTCGTGATCGACGGCTCCCTCGTCTCGAACGAGCCGGCACAGGGTCAAGGCGAGGGCTCCGTCGGTGCCGGGGGTCAACTGGAGGTGCACGTCGCTGCGTCGGGCGGTCCGGGTTCCGACCGGATCGACGGTGACCACAGCGGCGCCGGCCTGTCGCGCCTGCTGGACGTACGGCCAGAGATGCTGGTTGGTCACCAGCGTGTTCGACCCCCACAGCAGGACCGTGCCGGCGTGCCGGATCTCCTCGGGATCCATACCCGACGCCCGGCCCTGGGTGTACTGAAGCCCGCAGTGCCCGCTGATCGAGCAGATCGAGATCGAGTGATCGGAGGCGCCGAGGGCGTTCATCAGCCGGGCGCCGGCGGGCATGCCGGCCCCTTGGATGTACCCGACGTTGCCGGTACCGGTGAATGGCCAGATCGCCTCGCCGCCGTGGTGGTCCCGCATCTCGATCAGGCGGGCGGCGATGTCGCCGAGCGCTTGATCCCAGGTGACCGGTTCGAAGGTCCCAGAACCCTTCGGGCCCGTGCGCCGGAGCGGTTCGAGAATGCGGGCCGGGTCCCGGGCGAACTCCAGCCATGGGTTGACCTTCTTGCACAACCCGCCGGCGGTGAACGGGTGATCGGGGTTGCCGCGAAGCTTGACGGCGTCGCCCCCGTCGACGGTGACGATCCAGCTACACCCGTCCGGACAGTCCAGCGGGCAGGCGCCGATGACCTCGCGCATGAACGTCAGTATGGCTCGGCGTATGCGGGCTGGGCAGCGGGGGCCGGCCGGCGCCGTCGAAGGCCCGGCCGATCGGGAGGCGAGCGAGGGCGATGGCGATCAGCCAGCCGGCGACCAGGCCGGCTCCGTTGAGAATGACGTCGTCGAGGGCCGCCACCCGGCCGAGCCATGCGAACTGGATCGATTCGATCGCCAGCGAGAGGGCCAATCCGAGCAGGAGGACGACGTGGCGGCGTCGATACCACCCCAGGGTCGCCGTGAACCCGATCGCGACGTAGAGGGCGACGTTGCCCACCAGCTCGACCGAAGCCAGCGAGGTCGGATTGCTGAGCAGCACAGGCCAATCGCCGAGACCACCCCGTCCAGGTCGCAGTACGAGATCACCATCGGTCTCGATCGCCCAGCGCCGCGGGAGCGCCGTCGCCGCGAGGGTCACCGCCACTGCGCCCATGGACAGGACCCGCGCCAGCGCCATCCAGCGATTCGTGGCGACCGAGCTCCACCGAAGGGTCAGGAGCCCGCCAGCGGCCGTCACGGCGACGATGGCCAGGACGAGCGTCAGTGACAGTCCGAAGTTGCTCCGCAGTCCGATCACGCAGAGATCCGGGTACCGGCCGGACCACGGTGTGCGGCGGCCTCGAGGGCGGGCCGGGCGACCAGGAGGTAGAGCAGTGGCCCGACCAACCCGACGAAGATGACCACGAGCGCCCACACCAGCTGGTTGTGACCGCTCGCCTGCCACGCCGCCGCCGGTCGTCTCACGAGATCGAGCAGCGCCACCACGAGCAACACGAGGGTCCCGAGAGCGGCGAGCGAGACGATTGATTCCACCATCACGAGGTGCATGTTGTTCTTTCAGCCTTGTCTCCGGCGGCTCCATACCACCGGTCTCGCCACTGTAGGGGGCACTTCCAGATGTGTCAATAGCCATTGCTGACATAGGTATTGACAGATGGTTTGCACGGTGGGATCACATGGCGAGCTTCAGCGAGCTACCGGAAGGGCGCCGAATCTTGGGGACAGGCTCCGGCGCAAGCTACGATCTACGCCCGTGTCCGAGTTCCTGCGCCAGTACCTACTGGTCGTCGTTTTCGGCGGTGTCGCCTTTGCGCTCGTCGGTGCGTTCATCGGTGCAGCCTCGATCTTCCGACCGGCTCGACCAACCGAGGGAAAGATCGAGAACTACGAGTCGGGCGTCGACCCGGTTGGAACGGGTTGGGGCCAGTCGCAGATCCGCTACTACATCTTCGCGTTGTTGTTCGTGATGTTCGATGTCGAGGCGGTCTTCATCTTCCCGTGGGCGGCCCGCCTGGAGGCGCTGGGGATGTTCGGCCTGGTCGAGATGGCGATCTTCATCTTCATCCTGGCCCTCGGCCTGGCCTACGCCTGGCGAAAGGGTGTACTCCGATGGGTGTAGCCAATCGCCTCCCCGCCGTCGAGGTGCTCTGATGGGACTCGTCGAATCCGGAAAGATCCCCAAGCCCCTCACCACGCTGCTCAACATGAGCCGCAAGTACTCCCTGTGGGTCTACCAGTGGGGCTTGGCGTGTTGTGCCATCGAGATGGGTGCAGCGTTCGGTTCCCCCCGCTATGACGTCATGCGCCTCGGTGTCATCCCGCTCCCGGCCAGCCCCCGGCAGGCCGACCTGGTGTGCATCTCGGGGACGGTCACCGACAAGATGGCGCCGGCGGTTCGCCGGCTCTACGAGCAGATGCCCGAGCCGAAGTACGTGATCAGTATGGGTTCGTGCGCCAACTGCGGCGGCCCGTACTGGGACAGCTACTCGGTGACCAAGGGGGTCGATCAGATCATTCCCGTCGACGTCTACGTCCCCGGCTGTCCGCCCCGGCCCGAGGCACTCCTCGAGGGCATCGTCCTGCTTCAGGAGATGATCCAGCACGAGGACATGGCCGAGAAGTGGAAAGGTGATCCGCTTGCCGTCGTCAGCTGAGACCGAGGTGGCCGTCGTCGACGAGGGTCGCCAGGCGCTTCTCGAGGCCCTGGAGGCCGAACTCGGCGATGCGCTCGTCGAGCACCACCTCGAGCCGGCGATCGATCTCACGGTCCGTATCGACAACGCAGCGTGGAGCACCACCGCCCAGTACCTGCGGCAACGGCAACGCTTCCGGTTCTTCGACTGGCTCAGCGCGATCGACTGGATGCCGTCGCCGTTCGGACGGTCGATGGACGCGGTGGTCGACGGTGGCCAGGACAGCGAGGAGGAAGAGCCCGAGGAGATGCGGTCGGGCGTGGCCGGGGGTGACTCCCGATTCCAGGTGTTCGCCCGGGTGTACAGCCTGACGACGCACCTCGGTCTGACCCTCAAGGCCGACGTCGGCGACGATCTCACCATCGGGACCTGGACCGACACCTATCCCGGGGCCGACTGGCACGAACGGGAGACCTGGGAGATGTTCGGGATCACCTTCACCGGCCATCCGGGGCTCCGGCCGCTCTACCTGCCCACCGACTTCGAGGGTCATCCTCTCCGCAAGGACTTCCCGCTGCTGTCGCGCATCATCAAACCCTGGCCCGGCATCGTCGACGTCGAGCCGATGCCAGAGGTCGAGCATCCCGACACCGAGACCGAGGCAACCGCTGCCGAGGACCCGGGGGATTCCCCATGACCGCCGTCTCGGATCGCCGCCAGCTCGCCTACATCGCCGCCCAGGCGGCCGAGGCGCGGGTGAACCTCGAGCTCGAGACCGAAGGCATGACGCTGAACATCGGACCACAGCACCCGGCCACGCACGGGACGCTGCGCATCGTCACTCGCCTCGACGGAGAGCAGGTCATCGCCGCCGAGCCGGTCATGGGGTACATGCACCGGGGCTACGAGAAGCTCACCGAGGTACGCACCTACCCCCAGGTCACCACCTTGATCAACCGGATCGACTGGCTCGGGAGCTTCGCCAACGAAGTGCCCTTCATTCTCGCCTGCGAGCAGCTGATGGAGATCGAGGCCCCACCGCGGGCCCAGTACATCCGCACGATCCTGTTCGAGATGGCCAGGATGGCTCACCTGACCCTGTTCCTCGGCGATCTCGGTGTCCAGCTCGGTGCCCTCACCCCCGTGTTCTACGCATTCCGGGATCGCGAGCACGTGCTCAATCAGATCGAGTCGGCCACCGGTGGTCGGTTCCACCCGAACTTCGATCGGATCGGCGGGGTCAAGGATGATCTCCCGGCCGGTTGGATCACCGAGACGAGACAGGCGGTCCGCAAGATCCGCTCGTTCTGCGACGAGATCGAGGATCTGCTCTTCGGCAACGAGATCTTCCAGACTCGAACCCGGGGGATCGGCGTGATCCCCGCCGATGTGGGGCTCTCCTACGGCCTGTCCGGCGCCAACATCCGGGCGTCGGGTGTCGACTGGGACCTGCGCCGCGACAACCCAAACGGCCTGGTGTACGACCAGTGCGACTGGAACGTGTGGACCCATCCCGACGGCGACGCCTTCGCCCGCTCGTGGGTGCGGCTGCAGGAGGTGCGCGAGGCGTGCCAGATCGTCGAGCAATTGCTCGACTCGCTCCCGAGTGGGCCGATCATGGCCAAGGTTCCCCGCATCATCAAGGTTCCGCCCGGCGAGGCGTACGTCGCCACCGAGAACCCGCTCGGAGAGATGGGCTACTACGTGATCTCCCGCGGGGGCCTCACGCCGTTTCGGGTCAAGATCCGCTCGGCCAGCTTCTCCAACATGTCGATCACCCCCTGGGTGCTCAAGGGGACGTTCGTTCCCGACGTCATCACGATCCTCGCCAGCCTGTACTTCATCCTCGGGGACATCGACCGGTGACCCTCATGCTGGCAGTGGAATTGGGCTGGGCCGAGTGGCTGGCCAAGATCGTCGGCGTCATCGTCGTGGTGCTGTTGCCCGCCGGCACCACGGTCTACCTCTATCTGTTCAAGATGGTGTCGTTCATGCAGTCCCGGCTCGGTCCGATGGAGGCGGGCCCCTACGGATCGCTCCAGCTGCTCGCCGAGGTGGGCAAGAACCTCCAGAAGGAGGACATCTTCCCGGCCAAGGCCGACCGCACGGTGTTCGCCCTCGCCCCCTACGTCGTGCTCACCAGCACGCTGCTGTTGGCGCTCATCATCCCCTTCGGCCCCGAGGCGGGCTTTGCATCGCTCGACACCGGGTCGTTCGATGTCCGCCAGTTCGACGGGGCCGGCGTGTTCTATGCCCTGGCGGTCACCTCGATCAGCGTGGTCGGGATCCTCATGGCCGGCTGGGCCAGCGCATCGAAGTACTCGTTGATGGGCGGACTGCGGGCGGCCGGTCAGCTCATCGCCTATGAGCTCCCGCTCGTCCTGGCGGTCGTCGGAGTGGTCATCCAAGCAGGGACCCTGAGCTTGCAGGGGATCATCTACAGCCAGATCCACGGAGAGATCTTCGGCTGGGGGGCGATCGGCCACCCATTCATCCTCACGCAGTTCGTCGGGTTCCTGATCTTCATGATCGCAGTGCAGGCCGAGCTCACCCAGGCGCCATTCGACATGCCGATCGCCGAATCCGAGCTGGTGTCGGGCTACCTGACCGAGTACACCGGGTTCCGATTCCTCATGTTCTTCATCGGCGAGTTCGCCACGGCGGCGGTGTTCGGGTTCCTGGCCTCGGTGCTGTTCCTCGGCGGGTGGGCCGTTCCGCCGTTCGTGATGGATCTGCTCGGGATCGACGAGACGAGCAACTGGTTCAACTTCATCGGCCCGGCCGTGATGGCCGTGAAGATGCTCGTGCTGACCTTCGTGATCTACTGGGTCCGGTTCACCTATCCCCGGTTCCGGGAGGACCAGCTCCAGCGATTCGCCTGGAAGGTGCTCATCCCCATCTCGCTCGTCAACATCGCCGTCACCGGCTTGCTCAAGGTGGTGTTCTGATGCCGCTCGTTCCCGGTGTTGTCAAGGGTCTCGGGGTCACCCTCAAGGAGATGACCAAGACGGTCGTCAAGGGTGCTGAGACCGTGCAGTATCCCCACGAAAAGGAGGCGCCCGCCCCCCGCGCTCGGGGAGTGATCGCCCTGCACGAGGGCAACTGCACCGCCTGCATGCTGTGCGCTCGGGAGTGCCCCGACTGGTGCATTTACATCGAGGGCCACAAAGAGCTCGCCCCGCCCCGGCGTGCGGGCGGGAAGCCGCGTAGCGTCAACAAGCTGGATCGGTTCGACATCGACTTCTCGCTCTGCATGTACTGTGGGATCTGCGTGGAGGTGTGCCCGTTCGAGGCGCTGTTCTGGAGCCCGGAGTACGAATACTCCGAACCCCGGATCGCCGACCTGCTTCACGACAAGTCCAAGCTCGGAAAGTGGATGACCACGGTCCCCGAGTTCGAGGCCTACGAGTCGGGCGCGCAGGTCAAGGCGAAGAAGGTCCCTGAACTGGAAGCCAAGAGCTGAGCCGTGTTCACCTCCCTCGTCCTCGCTCAGACCGAATCGTGCAACACCGCCACCGGCAACTGCTGGGATCTGCCGGCCAACATCGCCTTCGGGATCATCGCCGCCATCGCCATCGCGTCGGCGGTTCGGATGGTGACGACCAACAACGTCGTGCACGCGGCGCTCTACCTGCTCGTGGTGCTGGCGTCGGTGGCGGCGGTCTACATCCTGCTCGGCGCCGAGTTTGCCGCCGCCACCCAGGTGCTCGTCTACATCGGCGCCATCCTGGTGCTGCTGTTGTTCGGGGTCATGTTGACCCGGGCCAAGATCGGCACCGACGAAGATCTCAACTACGAACAGCGGTGGGTCGGCCTCGGCGTCGCGGTGCTGCTGTTCGTGGTGATGGGCTACTCGCTGTGGGAGGAATACGGCTCGGACACCCGTCTGGTTGGCTACGAGCCCCAGCGCACCGCCGAGGTGGCCGATTCGGTGTTCAGCACCTACATCGTGCCCTTCGAAGCGGTCTCGGTCCTACTCTTGGCAGCACTGATCGGCGCCGTCGTGGTCGCCCGGCGGGATTGAGGGGAGTCGCGTCATGCTCTTGAACCAGTATCTGCTCCTCGCAGCCGTCCTGTTCTGCATCGGTGTGTACGGCGTGTTGACCCGGCGCAACGGTGTGCTCGTCCTGATGAGCATCGAAGTCATCCTCAACGCCGTGAACATCAACCTGGTGGCCTTCGGCACCTTCCACGGTGTGGTGGCCGGCCAGGTGTTCGCCCTGTTCGTGATCGCCGTCGCCGCCGCCGAGGTCGGCGTCGGTCTGGCCATCGTCCTGCTCATCTACCGGAACCGCCGCAGCATCGACGTGGCCGAAGCCAACCTGCTGAAGGGTTGATCGATGTCGATTCTGGCCGCCGCTGCCGCTGAGACCTACACGCCGTCGTCCTGGCTGTTCGACAACGTGTGGATCGTCCCGGCACTCCCGGCCGCCTCGTTCGTCTTGATCCTGCTGTTGGGCAAGAACTTCACCAGGCACGTCCACTGGCTGGGCATTCTCACCGTCGGAGCCGGGCTGCTCTACAGCGGCGCCACGGCGGTCACCTGGGTTTCCCAGTACGAGGGGGAGCAAACCCACGGCGAGGAAACCAACCACAGCGACGAAGAAGGACTGACCGGGGTGGTCCGCATCGTCGACGAGGACGACCACGGCGACGAGGACGAGGTTCACGACGAGAGCGGCGGGATCGCCCCTCGCGGCTGCAACGTCGCCGAGAACACCTCCGACCTGTTCGCCTCCGACGAATATGCGCTCGGATCGGTGGCCGAACTGGCCGCCGCCGAGGAGGGCGAAGGCAGCAAGGGATCCGAACACATCAAGGCGGAACCGGTCGTGAACTGTTTGACCTGGTTCAGCACCGGATCCTTCGGCCCCGGCGCAGAGACCGCCATGGGCGACGACACGCTCACCCTCAACATCGGCACCATCGCCGACGGCCAGAGCATCATGTTGCTCGTCGTCGTCACCATCGTGTCATTCCTCGTGCACGTGTACAGCGTCGAGTACGTGACCGGCGACCGCCGGTACACCCACTACTACGCGTTCCTCAGCCTGTTCACCGCCTCGATGCTCTTCATGGTGCTGTCGACCAGCACCCTTCAGCTGATCATCGGATGGGAGCTGGTAGGGGTCTGCTCGTTCGTGCTGATCGGTCACTGGTGGGAGGACAAGCCGAACTCCGATGCCGCGCTCAAGGCGTTCTTGACCAACCGTGTCGGAGACATCGGCCTGCTCGTCGGCGTGATCGTGCTGTTCTTCGGTGCCGGGCAGACCTTCGACATCTTGACGATCAACCATGCCGCGGTCGCCGGTGACATGAGCCAGACGACGCTGACGGTGGCGGCGCTGTGCCTCATCACCGCCGTCATGAGCAAGTCCGGTCAGTTCATCCTGCACACGTGGCTTCCCGATGCCATGGCCGGTCCGACCCCGGTCTCAGCGCTGATCCACGCCGCCACCATGGTCGTGGCCGGGGTGTACATGATCGGTCGCCTGTACCCAGTGTTCTGGGAGGGGCTGAGCATCCCCGGCTCGAGCATCAACGCCCTCGCCTTCGTGGGCGCCCTCACGGTCGTCGGCGGCGGCGCCCTGGCCTTTGTCCAGGACGACATCAAGAAGGTGCTTGCCTACAGCACGGTGTCCCAGCTCGGCTACATGGTGCTGGCCCTCGGTGTCGGCGCGTGGACCGCTGGGATGTTCCACCTGTTCACCCACGCCTTCTTCAAAGCGTGTCTGTTCCTGGGAGCGGGAGCGCTGAGCCACGCTTGTCACCACAGCTTCGACATGAAGGCCGAGATGGGCGGTCTCCGGACCAAGATGCCCGTGACGTTCTGGACCTTCCTCATCGGAACCCTCGCACTGGTCGGGGTCTTCCCCTTCGCCGGCTTCTGGTCCAAGGACGAGATCCTGGTCGGCACCGGGGGGTGGCCCTCGACCGACGCCAACGGAACGTACACCTTCTTGTTGATCATGGGCTTGATCGGCGCCGCCATGACGGCCGGCTACATGACGCGGGCGATGTGGCTCATCTTCTTCGGGGAGTACCGCGGTCACGACCACCCCCACGACCCGCCGCCGGTCATGCGCTACCCGCTGATCGTGCTCGCCGGCCTGGCGGTTGTCACGGGGTTTCTGAACTTTCCATCCGACTGGTTCGGCGGCCTCGGCGATCGCTACGGCCTCAAGTTCGAGCAATGGGTCGAACCCGGCGGCGGTGACGTCTTCCCGGTGGTCGGCCACGGTGACTCCAACCTGGCCCTGGCCGCGGTGGCCACCCTGGTGGGTCTGGGATCGGGCTGGTTGGTCTGGACCTATTACCAGAGGCTGTACGCCGATGACCCGCAGGCGACCGAGTACACCGACGGGATCCGCACCAGGAAGAGCTGGGCCCGCGCCGGCTACGCGCTCCTGGCCAACCGATACTACTTCGACCACCTCTACACCGGAGTGATCGCCGGCGGGATCAAAGGGCCGATCGCCCGGGCCGCCTACTGGACCAACCAGCACGTGCTCGACGAGATCGTGAACGTCGCCGGGCGGGCGTCGGCGATGCTCGGTCGGTTCGTCTACCGGTTCATCGATCAGGGCCTCATCGACGGAGCGGTCAACCTGTCTGGGATCTCCAGCTCGGAATCCGGAGAGGTGCTACGCCGCGTGCAGAGCGGCAGAATTCGCCAGTACGCCAGTCTCATGTTCGGCGCCGCCACGTTGTTGGCGGCGGTGTTCATCGTGGCGGTCTAGTCAGGGTCAAGGGAGAGAGCGCGACATGACAGAGTTCCTGAACGACTGGGGCATCAGCCTGATGGTGTTCCTGCCGTTGGTCGGCGTCGTCTTGATGATGTTCGTACCGGGCCCGGACGAAGAGACCCACAAGACCATCGCGCTGGTCACCAGCCTCGTCACCGCTGCGGTCGGCATCTTGTTGATCCGAGAGTTCGACTTCGACAACGCCAGCGCCCTCCAGTTCGCCGTCGACACCAACTGGATCGACGTCGTCAATGCCCGGTACCACGTCGCCATCGACGGGATCAGCCTGCCGTTGATCGCCCTCACGCTGCTGATGACCCCCCTGATCGTCATCTACTCGTGGAACCACATCCCCGACCCGGGGAACGCCAAGATGTTCCTGATCCTGACGCTGGTGCTCCACACCGGCATGCTCGGCACGTTCGTGGCCCAGGACCTGGTCCTGTTCTTCGTCTTCTTCGAGGTCGTGCTGTTGCCGATGTACTTCATGATCGGTGTCTGGGGCGGGGAGCAGCGGCTGTACGCCGCCATCAAGTTCTTCCTGTACACCCTGTTCGGTTCGGCATTGATGCTGGTCAGCTTCCTCGCCCTGTACTGGAATACCGGGAGCCAGACCTTCGACATCGTGGGACTGGCCGAACAGGTCGCCGCTCGTGACATCGCCCTCAGCACACAGGTGCTGATCTTCGGTGGGATGTTCCTCGGTTTCGGCATCAAGGTCCCGATGTTCCCGTTCCACACCTGGCTGCCCGATGCCCACACCCAGGCCCCCACCCAGGGCTCGGTGATCCTGGCCGCTGTGCTGCTGAAGCTCGGCACCTACGGGTTTGTCAGGATCGCCATTCCGATCCTGCCCGACGCCGCCGTCGAGTGGGCGCCCTGGATCGGTCTCCTCGCCGTCATCGGCATCATCTATGGCGCCCTCGGCTGCCTGGCCCAGACTGACATGAAGCGGTTGATCGCCTTCTCCTCGGTTGCCCACATGGGGTATGTGATGCTCGGCATCGCCACCCTCACCCCCTTCGGGATCAACGCCGCCATCTTCGGCATGGTGGCGCACGGCCTCATCACCGGCATGTTGTTCTTCATCGCCGGCTCGGTGAAGGAGCGGTACCACACCCTCGAGATCGCGCGCTTGGGCGGTCTGCTGATCCAGGCTCCCCGCATGGGATGGATCCTCGGGTTCTGTACCATGGCGTCGCTCGGGCTTCCCGGATTGGCCGGCTTCTGGGGGGAGTTCCCCGCCATCCTGGCCGCCTACAACCCCGCCGAGGGGGTGAGTCAGACCCTGTTCCGGGTCTACATGGTGGTGGCTGCCATCGGGACCGTGTTCGCCGCCGGGTACCTCCTCTGGTTGCTTCAGCGAACCGCGTTCGGAACACCGAGCGAGGAGTTCGCCGACGATCCCCACATCCATGATGTCGTCGCCACCGAGTGGGTGGCGTGGACGCCACTGCTGGTCCTCATCCTCGTGTTCGGCTTCGTGCCCGGCATCATCTTCGGGATCACCGACCCGGCGGTCGTCCAGGGATTACAGGCCCTCGCCCAGGCCGCCCCGTAAGGATCCTCGATGCTCTCCGTCCTCGCCCAGATCGACCAGCCCGAGTTTCTTCGACCGGCCATCGACTGGCATGCGGTCGCCCCTGAACTCCTGCTGCTCGGCCTGGGTGCGCTGGTGACGACGCTCGACCTCGTCTACCTCGAGCGAATCCGCAAGTGGATGCCATCGCTGACCGGCTTGACCTTCCTCGTCCCGCTCATCCCCATCCTGACCCTGTGGAATCAGTCCGAGGAGCTGCCCAGGGTCATGTTCGACGGGGCCTATGTGATCGACCGCTACGCCCTGGCCCTCAAGGTGCTGTTCCTCCTATCGGGTTACGTCGTCGTGTTGTTGTCGGCCGACTACATGTTCGAAGGCGATTACTACGACAGCGAGTACTACCAGCTGCTCGCGGCCGCCGTCCTCGGGATGGTGGTGATGAGCTCGTCGCGAGATCTGATCTCGATCTTCATCGCTCTCGAGTTGATCTCGATCCCTGCCTACCTCATGGCCGCCTGGCGGAAACGGGATCTCAAGTCGAACGAAGCCGGGCTCAAGTACATGCTGATGGGGGTCTTCGCCACCGCCATCATGCTCTACGGAATGAGCCTGTTGTTCGGGTTCGCCGGCGACACTCGACTCGCCGCCATCGCCGAGGCCCTCGACCGGGGCGAGTCGGCGCCCCTCATCACCCTGGCCCTGATCTTCACGATCATCGGCTTCGGGTTCAAGGTCAGCGCCGTTCCGTTCCACACGTGGGCTCCCGACACCTACGAAGGCGCGCCGACGCCGTTGACGGCGTTCCTGGCGGTCGCTTCCAAGGCTGCCGGATTCGTTGCTTTGATCAACGTGGTGCTCGTCGGATTCACCGCTCAGGCCGACGTCGTGGAGCCGTTCATGTGGGTTCTGGCCGCCGTCACGATGACGGTCGGAAACCTGATCGCCATCCGCCAGACCAACATCGTCCGCATGCTGGCCTACTCGGGAATCGCTCAGGCGGGATACATGCTCGCTCCGCTGGCCGTGTACGGGCAGGACTTCAGCGGGACCACGAATCCGGCCAACGCGATCGTGAACTATCTGCTGGTGTACGCCGCCATGAACCTCGGCGCCTTCGTGGTCGTGATCCTGGTGGCCCGCAAGACCCGGTCGGGCGAGATCAGCAGCTACGGCGGGCTGATGAACTACGCCCCGGGGCTCGGCGCCGCCATGACGATCTTCCTTTTCTCGCTGGCCGGAGTCCCCCCGGTCGGTGGCTGGTGGGCCAAGTTCCAGATCTTCAACGTGCTCACCCAGAACGCCAGCTGGGCGGGGATCACGCTGGCCGTGATCGCTGCCGTGAACAGCGTGGTCGCCGCCTTCTACTACCTGAATGTCGCGAAGCAGATGTGGTTCCTGCCCGAGCCCACCGGTGACCACACCCCGATTCGCTACCCCGCCGCCCTCGGGACGGCGCTGGCGATCACGGTGATCGCGACGATCGTGTTCGGCATCCTGCCGGGAATCACCGGCGACCTCAGCGACTTCACCAACCTCGCCGCCCGGTGACGGTGGGGGTGTCGCTCAGCGCTCTCAGCAACGCCATTCGGCGGCCCAGAATGCACCGAGACCTTCGGGGTCGGTCAGCGCGGCCGCCTCGTTGACACGGCTGCGCATGCGGAGGGCGGTCAGATCGGGTCGGGCGGCGCCGGCCCGCCAATACGCCTTGCCCTCCTCCACCAGCTGGTCGATGCCGAACACCCGGCAGAAGTCCGCCTGCGTCCAGGTCCGCCCTGCGGGCGGCAGCTGGTCGAGGGGCACGTCGGTCGTGATGTCCCAGCGGCCCGGGTCGGCCAGCGGGTCGTGCCGGCGTTCATGGCCCCGGTAGCAGCGCAACCACCCGCCCCTCCGGGCCAGCTGTTCGGTGGTGGTTGCGCCGTAGTCGAACATCAGGACCCGCAAAGGGTCTGCGTCGAGCACGGATCGCACGAGGGCGGCGGCCTGCTCGACCCACGGGTATTCCCCTTCCACGACCGGGCAGGTGCGATCGGCCAACGGTCGCCAGACGAGCTGACGGCCCGCGACATAGGCCTCGGAGACCTGCTGTCGGCCCCCACGGATCCAGCGGAAGGGCACGTTGTCCAGCACTTCGTTGGCGATCACAACGCCCTGGCTGAGGTCGGCGGGCAGACGAGTGCCGGCCGCCCGATCGATGTCGTGCAGCCTCCACACCCCGGCGCAGGCGACCTGTGCCAGCGAGAGGGCTTTTGTCAGCCGGCCCGGTCCGGCTCCGAGATCGAACACGTCGAGGGGTTCGGGTCGCCCGGCATCGTTCCACACCTCATCGATCCAGCGGGCGACGAGCTCCCCGAACAGCGGGCCCACTTCGGGACTGGTGAGAAAGTCGCCGTGCCGCCGGCCGGCCGAGCCGCGCCCGGATGTGTAGAACCCGTCGGGCCCGTAGAGCGCGTCGCCCATGAACGTGTCGAAGCGGACCGGTCTGGTCATCGTTGACCCCGGTGATCAGCTGCCGATCTGCAATTCGTCGAAGGTGTAGCTGCAGACCCGCCAGCCGTCATCGGTGTCTCGCATCTCGGCGGTGAAGTCCTGGAGGTCGCCGTCGACGGTGACCGTCCCCCCGGTCCGGGTCGTCTCACCGGTGCCCGTGCCGGCGAGAAGGATCTGGTAGTCGGTCAGGCCGCCGAGGTCGGCTTCGATCTCCGCTGCGGTGAGTGCACAGTCAGGAGCCACCAGGGCCTCGGCTGCGGCGTAGTCGCCGGCGGCGACCTCGGCCAGGAACTCGTTGGTTCCGTCGATCGGACCGCGGATCAACAACCAGCCGACGACACCGCATCCGCCGACCAGCAGGACCAGCAGGACGAACCCGAGCACCGCCCAGAAGAGGCATCCCCGGCCCTTCTTCTGTGGTGGTGCCACCGACGGGGGCATCCCGGCGGTCCAGTCGGGCGGGGGATACTGACCCGGCGGGGCCACCGCTCCGGGACCTGGGCCGTACGGTGGCGGCGGCGCCGGCTCGTAGCCGGGTGGTTCGCCCGGGGGGGTCGAGGCACCGGTCGGGGGTGCCGCCGGGGGGAACTGCGGAGGGATGCCGGTGGTGGGTGGTGGTGTCGACGACGGTGGAGGGAACGACGCCGGCGGTGGCACTCCTCCGGGTGGGGGAAACGGGGCCGGGCCTCCCTCCGATGAGGGCGAACCGAAACCCGGTTGGTCGGCGGACGATGGCGCTTCGGGGGTGTCGGAAGGGTCCCGGTGCTCGTCGGCCATGGCCCAACGTTAGTCGGCGACCTGCGGCGACTGGTCACTGCGACCGAGGCGGTCGCGCTTGGCCACCATCCGGGCGAGCTTCTCGAAGTCGACGGTGATGAACAGACCAGTGGCGGTGGCGCACAGCGTGTCACCGGCCCGCAGGGTCCCCTCGGTGCGGATCTTCCGACCCTCTACGTTCACGAGCCGACCCTCGAGGTGCAGGGGGACATGCAAGGGGGCGGGCGCCCGGTACGAGACCTCGAGCTGGCCGGTCATGCCGGGATTGCCGCTGAGCACCTGGGTGGCGCCGAGGAGTTCATCGAAGAGCGCAGCGGTGACGCCACCGTGGATGTGGCCGGGGGGACCCTCGTAGGCGGACCCGCAGATCACCGTTCCGGTCACGACGTCGTCCCGAGCCCCGAGAATCAGTGGTGGAGCGAGCGGGTTGGCCTTGCCGACCACTGGCGAGAAGTCATTGTGATCGGCGGTCTCGCCCGGCATCGACGGCGGCGGGCCGGTCGATGCCTCGCTCACCCCTTCATAGCGCCGCCCGTGAGGGAACCCCCTGAGCACCTCCACGATCGATTCGAGCTGGTCCAGCATCTGCTCGAGGTCGGAGTCCGAGGCCTGGGTGGAGACGAGCCGCTCGATCACCTCCCGGAGGACGTTCCCGACCCTCCACGTGAGCTGACGGCGGGGCGAACCGTCGCCCGACTGGAGCTCGAGAATGGCAGCCAGGAGTTCTGCCGGATCACGCATCGCCGTCACCGCTTCCGAAGCTCCTTGCGCCACACGACCCTCAGTCCGGACCACACCTCGTCGATCGCGCAGACCTTGTTGTCGACCAGACCCATCGGCAGGGCGATCTCCCTGACGGTGTCCTCGGTGATGTCGGTGGGCACCTTCGACGCCCTCTTGGGCCAGGCCGCCCAGATCGACCCGTCCGGAAAGATCGCACCAGCCGCCGAATCGATGGCTTCCTGGAGATCCGTCCGGTCGGTCGCAAAGGCGACGACCACGTCCGGATTGTCCACCAGCCCGTCGTGGAAGGTCACGCGGTCGGGTAGGCCGTCGAGCTTGTCGACAAAACCCGGTGGCGCCTCGACGGTGACGACCCGATGTCCCTTCTTGATTCCCAACTTCTTGGCGAGCGGCGTGCCCGAGTAGCCGGCCATCACCCAAGCGTAGAACCGCCAGGGACGATGAGGCGCAAGGTCAGCCTACGACGGCCGTGGCCGGGTGTCGCCCGGCAGCGGATCACTCGCTTCGGTTTCCACCGTGCCCCGCTCGAGTCTCCTCTCCGTGAAACGGCGTGGCGACCAGGTTCCACAAGATGCGGCTGGCATCGAGCGCAGCATGTCCGGTCGGCCAACCGCCGAGGGTTTGTATGACGTACAAACAGTGGAGTAGACTGCCACGGTGACGGTGACGACGGTGCGCTCGACGCGCGGCACGCGAGCCGAGGGGGCGGCCACCCGCCGCCGCGTGCTCGATCACGCCGTCCCGCTGTTCGTCGACTGCGGCCTCGGGGGTGTCTCGGTCAAGCAGCTGGCCGATGCCGCCGGCGTGTTCCCGTCCCAGATCACCTACTACTTCGGGTCCAAGGACGCGCTCTTCGTCGAAGCAGCCTGTCGGGAAGTGCTCCACATCGCCGCCGCCGTCGAGCAGGCCGGCTCGGAGGCCCGGACCCCGTCGGGATATGTCACCGCCATCGTCACGACCGCCCTGCGCGCGCCATCGTTGCTGCTCTTCGCCGAAGCCATGTCGGTTGCCCGATTCGTTCCCGAACTGCAACGGCAGATCGATCGCACTCTCAGGCGCCTCCATGACGAGGGGGCTCGAGCGGTCGCTGCCGTGTGTGCCCGCCACCGATGGGTGCTCCGGGCGGCCCCCGACACCGAGGCGCGGGCCTTCTGGGCCACCGTTACCGGCGTCGCTCTCGAGCAAGCCGCATCGCCCACCGGTGCGGATCCGGCCACCGCCGAGGCGGTGATCTCGCTGTTCTTCAACCTCCACCCCGAGACCCAACGATGACCTCGACCCAACCGATCCGTCCAAGCCTGGCGCCAGAACCAGAGCTTCTTCACGACGTCCTACCCACCGATCGTCTCTTCGGTTCGGGCAAACCCAAGCCGGGGACATCACCGGGCTTGCGCGACATCTCCAATGCCCGCAATGCCCTCGCCGTCGTTTCCACCTATGTACAGATCGCCGGCGGTTGGTACACGGCCGCCTGGATCGGGCACCCGCTGGCGTGGGTGGCGCTCGTGGTCTGGAGCGCGCGCGGCATTTCGATGCTCAACCTTTTGAACCATGAGGCGGTCCATGCCCTGTTGTTCTCCAACCGGCGGGTGAACGACAACATTGCCCGGTATCTCATCGCCCCGGTGGCGCTCACCGATTTCGACGCCTACCGGCGGGCCCACCTCGCCCACCACAAGGTCGAACTCGGTCCCGACGAGCCGGACGTGTCGATGTATGCGCCCTATCCGAGCGGACCCGACCGGCTCCGCCGGCGGCTGGCTCGCGACCTGGTGGGGATCTCGGGCGCCAAGCTCCTCTCCGGGCTGAGCAAGGCGTCGTGGACCATCCGCCGCCGGGTCGTCCTGGCCCAGCTGGCAACCGCCGCCGTGGCCTTTGTCGCGACCGGCGTCTGGTGGGCGTGGTTGGTGGCCTGGTTCGTCCCGTGGATGACCATCTGGCAGGTGACCAACCGACTTCGGGCGATCGCCGAGCACGGAGGTATGAAGATGGGGGTCGACCGTCGCGTCACCACCCATGTGGTTCAACCCGGCCCGCTCGCCTCGTTCCTTCTCGCTCCCTACCAGGCCGGCTACCACCTGGCCCATCACGTCGACACGAGCGTTCCCTGGAACAAGCTGAAGTACCTCCATCGAGAGCTCGTGCGGGCCGGCTGGATCACGCCCGAGCTCACCCACCCGAACTACCGAAGCCTCTGGCGCTACCTCGCCACCGGCACCCGCTGACCTCGACCAACCCACTGGCTGCCAAGCGTGCGGGATGGGCGCCGTTGGCCGGCGGAGCGGTTCTACGCTGAGCGGTATGGAAATCCAGCTTCGCCACCAGCCCGGTTTCGGGGTCGCCCGTGTCCTCCTCGCCGGAGGGGAGTCGATCCGGGCCGAAGCGGGGGCCATGATGGCGATGGCCGCCGACACCGACCTGGACGCCAAGATGGAGGGCGGGCTGGTCAAGGGGCTCAAACGCAGCGTCCTGGGCGGTGAGTCGCTGTTCATCACCCGTGCGACCGCAGGACCCCAGGGCGGGTGGATCGATCTGGCGCCGAGCCTGCCCGGCGATGTCACGATCGTCCAGGTGACGTCGTCGACCCCGCTGCTCATCCAGAAGGGATCGTTCCTCGCCGCTGAACAGGGTGTGGACATCGACACCAAGTGGGGCGGCCTCAAGACCTTCGTGGGCGGCGAAGGGGGATTCCTGCTTCGGGCCTCCGGGGACGGCCGTGTGGTCCTGGCCTGCTACGGCGCACTCGACCGCTTCGCCCTGCAACCCGGCCAGCAGGTGATCGTCGACACCAATCACATGGTGGCGTTCAGCGAGAGCGTCAGCATGGAGCTCAGCCGGGCCAGCCAGTCCCTCGTTCGGTCGGCCAAGTCGGGGGAGGGACTCGTCTTCCGCTTCACCGGTCCCGGGGAACTGATGATGCAGTCGCGCAACCCGGACGAGATCGTGCAGTACATGTACAAGAACTGGCCGGGAGCGCGCTCGTGATCGCCGTCGTTCGACCGGACGGCTGAGCCGAAATCGGCCGAAAGACCGATCCACCACCGCCCGGAGGATGCCACCCTCGGCCCCATGAATGGTGGACTGAAACGACGGATCCTGGCGGCGGCGGCCATCGCCGGGGCCGCTCTGCTCATCGCCGCGTCCCTCAGCATCTCGCTCCAACCGGTCGGGCTGATCGCCGTGCTCTTTGCGCTCGTGGTGCCCTTCGAGAAGCTGATGCCACGACACCGGGGCCAGCGATTGCGACGGCCGCAGATCGGTACCGACATCGCCCACGGCCTCATCGCCCCACTGTTGACCCCGGTCACTCTCGTGGTGGCCGCCGCCATCGGCCTGGCCAGCCTCGCCTGGCTCCCGGGTCTGGCGCTCCGGCCGCTGGTGGCCGCCCTTCCTCCGACCGTGCAGTTGGTCGCCGGTGTCGCCCTGTTCGATTTCGTCATCTACTGGACCCACCGGTTCAGCCATGAGATTCCGTTCCTGTGGCGATTCCACGCCATCCACCACAGCACCGAGACCCTCGACTGGGTGTCGGGCTTGCGCAGTCACCCGTTCGACGGGCTGATCCTGGCCCCCGCGTTCGTGTTGTTGCTCGCCGCCGGCTTCGATCCCGAGTACGCGGGAGTCGTCACCGTGGTGCAAATCCTCACCGGGATCTTCCTCCATGCCAACGTGCGCTGGCGCCTGGCCCCCCTCCACAAGATCATCATCACCCCGGAGTTCCACCACTGGCACCACACGAACGAACCGGTGGCCATCCACTCGAACTACTCGGTCTTCCTCCCCCTCTGGGACCTCGTGTTCGGGACCTACTTCATGCCGTCGAACCGCCGGCCCGAGACGTACGGGGTCGACGAGTACATCCCTCGCGGGGTCGTCGGCCAGCTCCTCTGGCCGCTGCGCGGTCTCGGGAATCCGATTCGACATCTGTGGCAACTGTTCCGGCACCCCGTCCGGTCGGTGCGGTTTCTCGGCCGTCAGGTCGGCGCCCTGCTCGGCCAGATGCGGCGATCGGCCATCCGTCCCACGGGCAACATCACCGGCGTCGTGCCCCGACCACCGACCCGCCCGGTGGCGACCCCCGAGCCAACCCTCGGATCACCAGTCGGCTGAGATGAACCCGTCGGCCAGTTCACCGGAGCGGCCGGCACCCTGCCAGCGGATCTCACCAGCGGTCGTCACATACAGCAGGTAGGTGCCGGTGTTGTCGTAGCTGAGACCGTAGGACTCGGCTCCGAGGTCGAACTCGGTCAGCCGGTCGCCGGTATCGGGGTCCATCACGACGACCCGGTTTCCCTCGGCGGCGTAGCCCTGGCCGGTGCCGAGCAGCACGACCAGCCGGCCATCGGCCCTGACCTCCAGATCAGCGACACCCTCGGGGACCTCGTGACGGATCGAGGAGATGACCCGGTTCGCTTCGTCGAGCTCGATGACCTCGACCCATCCCAGTTCGGTGCCACCCTCGAAGTCCCACGGGTGGGCCACGGCGACACCACGGCGATCACGAAGCCACGCCGGGTGCCGGCCGGTTCCATCGAACGCCTCGAGAAGGTCGACGTACTCGCTTGGGTCAGCGGCGTCCTGTACCCGGACGTAGTAGCCGGTGAGCAAGTAGAACGATCCATCGGGACTCACCGATGCGTCCCATCCGAACCCGCTGCTGTCACCGGCGGTCGGATACCGGTAGCCCTCGCCGGCCTCGAGAAAGGTGAGGTCACCGGCGGCCGGTTCACAGCAGGTGGAGATGATCGTGTGCCCACTCGCCGGGTCCCACCACGCATCGACGACGACATTCCCCTCCAGGGCGCTGCCCGAGCCCTCGTTGCCCGTCGACCCGATCTCTCGAACGATCGACCCGGTGACCGTGTCGACCTCGACCGCCGTCGTCGACTCGGCGGTGACGGCGAGGAAGGTCGCCGGACGACCGTCGTCGAGTGTCGGCCCCTCGGCGGGAATCATCGGGCCAGGGTTCTCGATGTTCGCGCTGGTGCTGGTCGATCGCCGCTCGGTCGTCGTAGTCGTCGCCGTGGTGGTCGTGGTCGACGGCCGGGTCGTCGTGCTGGTCGATGGCGCCGAGGTCGCCGTCGTCGTCGAGGTCGTCACCTGCGCCACGGTGGTCGTCGAGGCCGACTGTGCATCGGGATCGTCGGATCCGCCACACGCGGCGAGCATCAAAGCGAGGGAGACCGCACCGACGGCCCGAGGATCGGACATGCCTCAACCTTCCTTCCGCGAGTACGTCGACTGGACGATACCGGTGGCATAGGAGCGGGTGGATTCGTGCTGCCACCACGAGGGATGGGGCAGGTGGCCAAACAACGGAATGCCGTCACCGAGCACGACCGGGAGGCGGGAGATGATCATCGTGTCGATCAGGTCGGCGGCCAGGAACGAGGTGATGAGCCGGCCACCGTCGACGTAGAGGGACCGATGCCCGGCCGCTCGGGCCGTGGCGCTCAGCTCGGTTGGGCTCCCGGCCACGAGCTGGACGGATCCGGTCAGGTCTTCGGGTACTTCGCGGAGCGACGACGTGGCGACCAGCACCGGTTTGTCGTAGGGCCACGGCCTGAAGTGGGACACGACGTCGAATGTGACCCGCCCCATCAGGATGGCGTCGGTCCCATCCATGAACTCGGAGAATCCGTAGTCCTCGTCTCCGGGGTTCGGAAGCTCGTCGAGCCAGTCGAGCCCGTGGTTTGGAGAGGCGATATATCCGTCGAGGCTGGTGGCGATGAAGACCCGGTGCATCCGCACGTTTCTAGCAGCCGTCACGCCTCCGGGCCGCTCGAGGACCGGGCGTCGAGGCGCTCAGGGAGAGCCGAAGGCCAGCGGATCGACGGCGGTCGGGCCGGCGTCTGGTTGCCCGATGCTGTGGGGTAGCGGCTCCGAGGCCGTGAACTGGGCCACCACCGCTCCCGACACCGAGGCGATCGCCAGGATGACGAAGATCGTGATCGATCGGATCCTCGATGGGGTCCCGGGAAGGGGATCGGCGGTCACCTCTTCGATGTCGACGGAGGGCTCACCCCGCTTCATGTGTGGATCTACCCACCTTCCCGCCTGGCTGGCTGACCGATGCCGATACTGTATCTTGCTTGGGTGGACGCCGAAGGATGGGACACCCGGTACCGAGAACAGCCGTCGGTGTGGGGGCGACCACCCAACCGGTTCGTCGTCGAGCATCTCGGCGATCTCGCCCCTGGGTCGGCCCTTGATCTGGCGGCCGGTGAGGGTCGCAATGCTGTGTGGCTGGCAGAGCGGGGGTGGTCGGTCACGGCGGTCGACTTCTCCTCCGTCGCCATCGCCAAGGGCAGCGAGATGGCGGCCGCCTCCGGCGTTGCCGTCAGCTTCGTCGTCGGCGACGCACGCACCTGGGAACCGGAGGAGGAAGTGGATCTCGTTCTGCTCGCCTACCTGCAGCTGCCCGATCCGGATCGCATGAACGTGGTGCAGCGCGCCGGTCGCTGGCTGCGACCCGGCGGCATCTTCTTCCTCGTCGCCCACGACCGGTCGAATGTCGAGCACGGGCACGGTGGGCCACCTTCCCCCGAGGTCTGCTACGACCTCGGGGAGACCGTGCTCGAACTCGAGGACGTCGGGCTCGAGATCGCCGTCGCCGAAGTCGTCGAGCGGGAGGTGGAGACCGATGACGGCGTTCGGACGGCCCTCGACACGCTGGTCGTCGCTCGAATGCCCGCTGCCTGAGTCAACCTGAGGCTCCGGTCGCAACCTGGCGGAGCCGGGCCTGTGGGACTGCTACAACGGGGGGATGCGAAAGATCGTGGTCGGTTACGACGGTTCTGATACGGCGCGCAAGGCAGCTGACGAGGCGGCCAACCTCGCCCTGGGGCTCGGAGGTGAACTTCACGTCGTGACGGTCGTGACCGACGACCCGGGACGCCATGGACTGCGCGTGGAGGTAATCGAAGGCGAGGTGATCGATGCCGTCGAAGCTCGAAGTGAAGGCCTCCGACACAAGGCCGCAGAAACCGCCGCAGCCCTCGACGGGGCATATGGGGACCTGACGGTGGTGCCCGTCGTGCTGATCGGGCCGGCGGCGAGAGCGCTGGTCGAGTACGCCGAGGAGATCGATGCCGACGTAATCGTGGTCGGCAACCGCCGCGTCCAGGGGATCAGCCGGGTGCTCGGCAGTGTGGCAATCGATGTTCTGCGCGATGCGCGATGCGCGGTGTACGTGGCCAAGACGACCTGAGGGCGATCCGTATCGCCGGAGGAGCGCTGCGTTGCATCCGTGTGGAGCAACGATGAGCGGCGTGAGGGCGAGCCGACGCCCGCCGGCTGGGGTTCCACGTGGGGCTCGGTCTCTGCGACGTCGACCGCGGCCGGTTGGTCCGACGATCGCACGAATGTCAGGGTCATCCACGGCTGAGCCCGAACCAGGTTCCGGACGGTCGATCGGCGCTCAAGCTGCGAGCGCCGTTCGCCGACGATCCTGACACCGATCGTCCGAGAAAGGTCGCGCACCCGATGGGCTGTACCCACGCCTCCTCCTGTCCGCTCTTCCCCCGGCTCCAGCAGAGTCTGGCCGGCTGGCGAAGTGCGTATTGCGACGCCGACGATGCCTGGCTCCAGTGCGCCCGATACCAGACCGGTCTCAAGGGCCAGCCCGTCCCCCTCGCCCTCCTCCCCAACGGCAAGGTCCTCGGGGTGCTGGTCGACGAGACCCAGCGCGGATCCGAGCGGGTGACGGTTGCGTCGTTTGCAGTGGCCGATGCGTCGGGGGCCTCGGGCGGTGGGATCGCCGTTCTCGACGACGAAGCAGCCGAGACGGTGCTCGAAGAAGCCAGAACATCCCGAGGGGGGCTGCTCGGCCGCCTGCGCGGTCTGTTCGGCGGTCGGAAGTGAGCCCCTACTGGTCGTGGTGGCTCGGTGCGCTCGCCCTCGGGGCGATCACGGTGGGCTACCACTTCGCCATCGGTCGACGCTTCGGTGTGTCCAGCTCCTGGGAGCGCGTGGTGCACTGGGGGGTCGAACGCCGCGCCGAACGGATCGATGAGGAACTCCTCGCCGACGACGCCGCGTTCGAGGCAGCGCTCCGGGCGGCCACGATGGAAGAGTTCGGTGAACGCCGCGACGTCGCCGTCGAGGCACCCCCGGCGCCACCGGCGGCATCGATCCCGGCCGGAGGACGACTACCGCTGTCGGCCAACGCCGCGCTCTTGGTGAGTATCACGCTCGGTGCGCTGGCGGCCGCCCTGTTCAATGGCCGGTTCCAGATCCGGGCCGACATGGGCGAGGACTTCTCTGCCCTCGTGACCGACGGCCCCTGGATGTGGCCCATCCTCTTCGTCGGCGGCGTGATGGTCGGCCTCGGCACCCGGATGGCGGGGGGCTGTTCGAGTGGCCACGGGCTCAGCGGGGTGTCCCGCCTCCAGCCGGTCAGCCTGCTGGCGACGGCGGTCTTCTTCGGCTCGGCGGTCGTGGTGTCGACCCTTCTGTGGAAGGTGATCTGAGATGTCGTTCGTCTCCCGTCACCGTCGGCACCTGTGGGTTTCGGTGTTCGGCTTCGCCCTCGGGTTCTCCATCGGCAACATCGGGTTCGGCGATTTCGGTGAGCTCAATCGAATGTTCACCTTCCGGGATCTGCGCATGTTCTTCACCTTCCTCGGTGGGGTCGTCGTGGCCGGTGTGCTGTTCCAGCTGACAACCAGGGAGCGGCCGCCGGCGGCCCGCATCCATGGCGGGGTCGTCCCCGGGGCGGTTCTGTTCGGCTCCGGCTGGGCCATCTCGGGCGGCTGCCCGGCCATCCCGCTCGTGCAGCTCGGAACCGGCTATCTACCCGCCCTGGTGACGATCGCGGGAATCGCCGTCGGCATGCGATCGTACCGGATCCTGAACGGCCGGTACCTGCACCTGGACACCGGCGCCTGCTCGGTCTGAGCTGCACCGGGACCCCGGCCTTCTCGCCGACGGGACCGGCCTCGTATGATCGGGGCACGACGCCCTCGAGGGCGTTGTACCGAGGAGTTGAGGACATGAGCGGATGGTTCGAGACGGTTGCGATCGCCGAGCGGCGCGCCAAGCGACTGCTGCCCGCTTCGGTGTACAGCGCCCTCGTCGCCGGAACAGAGTCCGGCTCCTCGATGCACGACAATCTGGCCGCGTTCAACGAGCTCGGATTCCGTACCATCACCGCTGGCCAACCGGCCAAACGCGAACTGCACACGACCGTGATGGGTCAGGAGCTGGCCATGCCAGTGATGATCTCTCCCACCGGCGTCCAGGCCGTCCATCCCGAAGGTGAGGTGGCCGTGGCCCGGGCGGCGGCGGCCCGCGGGATCACGATGGCTCTGAGCTCGTTCGCCTCCAAGCCGATCGAGGAGGTCGTCGAGGCCAATCCGCAGACGCTGTTCCAGCTCTACTGGGCGGGCGACCGGGACTCGATCCAGGCCCGGATGGACAGGGCCGAGCGAGCAGGTGCGGTCGGCCTGATTCTCACCCTCGACTGGTCCTTCTCCCACGGGCGCGACTGGGGCAGCCCGGACATACCCCACACGATGGACCTGCGGACGATGGCCAAGCACGCGCCGGAGGTCGTGATCAAACCGCGCTGGCTCTTCGAATGGCTGCGCAGCGGCACGCTCCCGGGCCTCGGCGTCCCCAACTTTCAGACCGATCCGAACCACACGCCGGGCTTTTTCGATGCGTACGGCATCTGGATGGGGACTCCCCCGCCCACTTGGGAGGACGTCGCCTGGATGCGTGCCCGGTGGAACGGACCGTTCATGGTCAAGGGGATCCACCGGACCGACGAGGCGCGCCGGGCTGTCGAGGCCGGCGCCACGGCCATCTCGGTGTCAAACCACGGCGGCAACAATCTCGATGGTGCCATCGCACCGCTCCGAGTGCTCCCCGAGATCGTCGCCGAGGTCGGACATGACGTCGAGGTGGTGATGGACGGCGGGATCCGTCGAGGCAGCGATGTGGTGAAGGCACTCGCCCTGGGCGCCCGTGCTGTGCTGATCGGGCGTGCCTACCTGTGGGGGTTGGCCGCCAACGGGCAGGCCGGCGTGGAGAACGTGCTCGACATCCTCCGCAACGGGATCGACGCCACCCTGCTCGGACTCGGTAAAGCGTCGATCGACGAGCTGACTCCGGACGACTTGGTCATACCCCGGGAGTTCTTCCCGGTGGCGGGCTGAGCGCCACCAGGACGAATCACGGTTGGGGGCGCCGCTCGTCGGCGCCGAGAACGTCGTCGACCGATGCTCCGGGGCCGTCGCGGCCACCGAAGAGACCGAGCTGGGCGGCGTTCACGTAGGCCAAGAATCCGAAGATGATCACGGCGAACGTGGCGCCCTGCCGCCAGAAGAACGCTGCGATCGCGGCCGAAACGGCCAGCGACACCCAGTTGACCGTCGTGCGTTGGCTTCGCCCGGTGGCCATGAGCAAGGCATCGTCGAGGATCTGCCCGCCGTCCAGGGGGAACACCGGCGCCAGGTTGATGAGGGCCCAGAGGATGTTGATCCACATCAGCCATTCGAGGATCAGCTCCGCGTTGCCGGCCGGCTCCAGCAGACGGAGTGCCAGATACGCCGGCCCGCCGAGCAGCACCATCGTGAGCACCGAACCGGCGGCGGACACCACGATGCGCTGGCCGGGCGTGAGATGCCCGGAGTCGTGTCCATGGGTCAGTCCGCCGAACCCGTGCAGCGAGATCGACGGCGACGCACCGTAATGGCGATAGGCGAACGCATGACCGAGTTCGTGGATCAGGATCGAGCCGGTGATGATGGCAATCCACGCCGCCGTGTACTCGACGCGGGCGTTTGCGGTGAGGGCGATGAATCCGACGATCAGGAAGAACCACAGTTCGAACCGCACCGGGAAGCCGAAGATGTGCACGTGCGCCGGTCGAGCCATCACACCAGCATGCCGGGTACGGAGGCGCCGGCCTCAGCCCAGGAGGTCGCCGGCCACGTCGAGCCAGAGCCGGGTCGACAGCCCGAGCGACTCGACGTCGATGCGTTCGTCGTGGCCGTGGAAGCGAAGGGCGAACTCGTTCGGATCCAAACCGGGGCTCATCAAGCCCGCTCCGTAAGCGATGGAGCCCATCTCCCGGAAGATGCGCGAGTCGGTGAACCCGACGATCATCTGGGGCGACAAGCGAGCGTCGGGAAACGGCACCGAGATCGATCGCTGCATTGCATCCCACAGCGGTGTATTGACCGGGCTCATCGTCGACATGTCGTTCATGATCGGTTCCACCTCGACGTCGCCGGCGAGATCGCCGAGCGCAACTGCGAGATGGTCTTCGACGTCGGCGGCCGACTCACCGGGAAGGGTTCTGACATCGACCTCGACGACCACGTCGTCGGGAATCACGTTGGTCTTCATCACATCGGCCCCGTGGACCACGTTGCAGGAAAACGTGGTGTGAGTACACGAATAGA
>JBFGLT010000020.1:0-28947 GCA_041576015.1 Acidimicrobiales bacterium
CGCCCACGCCGCCGAGATCCGGCACTACGCCACCGAGCGGGTCCGGCTGGTCGCTTCCGGGCTCTGGAGCGACGGCGCCATCCCCGCCGACGAGGTCCTCGATCTGGCCGGCGCCATGCTGGGCGCCCACGAGCGGTTCGAGACCGACGTCCACGTCGAGATGCTGGCGATGGCCGACGCCGCCGGCATCACCCCTGCCGAAGCGGTGATCGTCGGTGGGTTCACCGACTTCGTGGACACCGTCCGGGCCGTGGTCGGCGGGCGTCACCCCGGGACCGTCCAGGAGGACGACTGCACGGCGGTCATCGTCCCCGATCACCGGGCCTCGGGCGCCGGATTCCTCGCCCAGACCTGGGACATGCACGACAGCGCCACCGACCGTGTGGTGTTGCTGCGCCTCCGCCCCGACGATGCACCTGCCGCCACGTTGTTCACGACCACCGGCTGCCTCGGTCAGATCGGCATGAACGAACTCGGCGTCTGCGTCGGCATCAACAACCTGGTCGCCCTCGACGGACGACTGGGGGTGACCTGGCCTTCGGTGGTGCGAGCCATGCTCATGACCGAGTCGGCCGGCGCCGCACTCGAGGTCCTCCAGGCCAGCGATCTGGCAGGAGCGCACAACTTCTTGATCTTCGACGCCAACGGCGTCGGCTTCAACGTCGAGGCGATGCCCTCCCATCATGCGGTCAACCGCCTCGGGATCGAACCGCTGATCCACACCAACCATGTGCTCGACCCCGATGCGCTCCGCCTGCAGGCGGACAAGGATCAGGCGCTCATGGACAGCTCGACCAATCGCCTGGCCACTGCGATCGAGCTCCTTGCTGACGGGCCGGTCGATGTCGACCGCCTCTTCGACTTCACCCGCGAACCCACCGCCATCTGCCAACTGGCCACCGACCCCTACCACATCGAGTCCAGCGGAGCGACCATCATGCGTCCGGTGACCCGCCAGTTCTGGGCGTGCTGGGGCCGACCGGCGGAGAACGAGTTCGAGGAGATCCCGATCGCCACGACCGGGGAGCAGTCCCATGTCTGATCAACCGGTGATGGTCGGAGAGCGGTCCGGGCTCGTGTATTTCACCCTCCGCCACGATTGGGCCGGCGAAGTGGCGGCTCTCGAGCAGGCGTCCTACCCGACTGCCGACCCGGCCGACCTTTACGACGAGGAGGGAATCGGCCACCTGGCCGACGACTTTCCCGACGGCTGCTTCGTCGGGTTCGATGGCGATCTTGTGGTCGCAATGGGGGTGGGCGTGCGGACCCACTTCGATCTCGATCATCCCCAGCACAAGGTCTCCGACATCATTCCCGACCACGGCTCCAGCGGCCACGTCGCCGACGGTCCGTGGTACTACGGCAGCGGGATCGCCGTGCGGCCCGAATATCGCCGCCGTGGCATCGGCAACGAGCTCTACCAGTTGCGCAAAGGCGTGTGCCGCCGCCTCAACCTCCTCGGCATCGTCGCCGGCGGTGTGATTCCCGGCTACGCAGATCACAAACACGAGCTCACCGCCCACGAGTACATCGACGAGGTCCGGGCCGGTCGCCTCTACGACCCCACGCTGTCCTTCCAGCTGGAAAACGGATTCGAGGTGTACGGCGCGCTCGCCGAGTACATCAAGGATCCGGCGGTCGACGACTACGCCTCCCTGATCGTCTGGCACAACCCCGACCACCGCGAGCCGGAGTCGAATTGATGAACGAACCCGAGATCGGACCGACAGATGGTGATCAGGCGTTTCGGCGGGTCGGTCTCAGAGGCCCGGGCGACGAGGCGCCCTATGCCGGAGCCCTGTCCTTTCTTCGCCGTACCTACACCCGGGACATCGGGGAGGCCGATGTCGTGGTGACCGGATTCCCCTTCGACCAGGCCACATCGGGGCGACCCGGCGCCCGCTACGGGCCCCGGGCGATTCGCGAGGCCTCGACCGGGCTGGCCGAGCTGCCCGGTTTCCCGTACGGTTTCGATCCCCTCGACGTCCTCGCCATCGCCGACTACGGCGACTGCCACCTCGACTATGGCCGGCCGATGGACGTCGTCGAACGGATCGAGGCTCATACCGCCGGGATCATCGCCGGTGGCGCCACCCAGATCTCCTTCGGCGGTGATCATTTCGTCACCTATCCGGTGCTCAGAGCTCACGCCGCCCGCCACGGCGCCCTCGCCCTGATCCATTTCGACGCGCACAGCGACACCTGGGGCGACGACGGGGTGCGCCTCGACCACGGCTCGATGCTCCTGCGGGCCGCCCGCGAGGGCCTCATCGACCCGGCCCGCTCGGTCCAGACCGGCATCCGCACACCGAACTCCAGCGACCACGGGTTCACGATCCTCACCGCGCCGTGGGTGCACCGCGAGGGCATCCCGGCAGCGCTCGATGTCATCGCCGAGACCGTCGGTGACCACGCAGCGTACGTCACCTTCGACGTCGACTGTATCGACCCGGCGTTCGCACCGGGAACGGGCACGCCGGTGGCCGGCGGACTGACGACCGCTCAGGCGCTGGAGGCGATCCGGGGCCTGGCCGGATTGAACCTGGTCGGGTTCGACGTCGTCGAGGTGGCGCCGGCCTACGACAACGCCGAGGTGACCGCTCTCGCCGCTGCCACGATCGCTCACGACTACCTCGGTCTCATTGCGCTGCGCCGCGGCGCAGAGCCAATTCCCTACGGCCGTCAGTAGCCCGTCCAATGCGGCACACCGTCGGGCGGCGGCCGTGAGCACTCCCCGCCGACCTGTGGCAACATTTCGCAGACCCCGTGCGTGCTTCACACGCCCGGACCCAGCACAGAGGAGGACGCTGCAAATTGCTCGAAGGGAGGGGATCTGATCGAGCGCCGGACGATCGTGCGGTCGCCGTCGAGCTGACCGGTGTGACCAAGCGATTCGACGACGTGGTGGCGGTGAACGGCATCGATCTCGGGATCGCCGACGGCGAGTTCTTCGCCATGCTCGGCCCGTCGGGGTGCGGCAAGACGACCACACTGCGGATGATCGCCGGACTCGACTTCCCGACGAAGGGGAGCTTGCGCATCTTCGGTGACGAGGTCGGAACCCTTCCGCCGAACAAGCGCCCGGTCAACACGGTCTTCCAGAGCTACGCGCTCTTCCCGCACATGAACGTTCTCGACAATGTCAGCTTCGGACTGCGTATGCGAGGCACCGACAGCAAGAACGCTGCCCGAGCCGCCAGCCAGGCGATCGAGCTCGTCCAGCTGTCGGGGATGGAGCGGAGGAAGCCGTCCCAGCTCTCCGGCGGCCAGCAGCAACGCGTCGCTCTCGCCCGGGCGATCGTCAACCGTCCCAAGGTCCTGCTGCTGGATGAACCCCTCGGGGCCCTCGACCTGAAACTTCGGCAGGAGATGCAGCTCGAGCTCAAACACCTCCAGCGGGAGCTGGGTGTGAGCTTTGTCTTCGTCACCCACGATCAGGAAGAGGCGCTGACCATGAGCGATCGAATCGCCGTCATGCACCACGGCCATCTGCTCCAGGTCGGGACCCCGGCGGAGATCTACGAACACCCGTCGAGCCGGTTCGTCGCCGGCTTCATCGGTCAGACGAACCTACTCGACGGGACGGTTCGGGATCGCACCACCGTCGTGCTCGGCAACGGTGATCCTGTCGCCGCACCGTCGTCGTTCTCCGCCGGTACCAAGGTGGCGATCAGCCTCCGACCAGAACGAGTGCATTTGCACCTGCGGGACCACCCCGACGCCCCCGACCGGTTCCACGTGGACGGCATCGTCGAGGACATCATGTTCCTGGGAAACGCACTCGTGTACTCGGTGAAGGTGGACTGGATGCACCTGGAGGTCCGAGCCGAGAACCGTCCATCGGTCCCCCGGTTCGCACCCGGAACCGAAGTCGCCGTGTCGTGGGCCCCTGACGCAGTCACGGTGGTGGAGGACTAGTGGTCGCCGCCGCCGAGCCGGCCGCCGCCGTCACCCCCGAGTTCGAAGCGGCCAACGAACGCCTCCGCCGGCGGCACGGGCTCCTGCTGGCATTGCCCTCCTACGCCTACCTCATCACCTTCTTCGTCCTCCCGTTCCTGATCGTCATCGCCTACTCGTTCGCCACCAGGACCCGGTTCGGCACCGACCTGTCCGGCTGGAATCTGGCTTCCTATCGACGGCTCGGCGATCCCCTGGTGCGGGACATTCTGTTCCGGTCGGCTTCCCTCGCCCTCATCACCACCGCCATCTGCCTCCTGGTCGCCTATCCCTTCGCCTACTACATGACGACTCGTCCAGCACGCGTCCGCAACCTGATGCTGGTCTTCGTCATGATTCCCTTCTGGACCAACTTCCTCGTGCGCACCTACGCCTGGCGCGTGATCCTCGGAAGTGACGGACCGTACTCCCGGCTGGTGCAGGGGCTCGGGCTCGGCGAGGGCCGCCTGCTTTTCACCCAGGTGGCCGTGGTGCTGGGGCTCGTGTACGGCTACCTGCCGTTCATGATTCTGCCCCTGTATGCGTCGATCGAGCGAATCGATCCGCGTCTACTCGAAGCCAGCCGGGACCTGTACGCCACAGGGTTCGCCACCTTTCGGCACGTGCTGCTCCCGCTGTCGATGCCGGGCGTGATCGCCGGGTCGATTCTCGTCTTCGTCCCCAGTCTCGGCGCCTATGTGACCCCGTCAATTCTCGGCGGCGCCAAGACCACACTGCTCGGCAGCTACATCGTCACGCAGTTCCTGAGCGCACGGGACTGGCCGTTCGGATCTGCCCTGTCGTTCGTCCTCATGCTGGTGATGCTGACCGCCACCCTCTTCTACTTCCGAAAAGGGGGACGCACGCTTTGAGCGGCACGATCACCCAGCCTGCCGGCTGGACCGGCCGGCTCCTCCGGGCCAACAGCTGGCTGATCTACTTCTTCTTCTACGCTCCCATCGCCGTCCTCGTCGTCTTCTCATTCAGCGACAGCCGCAACGTCGGGGTGTGGGGCGGATTCACCCTCGACTGGTACGGCGAGTTCGCCGACTCGTCGCAGGCCCGGGGGGCGGTGACGGCCTCGGTGCAGATCGCCATCGTGTCGACGCTGGTTTCGGTCGTGCTGGGCACCATGTCGGCACTGGCCCTCGAACGGTACCGGTTCCGGGGCCGGCAGTTCCTCGACGCCCTCTTGTACCTGCCGGTGATCGTGCCCGACGTGACGATGGCGGTGATGCTGCTGCTGTTCTTCTCCGAGGCCGCCGACGTCATCGGGTTCTCCAAGGGCTTCGGCACGATCACCCTCAGCCACATCGCCTTCAACATCAGCTTCGTGTCGATCGTCGTTCGGGCGCGGCTGTCGGGGATGACCGAGCAGCTCGAGGAGGCGGCCCTCGACCTGTACGCATCCCGCTGGCAGGCCTTCCGTCATGTGACGCTGCCATCGATCATGCCCGGGATCCTCGGCGGAGCGCTGCTCGCCTTCACCCTCTCGCTCGACGACGTCGTCATCACCGAGTTCGTCACCGGTCCGGGGTGGACGACTCTGCCGGTCTTCGTGTTCGGCCTCATCCGCAAGGGGGTCACGCCGCTGATCAATGCCGTCTCGGTGGCGATGCTCGTCGCCTCGATGGCTCTGGTCGCGCTCTCCCTGCTCGCCGAGCGCGCCCGGGGTGGGGAAGACGTCATCCCCTGATCGGCGCCGATCACACCTGGGACTATGACAGACTCTGTCCAGCGAGGGCAGGTGCCCGGAAAGCGAGAGGGAGAAGATCTGATGCTGCGATCGAGGATTCGTGTGACCGCATTGCTCGCCGTTCTGGCCGTGCTGGGCGCCGCCTGTGGCGGCGGGGACGACGGTGAGACCAGTTCGGCGGGGTGCGAGCTGAACCAGGTCGATGGCGACCTGGCGCTCTACAACTGGGCCGAATACATCGACGAGGAACAACTCGACGCATTCGCAACCGAGTACGGCATCTCGGCCACCATGGACACGTACGAGTCGAACGAGGTGATGCAGCCCAAGATCGCCGCCGGGAACTCGGGTTACGACGTGATCGTTCCCTCCGACTACATGGTGGGCATCCTGATCGCCGGCGGACACGTCCAGCAGCTCAATCTGGACCTGATCCCCAACCGCTCCAACATCAGCGCCGACTTCGCCAACCCCTCGTACGATCCCACCTGGGAGTACTCGGTGCCCTACCAGTGGGGATACACCGGGCTGGCCGTCGACACCGAGATCGTCGGCCCTGACTTCCCGCGGTCCTGGGATCTCGTCTTCAGTGACCTCTCCGACCAGTACGCCGGCCGGATCACACTGCTCGACGACCCACGAGAAACGATGGGGGCGGCGCTCAAGGAGCTGGGCTACTCGTTGAACACCACCGACCAAAGCGAGCTCGATCAGGCCCAGGAGCTCGTGTCGATGTGGCGAGACAACCTGGCCGCGTTCAACACCGACTCCGCAGACGAGCTGTTGACCAGCGGCGAGACGGCCATCGCCCACGGCTACTCAGGTGACATGTTCACCCAGTTCCTGGAGACCGACGACCCGGAGCGGTACATCTTCTTCGTGCCCGAGGAAGGTGGCACGCGGTGGATCGACAACATGGCCATCCCCTTCGATGCACCCCACCCGTGCACCGCTCACACGTTCATCAACTGGCTGCTCGACGCCGAGCAAGGGGCAGCGTTGAGCAACTGGAACTACTACGGCACACCCAACGAAGCGTCGCTCCCGATGCTCGAAGACGAGCTCAACGCCTTCCTGACCGATCCCGAGGTCCTCGTCGGCGGGTTGGACAGCGTGGAGTCGATCGCCGACACGGGGGACTTCGAGACCAGCTACGCCGACGCCTTCACCAGGGCCAAGGGCTGACCGGACCGACGGCTCCTACTCGCCGGCCCACTCGATCGAGCCGTGAACATTAATCCCGCGTTCCCCCCCGACCCCTCCCGGCCGGTGACCGACCGGGACCGGCAGCTGATCGTCGAGCAGATTCAGCGAGCGATGGCCGAGGACATCGTGCCGTTCGAGGAACTGGACGACCGGTTCGCCGCCGTGTACGCCGCCCGCACCCGAGCCGACCTCGACGCTGTCGTCGTCGATCTCCCCGCTCCCCCACCGCCTGCACCAGCGACCCTCCCCAGAGCAGTCGCAGCCGTGTCGTACTCGATGTTCGGGGACGTCAAGGAGGGCGGCTGGATCTTCATCGACAGCGACCTGACCTACGGATCGGGATTCGGCGACATCACCCTGGACCTCTCATCGGCCCACCTGGCGACCGGCCGCACCGTGCGGGCTCGGTCGATCTTCGGCGACGTGACGGTGATCCTCCCCGATGGGATCAGGACGTCGCTCACGTCGGTCACCGTCTTCGGCAGCCGGAGGGAGGATCTGGCGCCGCCCGTTCCCGGCGCTCCCGAGGTCCGGGTGGTCGTCGCCACCCTGTTCGGCGACGCCCGCCTCTACAGCCTGTCCCGTGTGCCCGAGGGACCGTTCCGCCGGCTGTGGAAGGCCCTTCGCGGCCGCTGACGCCGGCGCTGACCGAGTTCGACCGGGCCGGACGCTCACCCGGGGAGCGCGTCACCCAGCACGGCCAGAGCCAACCCGCCCAGCAGGGCCCCCCACAGCCAGCCCGCCGCCACATCGGACGGGTGGTGAGCTCGCAGAACGATTCGGCTGGCACCCATGGCGGCGGCGAGAATCGCCGAGACAGCCCCGGCGACGGGCGACCACGACCACCAGATCACCGTGGAGAATGCGGCCGCCGAGGAATGGCCGCTGGGGAACGAGCTCGATCGCGGCGGGTGCAGCCAGTCGGGGAGCAGATCGGCGACGTCGGAGTTGTCGGGTCTGGTCCGCCGGAACAAGAGCTTGAGAGGTCCGTTGGTCACCACCCACTCGATGGCCACGGCGACGACAAACACGGCGAAGCCGGAGCGATCATCGGCCGCCATCACCCCGAGCGCGGCCGCCCCCAACCACACCATCGAGTACCGACCGGCCGCCGACAGGGCAGCGGCTGCGGTGACCGTCGTTCGGCTCAGCGCGGACACAGTGGGGAAGGGTAGGCCCCCCTGGAACGGCCACCGGCGATGCGGTATCGGCCTCAGCGGCCCCTCGGCCGGGGCTCGGGCACGCTCCAGTCCGACGGCATCCGGGAGAAGTCGAAGAAGGGTGCGGTGTCGCCCGCCGCCACCGCCTCCTCGATCTGATCGTAGAAGCCCTTGCCGGTCTCCTCGGCGAAGGTGATGGCCACCTCGTCGTCGCCGACCGCCGGCCGCTCGACGTATTCGGGGAAGGCGGTCTCGGCCGCGTCCCCCTCGTCGTAGCCCCGAGCGAACATCTGCTTGAGAATGCCGAATCCGTCGTTGCGTACCAGCACCTCACCGCGCGGCGTGCCGCCCATTCGTTGGAGATGGTCGACGAATGCGTCCAGATTGCCGGTGTCGTAGGCGACGTGTTGGACCGAATGGTCGCCGTGCTTGTCGACGAACTTGGTCACCTGGGATCGCTTGGCCCGATCGATTCCCTCGATCAGGGCGACACCGAAGGTCCCGTAGTCGATGCACCAGATCTTCATGCTCGAGTCGGGATCGCCGGGGCGCACGTCGTCGATCCGGTTGATGAGGGTCCCCCCCTCCACCTCGATATGGAACCACGCCCACTTCTCGATCGAACCCTGGGCGCACGCATAGGTCACGTGGTCGACCTTCTTGAGCATCAGCACGCTCCTTTCCTCTTCGAGCGGACGTCTCGAGCGAAGCTCGGGCCCGGCGATCAGGCAAGGCACTTGGACGGAGGTGCCATTCAACTGAAGATCGACTGTACATTTTGTTCACCGTACGCAGGATCGAGTTGCGACAAATGGACAGACTGCCCATGGAACTGGACGAGACCGACCGCTCGATTCTGGCCGCGCTCCGAATGCGCCCCCGGGGCTCGCTCACCGAACTGTCCTCGGCGGTCGGCATCGCCCGCGGGACGCTCTACAGCCGGCTGGACCGCCTCACCCGAACCGGTGTCATCATTGGCTACGGTCCCGACGTCGACCCCCGGGCCGCCGGGTTCGGGGTGCTGGCGTTCTGCACGCTGGAGATCCAGCAGGGCACACACGACGACACGGTTCGGGCGCTGGCCGACATCCCCGAGCTGCTCGAGATCCACACGGTCACCGGCGCCGGCGATCTCCTGTGCCGGATCATCGCTCGCTCGAACGACGACCTCCACGAAGTCCTGCAACGGGTGACTTCGGTTCCCAGCGTGCGCCGGTCACAGACCCAGCTGGCGCTGGCGACCAGCCATCGACGGCACGTGGCCGACCTGTTCCAGTGAGCTGTGCGGGTGAGCTGTTCCGGTGACGTTGCGATTACTAGGTTCGGACCGCGACCGGCGGCGATGCGTGCCACCATCGTTGGGAACGGACGCCTCGGGCGCAGTGAACCATGACCGAGAACACCTATCACGTCGCACCAGAGCAGATCGCCTCGGCACCGGCCGGCTGTCCGGTCCACGGTTCGTGGGACCCCCTCGGCAGTGACTACCTCGCCGACCCGTATCCCATCGCCCGGCACCTGCGGGAAGAGCACCCGGTGTTCTACGCCCCGGCTCTCGGCTATGTCGTCGTGACCCGCATGGAGGACGTCGAGCACGTGTTCATGCATCCCGACATCTTCGCCTCGACCAACGTGCAGGATCCCCTGTACCCGCTGGCACCGGAGGCGAAGACCGTACTGTCGGCGCCCGATTTCGACCCGGTTGCGGTCATGAGCAACCGACCCGAACCCGACCACGGACGCATCCGTGTCTACACCAGGAGGGGCTTTTCGAACCGGAGGCTCAAGACGCTCGAGCGGTACATGTACACCCGAGCCGAGCTGCTGATCGACTCGATGCTGGCCGCCGGGTCCCCGGCGGAGTTCGTCTCGTCGGTCGCCTTCCCGCTACCGGCCGAGATCGTGTTCCGGTTCATCGGGTTTCCCAGCAGCGACGACGCCATGATCAAGGGCTGGTGCGTCGATCGCAAAGCCTTCTCGTGGGGGCACCCCACACCGGAACAGCAGGTCGAGATCGCCGAACACATGCTCATCTACTGGCGGTACTGCCGGGACTTCGTCGCCGGGCGACGGCAACGAAGGCGTGACGACTTCGCATCCGAGCTCCTCGACGCCCACGACGCCGATCCCGAGCAGCTCACCTACCGCGAGGTCGAATCGATCGTGTACGGGCTGTCCTTCGCCGGCCACGACCCGGTCACCAATCTGCTGTGCAACATGTTGCTGTGCCTACTGCCCCGTCGTTCGCAGTGGGACCAGCTCTGCGCCAATCCGGCGTTGATCCCCAACGCCGTCGAGGAGACTCTTCGCTTCGAGAGCAGCCAGATTGCCTGGCGCCGGGTCACCACCCGGCCGACGACCCTCGGGGGCATCGACCTCCCCGAGGGCACGCGGATATTTCTCAACTTCGCCGCCGCCAACCGGTCCCCGGAGTTGTTCGATCAGCCCGACGAATTCGACATCCACCGGGCCAACGCCAACCGGCACATCAGCTTCGGCAAGGGCATCCACCACTGTCTCGGGGCGGGTCTGGCCAAGATGGAGGCGAGGATCGCACTCGAATTGCTCACCGCCAAGGCGCCGGGCATCCGGCTCGTCCCGGAGCAGCGGATCACCACATTCCCGAACATCACGTTTCGGGGCCCCGAGCAACTGCACCTCGAATGGGACTAGAGGATCGGCGCGGTGGCCCGAGCAAGAAACATAGACCTGGCACCAGCGACGTAAACGTAGACCTGACACCTAGTGGGGGGACATCACGGCGAGGGCGAGGGTGACGCCGGCATCGTCGGTGGCGATGGTGGCGATGCGGCGTCGTGGCTGGACGGCTGGTCGGGGGGGCGAGATGCGCTCGCCGAGGTAGTGGGCGGTCCGGTCGAGGTCGGCGCTGACCAACGCCAGGCCCCAGAGGCGGGCGGGACCGTCTCCGGCGGGATCGACCGGCCCGGCCACCTCGAGCACCGTGGACCCGGCCCAGAAGAACCGCTGCTCCTTCCGGCCCTCGTCGAGCTCTCGCACCCGCCGTAGCGGGAACCCGGCCGCCTCCAGCACGGTGCTGGTCCTCCGAACGTCGGGGGTCAGCACCACGGCGTGGTCGACACCGATCACCCCGTTGGCGTGGTTGATCTCGGGTGGTTGGCGACCACCGATCGGTGGTACCGGCACGCCGTCGAGGGTCCCTGTGATGGCCGGCGAGTCGAACGCCCAACCGGGGGCGTCGCCGGGCTGGCCGGTCCACACGGCCAGCGGCCCGATCCGTACGGCGCCACCGTCGAGGCTGAACCCGAGCCTCCGCCAGGCCGAGGCGGCATCCACGACAGTCACGCCGACCAGTTCGGGCCCCCGGCGAGAGCTCAGGAGCGGGCCGCCTTCCACTCCTCGTAGGTACTGACAGGCAGACCGTCGTCCCGCCAACCGGTAAAGCCGCTCTCGACGTGGCTGACGCGCACCATTCCCATCTCGCGCAGCTGCTTGGCGGCGAGAGCCGAACGCCACCCGCCGCCGCAGTAGAGGACGTACTCGCGGTCCTCGTCGAAGACATCCTTGTGGTAGGGCGAATCGGGCGCCACCCAGAACTCCAGCATCCCCCGGGGCGCATGATGGGCGCCGGGGGCGACGCCTTCCCGCTGGAGCTCTCGGACATCGCGGACATCGACCAACAACGCCCCCTCCTCGTCGACCCTCCGCTGTGCCTCGGCCGGGCTGATGTTGTCCAGCTCCGCCTTGGCGGCGGCCACCATCTCCATCACGCTCTTGATCGCCACGACACGATCGTACCCCAGCACGGTCGATGAGTCCCGGGATCGACGAGCGGCTACCGTCGGATCGTGACGTACTCACCCCGGCGTCATCGCGAACCGATCTCGCCAACACCGGCCCGCCCGGTCCGCCGCCCGGTCATGCTCCAAGGCTGGCACAACCTGACCTCGGTCCACTGGCGCTACCCGCCCGAGGCGGTGCAGCGACTCCTCCCCGACGGCTACGTGGTCGACACCTTCGACGGCGCCGCCTGGGTCGGACTGATCCCGTTCCAGATGTCCCGGATCAGAGTGCCGAAGCTCCCGGCGCTCGGGCCACTCTCGACATTTCCGGAGACGAACATCCGGACCTACATCGTGGCGCCCGATGGACGAAGAGCGGTCTGGTTCTCCAGCTTGGACATCACCCGCCTGATCCCGGTGATCGTCGCCCGAACCGCCTACCGGCTGCCGTACTGCTGGGCCCGCATGGCGATCGAGAATCGCGGGAGCGAGGTCTCCTATCGGTCGATCCGTCGCTGGCCACGCCGCACCAGCGGGGCGCGCAGCACGGTGCGGATCCGTATCGGACCCGAAATCCCCGACGGCGAAGTCACTGCGCTCGACCATTTCCTCACGGCCCGCTGGGCGCTCGGGACCACGCTGGGGAGCCGCCTCGTGTGGGCCGACGTCGACCATCCGCAGTGGCCTTTGCACCGGGCCGACCTCCTGGAGTGCGACGAGAGTCTGATCGAAGCGGCTGGGCTGGAGCCGCCCGAGGGACCACCCTACGTGCTCTACTCACCGGGTGTGGAAGTCCGGATCGGGCTTCCGTCCCCGCTCCCCCGATCCCCGGATGCAGCCATCGTTCAGCCGATCGGAACGGCGTAGACGACGATGTTGTCCTCGTAGGAACGCAGCGACGGCTGGAACTCCCCGCCGCAGCTGATGAGGGTGACCACGGGGGAGCCGGTCCGGGCGAACACCCGATCGAAGGGCAACGCGTCCTTGGCGTACTGTGCTGTTGCGGCGACCTCGTAGGCTCTCGTGGATCCGTCGTCGAAGGTCACGGTGAACACCTCCCCAGGGACCGCATCGCCCAGGTACCGGAACACGCCGCGCCGCCCGTCGAAGGCGATGTGGGCGGCCAGCACGGCCGAGCCGTCCTCGCCGGGACTGGGCCCGTACCGGTACCAGCCGACCCGATCGGCGCCGGGGATCTCCATCTCGCCGTCGTCGAGCACGCCGACACCGTCGATGGGAGCGTCGAGCACACCGATGGACTCGTAGCGCAACGAGACGGGGGCACGCACAGTCCTGGGATCGGGGATGCCCGCTGCCGGTGGCAGTGCCACGACACGGCGTGCGAGCGAGGACAGGGATGGGAGCGGGGCCGATGTCTCGACCGTCGCCCGCTTGACCCGGTCCCTCGGGGCCGGAGCCGGATTTGTGGCCGATGGCGATGCCGTCACAGCACCAGCGAGTGGCGCACCGACAGCCAGGACCCCAGAACCCGAGCGATCGGGGGACCCAAACGCGGCGACGACGAGCGCCGCGGCGACGAGGACACCGATCGATCGGGACATCGGGGTTGGTCCGGCTCAGGCTCGCACGGTGGCGAGGCGACGGCGGACGGCCAGCGTCGCGACACCGGCCAGACCCACGGCGGTGAGGGGGATTAGCGGGGACGTGCCCGACTCGACCGGCGAGTTGCCGGTGCTCACCTGCGACGGGCTGCTCTGCAGGCCCGTGATCGACTCGGTCAGGACAGACAGGTTGCCGGCCTCAAGCGAACCGACGGCGTACACGATCAGTGCCTGCCCCTCGGTGATGGGAAGGTCGGCGGGACCGATGACGACCGGCGAGTCGGCTCCAGCGGGCACGACCTCGGCGGTGATGGTGCCGACCGGCAGGTCGGCGGCTCCCTCGGCGCCGTTCGGCACGTTGGCGAATGCGACGTTGCCGTTTGCCTTGATGTCGACCTCCGGCGCGGCTGCGGTGTGCCGCACGATCAGGCGACCCTCGCCGGCGGCCACCGTCGAGGTGTCATTGCCGAAGACCGACAGGGTGGGGTTCCCGTCTGCGTCCAGGTGGGCGATGATCGTCGTGTTCCCGGAGCTGGGCAGGGTCACGTCGCCTGCGTCGATGGCGACGGTGTCGGTGCCGGCCAGCTTTACCTGGAGACCGGTGAGCGTCTCGCCGGCGAGGGCCGAGAGATCCTGGGTATCGGAGAACGAGAATCCCTCGAACACGTTGGCGCCGCCGGCGGCGACGTCGACATCGGTGTCGGGAATGCCGTGGATCAGGTGGATCCGCGCGTCCTGCGCTGACGCCGGTCCGGCGAAGGCGACCGTGGCCGCCGCAAGGACGAACAATGAAAGAACGCAAGTGCGAAGTGCACGCATGGTTTCTCCTGTGAAGTCGGTATGGGAAGTGTTCGGTCCTACGCACACCCGTGGAGATCGGATGCACAAGGGTGCGGAGGTTTCCCAGCACCGGCCGCCAACGCGTACGCTGACCTCACGGAGGACGCTCGATGGTCGATTTCAACTTCACTCCCGAACAGGTGGAACTGCGGGAGCGGGCGAGGAAGGTGGCCGCCGAGGGTGTCGCCGCTCACGGCCGGTTCAACGACAGCTGGATCAACGGGTTCTCCAGGGACTTCGCCACCCGCATGGCCGACGAGGGCTGGATCGGCATGGGGTGGCCCCGTGAACACGGCGGTGGGGAGCGACCTCCCATCGAACGGGTGATCGTCGCCGAGGAGATGATCAGGGCCGGGGCGCCGATCGCTGCCATGTGGTTCGCCGACCGCCAGATGGGCCCCACGCTGATCGCCTACGGCACCCCGGCGCAGCAAGCCGAATTCCTGCCCGACATGCTGGCCGGCCGCACGACGTGGTGCATCGGCATGAGCGAGCCCGACGCCGGTTCCGACCTCGCCGCCCTCAAGACGACTGCGGTCCGGGACGGCGATGAGTTCGTGATCAACGGCCAGAAGATCTGGACCAGCTTCGGCGACGTCGCCGACTACTGCTATCTGATCTGCCGGACGACCTCAGGTGGCCCACCCCACCGGGGCATCAGCGAAATCATCGTGCCCATGGACGCGCCGGGCATCGAGATTCGCCCGATCAGGGACATGATCGACAACCGCCACTTCTGCGAGGTCTACTTCACCGAGGTCCGGGTGCCGGTCAACCACCTGGTCGGAGTGGAGGGCAACGCCTTCAAGCAGACCATGGTGCAGCTCGAACACGAGCGAGGCGGCATCGACCGACTCGTGTCCAACCGGGCCCTGTTCGACCACGCGGTGGCGATGGCCGACCGCTCCGATCCGCTCGTCCGTCAGGAGATCGCCCGCCTGGAGGGCCGCTACCGGCTCGGGCGCCTACTCGTGTACCGGGAGGTCATGAAGCAGGCACCAGCCGGGTTCAGCGCCGCCACCAAGCTCTTCTGCACCGAGCACGAGGACGACGTGGCCCAGTTCGCTGCCCGGGTGCTCGGGGCCCACGCCCTTCTCGACAGCGATTGGGTCCGGCAGATCAACTACGGCCCGGCCTACACGATCATGGGCGGCACGTCGAACATCATGCGCAACATCCTCGGCGAGCGAGTGCTCGGCCTGCCTCGCGAACCCCGCCCCTGACGGACGGCCAGCGGTACCGGTTCGGTCAGTAGCGGGCCCACATCAGGATTCGCTTGAAGGTGAAGAGGTAGGGCCGTTGGTCGCCCACGGTGGCATGTACCGCAGCCCGGTACCGTCGGAGGTAGTCGTCGAACGCAGCGTCGTCGATCGCCGCCTGCTGAAATCGCAGGAGCGATGAGCCTCGGATCCATTCGACGGCCGCATCGGCCGACTCGAGCTCGTGGCAGTACACCCGGAGGCTGACATGAGGGGACGGGCAGCCAAGTTCGTGGAGGATCCCGGCGTAGGTCTCGGGCTGCTCGACGGTCGTCGTCACCAGCGGCGGCGGGCGGCCGGACTGGAAGAGGTGGGGGTTCTCTGCGGCGATCTCGCCGGCGAGCCGGTAGACGATGTGGTCGTGGTTGGTCGGTACCTGGATCGCCAGCTGGCCGCCGGCGGCCAGGCCGGCCCGCCAGCGGTGGAGCACGCTGCGGTGGTCGTCGACCCAGTGGAGCGAGGCGTTGGCGAAGACGAGATCGGCGCGTACGTCTGGGACGAACTCCGCCAGGTCGCCGCGGCGGAACTCGATCGCCGGACCTCCGTTCGACGGCCGGGCGAGAAGTCGCGCCCGTTCGAGCATCTCGTCGCTGGAGTCGATCCCGACGGCCTGGCCGGCGTCCAGGCGTTCGGCCAGCTCGACCGTGAGCGAGCCTGGCCCGCACCCGAGGTCGTAGACCACTCCACCGGCGACCGGGTCGCACATTGCCGTCAGATCGTCGAACGGAACCTTGCGCTCGGCGGCGAATCGGGCGTACCGGTCGGGTTGCCAAGTCGGCACGCCGTCGAGGATACCCAGGTGCACGCGCCGGGTTTGTCGCCCCGAACCCCGGGTGAGAAGCTCGGGCAATGGCCGAACCAGCGATCTCCCGCTTTCCGATTCCCGAATTGTCCGAGTTGCCCGATGACATCCGCCAGCGCATCGACGCCGTCGCCGAGAAGTCCGGCTTCGTGCCCAACGTGTTCCTTGCGCTCGCCCACCGACCCGAAGAGTTCCGGGCCTTCTTCGCCTTTCACGACACCTTGATGGACAAGCCTGACGGGCTCTCCAAGGCCGAGCGGGAGATGATCGTGGTCGCCACAAGCGCCGTGAACGATTGCGTGTACTGCGTGGTCGCCCACGGTGCCATCCTCAGAATCCGGGCCAAGAACCCCTTCGTCGCCGACCAGCTGGCGGTGAATCCCACCGAGGCCGGCCTGTCCGAGCGCGAGCGTCACCTCGTCGACTTCGCCCTCCGGGTGGCCGAGCACTCGGGCACGATCACCGACGGCGACGTCGATCAGATGCGGGAACGGGGGTTCACCGACGACGAGATCTGGGACATCGCCGCCATCACGGCCTTCTTCGCCATGTCCAACCGGCTGGCCAACGCGTTCTCGATCCGTCCGAACGACGAGTTCTACTCGATGGGGCGCTGATCCGGCGTCCGGCCCGGGTTCACCGCGCGGGCAGATCGATCCCCGACCCGGAGCCGGCACACCGGGCGCACAGCCCGGTGACGGTCAGATCGACCCGCTCGGCTTCGAAGCCGTGTCCGCCGGCGAGGTGCTCCCGGATCTGCTGGACCAGGGTGCCCCGGTGATGATCGACCGTGCCACACGCGCGGCACACCAGGTGGAAGTGCTCGTCGGGGTGGCGCACCTCCCAGTAGCCGACCCGGTCCGATCCGAGGTGCGTCTGGCGGACCAAACCGAGCTCCTCGTACAGGGTCAGCGATCGGTACACCGATGCCAGATTGACCGAGGGATCCTGCTCAGCCACCCGGCTGGCGACCGCCTCGGCGGTGAGATGAGCACCGGCCTGGTTCACCACCTGCCACACGAGCAGGCGGGCGCTCGTCACGCGATGTCCGGCGTTGCGGAGCACCTCGGCGGGATCCTCGACCATCGGGTCAGCCTAGGGTCGCTCGCCGGTGGCAGGGTCCGCCACAGCGCCGCCCTCCGGCGGCGGGCCGAGCAGCGACAGGATCTCCTGCACGGCATCCTCCCCCCGCCGGGGGAGGGAGAGGCAGCCGTCGGGGAGAGCGGCGGAGGCCCCCTGCACAACCAGAATCGGCACGCCGGGATGCTGGCGGGCGTGCTCGGCGATCAGCCGGCGCGTCTGATTTGCGTCGGGGTCGAGCAGCACGACGATGACGTCAGCGTCGTCGGCCAGCGGGCACCGCCCACCCTCGAGCACCGGGCAACCGGTCCGGCGTCGCCGCTGGGGCCCGCTGCACAGGGCGGTGGCCAGCCCCGCATCGATGGCCGGGCGTTCCCCCGCCCACCGTCCACCGGCCACCTCGACCAGTACCTTGGGCCGGTCGTCGGCCGGCGGCCACGAAGGGACCGTACCACGGGTGCCGATCGTGAGCCGCACCTCCCGGCCGGGGTGTTCGAGGTCCACCGCCCCACGAGCCCGCAGGATGGCCAGCATCGGCCGGTTCTCCAGCAGCACCTCGGCCTGCAGGTTGTCGATTCCCTGGGCGGCGGCCCGGCGGACGAGCACGTCGACGAGGTAGGGGCCCATCCAGCCCCGCCATTCCCGGTCCACGGTGACGGCCAGGTCGCCGTCGCCGTCGGAGCGCATGGCGTAGGCCGCTTCGGCGATAATCCGCTCGGTGCTGTTCTCGTGGAGGACCACCACGACGCCGAACCCGCCGCGCTCCCCCACCGACGCCCACTCCCGACACCACTCGGCCCGCGGGACGAACGCTCCGAAGAACCGGCGGTAGCGGTCGGTCACCGACAGCGAGGCGTATAGCTCACGGATGCCGTCCCCGTCGTCGGCCTGCGACGGTCGAACCTCGAGCCGTCGCCCGTGCCGCAGGTCGATCCATTCGGTGAACGGCTCGTCCCCCGCGGGCGGTACGCCGGCGTCGGAGGCAGGAGGGGGCACCTCACGAGTTTCCGATGGGTCCCGGCCACCCCGAAGGGCCCTTGGACCCCTTTGCCCGGCAAACCTCGGCCACCAAACGAAACGTCGCAAACATCGTCCCCCACCTCCATTCCCCCGAAAAATCGTGCCACGACCACACTGGATGTAGGCCCACCACGATTTTTTGGCGGTTTGTGGTGGGGCGACGATCTTTCAGCGGGAAGGGAAGCGGGAAGGGCGAAGGGGAAGCGGGAACGGGGAAGCGGCACCGTTGTCGATCTGCGCTGCAGACCGAGGGTGTCCATCAGACGAAGGGCAGGGCGGCGAGGGTCGCCGCCACCATGACCGCCATCGCCGGGATCACGAGGTTCCGCAGAGCGCTCGAACCGATCACGGCGACGATGCCCCCCTTCACGACGGTGTTAGAGACCGCCGCCAGGCCGATGGCTCGCGCCGCGGTCGAGTCCTCGATCGGTCCGTCGCCGATCGACAGCTCGGCCATCGAAAGCGTGATGGCGTCGACATCGGCGATACCTGACGCGATGGCCGACGCGTAGACGCCGATGTCTCCGAGTTGCTCGGTGGCCAGTTTGGACACGATGAGCACGGCGCCGTACAGGAGGCCGAACTGGATGGCCGGCAGCAGGCTGAACGGGTTGGAAAATTCGGAGGGATCGGTCTGTCGGCGGCTCTGCCGGCCGCCCAGGTAGAGCAGGCCGGCGGTGGCGACGCCTGCGGCTGCGCCGGCGGTGATGGGCAACCAGGCACTGGACAGGAGTTCGAGGTTGACGACGGCGATCTCGAGCAAGACGCGGATGAACATGATCGTCCAGGCGAGGAACAGCCCGAGGCCGAGTGGCCGCACGAGCCGGTGGGCCTGCTTGCTGTGGTTGGAAAGCGCCATGGTGACAGCGGTCGATGAGACCAGTCCGCCCAGCACACCGGTGACCGCCACCCCGCGATCGGCTCCGACCAGCTGGATGGCGACATAGCCGACGAAGGAAATCGCCGAGATGAACACCACCATCAGCCCGACCTTGAACGGGCTGGTGGCATCGAAGGGCGACGGACCGTAGGTCCCGGTGGGCAAGACAGGAAGGACGAGGACGGCGACGACAGCGAACTTCACCGTCGCGGTCATGTCCTCGCGTTCGAGGAGGTGGGCGAAGCGATGGAGTTCGGACTTGGCGACGAGGACGGCGGTTGTGGCGACGCCGACGGCGGCGGCGAGTGCCATCTCGTCGGCGATGGCAATCCCGCCGGCCAGGAAGACGATCACCGCCGCCGTTTCCGAGGTGAGCCCGGCGTGTCCCGCCCGGATGTCGGCCATGTACCCCAGCGCCAGAAACCCGGACACGACCACGAGGGCGGCGACGAACACGAAGGCGCTGTCGAACACCAGGCTCAGATGGGCGGCGATGGCGCCGGCCAGCCCGATGAGCGTGTAGGTCCGGACACCCCCGAACACCGCGTTGGGCGGGCGTTCGGGGATGTGCTTCTTCTCCTCCTTGACCCACTCCCGCTGGAGGCCGACCAGGAGCCCGATGGCGAGCGCTACGCCGAAACGGCTGACGAGGTCCTGGTCCATACAGCTACGTTACGGGACGGCGCCGGGAGGAACCTCGCCCGGGGGAGGTGCCCCCGGGATCGCCAGTTGACGCCGGCGACTCACACGGCGGCGAGCTCAGACCAGGCGCCGTAGCCGCCGAGGATGTCGGACACATCGCCGAACCCCTCGTTGCGGAGCAGGCTGGCCGCCACCGACGACCGGTAGCCGCCGGCGCAGAACACCACGGTCGGTCGATTCGGGTCGAGCTCGTCAACGCGCTTGGGCAGCTGGCCGACCGGGATCTCGATCGAGCCCTCGATCGTTCCGAGTTGGATCTCGCCCGGGTTGCGGATGTCGACGAGCTGGAGACCCTCGATGTCGCCTCGACGAGTGGCGAACTCGTGGGCGGTGAGCCGCGATGCCTTCTCGACACGTTCGGGATGGGCGGCCATGACCGCCAGCGGCTCCTCGAGGTAGCCGACGACCCGGTCGAAGCCGATTCGAGCGAGACGGTTCTTGCCTTCGAGTTCGAACCCGGGCTCGACTACCAGCACGATGTCGACGTCGTGGGGGACGACCGATCCGGCGAATTCGGCGTACCGTCCGTTGAGCCCGACGTTGATCGAACCGGTGAGGTGACCGTGGGCGAACTCCTCGGGGTCTCGCCCGTCGATGATCATGGCGCCCCCGGCCGCCAGGGCATCGAAGCGTTCGAGATCGAGCGCCGCTGGCATGGCCGTCTCGTCGAGCAGCGCGCGATCCTGGCGGTTGAGGATGGCGTCGTAGACGAAGTAGTCGGGGGCGGGAGGTTGCCCCTCGGTCACCAGCTCGATGAACGTCTGCTTGTTCGGTGCCAGCAGCGCGTAGTTGGTCCGCCGCTGATCGCCCATGGTCGACCAGGTGTCGGTTGACAGGTTCTTGCCGCAGGCCGAGCCGGCGCCGTGGGCGGGATACACGCGAGTTTCGTCGGGAAGGGGGAGGAGTTTCTCGTGGAGGCTGTCGTAGAGCTTCTCGGCCAGCTCGTCCCGCGTGAAGCCGATCGATGCCAGGAGGTCAGGACGCCCGACGTCGCCGATGAAGAGCGTGTCACCGGTCAGCACTCCGTAGGGCACGTCGTCTCCGGAGTGCTCGTGGACGACGATGGAGATCGACTCGGGCGTGTGGCCGGGAGTGTGGAGGATCTCGAGCTCGACGTCACCCAAGCTGATGCGCTCGCCGTCGGCCAGCGGCCGGAACGGGAAGTCGGGCGAGGCGACCGAGGAGAAGCCGATGTCGGCGCCGGTGGCGGCCGCCAGCTCGAGGTGACCGGACAGAAAGTCGGCGTGGAAGTGTGTCTCCAGCACCAGCTCGATCGTCAGGCCCGCCTCGGCCGCGTCGCGGACGTACTCGTCGATGTCGCGCCGTGGATCGACCACCACGGCCCGACCGGTGGTTTCGTCGCCGATCAGATACGAGGCCTGCGAGAGACAGTCGAGGTAGTACTGGGTGAACTTCATGGCGGGTTCGGGTCCTTTCGAAAAGCCTAATGTCCGTACATTATACCCCTAGGGGTATTGGCGTCAACTGGGGAGGGCGAGCATCCCTCCGTGGAGGTTCACGACGTCGGTGAATCCCTGGGCGACGAGGAAGCGGGCGGCCCGGGCGCTGCGGGCGCCGCTCCGGCAGAGCAGGACAATGGGACGGCTGGGATCCAGTTCGCGAAGCCGGAACGGGATCTCCGCCAGAGGGATGTTCACCGCCCCCGGGATCGTGCCGGCGGCGACTTCACTCGCCTCCCGCACGTCGACGAGCTGGCCATCGACGCTCAGCGCCGAGCGATACTGGTCCAGCGGGATGTCTCGGACCATCAGGCGTTCGCCCGATTCAAGTCGGCCAGGACTCCGGCGATGTCGCAGCGGTCGGTGCGGTTGTAGGGCAGTCGAGCCAAGAGGTTCCCCATGGCGCAGGTGTTGGTGGCCGCCGAGAAGAACAGCCCGAACCCGACGGCGCCGGCCAGGTACCGCGCCGGATCCCACAGAAGCGAGACCAGGATGGCGACGAGCACGATGCTGCCGGCGACGAACCGCACCTGACGCTCGAGAGCCCAGCGATCGGTGTTGAGCTGCACGATGTCACCGCCGCCGGCCATCCAGGCGTTCATTCCGCCCTCGAGGATGTGGAGTGTGTCCTTGCCCGCTGTCGTCAGGCGCTGATGGGCCTGGGTGGCCCGGCCGCCCGACTGGCACACCAGCACGACCGGATGACTCACGTCGGCGAGATCGGCAACGTGTTCGCCCAGCGTGTCCAGGGGCACGTTGTAGGAGCCAGGGATGTGAGCCGACTCGAACTCGCCGCCGGTGCGGACGTCGAGGATGCGAATTTGGGAATCGTTCGCCATCAGCTGACGAAGCTGGGCTGTGCTGATGACGTCGGCGGCGGGTAGCTGGGTGGTCATTGGGTCACTCCTGTATTGATGGTCAGCTGGTGGTTGCTGGTTGGCGACCGCGGCCTGGGCCTTGGTCGGGTTCGGACGGCTGTTGGGCCGCGTGCTCGTCGATGCCCAGCCGACGCTGATCGACTGGCTCCGGTTGGGTTCCGAGGATACTGGCGACGGCGTCGTGGGTGCTTGCGTGCACACGCAGGCCGAGATCGTCCCAGATGCCGGCCCGCCGAAGCACATCGCGCACCGGTCCCTTGACATCGGTCAGATGCATCGGAACCCCGAGGTCCTTGGTTTCGACGAGCACCTCGTGCAACGCCTCGACGCCGGTTGCGTCGATGTCGTTGATCCCGGAGGCATCGACGACGAGCGCCCGCACCGGAAGGCCGTCGGCGCCGAACGATTGCGACACGAGCAGCTTCTTGACCTGATTGGCGTTGACGAACGAGAGAGCGGCATCCACTCGGACGATCCGGATCCCCTCGATCGTCTCCGCTTCGGGGAACCGGTCGACGTTACGGTAGGAGGTGGTGCCGGGCACGTGGCCGAGGACTGCCGAGTGGGGCATCGACATCCGGGCGAACACGACCAGCATCGACACGATGACGGCCACGCCGATGCCGATCTCGATCCCCAGCACCAGCGTGGCCAAGAAGGCGATGGCCAGGCTGATCAGGTCGGTCGGCTTCACCTTGGCGATGTGGCGCATCTCGGCCACGTCGATCAGGCCGACGACGGCCATGATGATGATGGCGCCGAGGGCGGCGTTGGGAAGCGATGCCAGCAACGGCGTGAGGAAGGCGATCGTGACGAGCACGATCCCGGCGGTGACGATCGAGGCGAGCGGTGTGCGGGCCCCGGCGGCGTCGTTCACCGCGGTGCGGGAGAACCCACCGGTCACGGGGTAGCCGCCGAAGAGACCGGCGGCCACGTTGGCGGCGCCGAGACCGACCAGTTCGGCGTTGGGCTCGACGTCGTACCGGTAGCGGCGGGCGTAGACCTTGGCGACAGCGATGGACTCCATGAATCCCACCAGGGTGATCACGAACGCCGTGCCGATCAGGTTGCCGATCAGCGAGCCGTCGAACGTGGGCAGCCCGAAGGCCGGCAACGAGTCGGGGATGTCTCCCACGACTTTGACGCCACGATCCTCCAGCGCCAGCAACTCCACCGCCAGGATCGACCCGATCACCACGATGAGGGCGGCCGGGACTCTGGGAAGGATCCGCTTCAGCAGGAACAAAGCGGCGAGTGACCCGGCCCCGACGGCCAGCGTGGGCCCGTTGGTGGCACCGAGATTGTCGGCGACCTCCAGCACCGTCTCGTAGAAGTGCTCGGTGCGCTCGATGGAGATCCCGAGAATGTGCTTGGCCTGGGAGAACCCTATGATCAGGGCCGCCGCCGCCGTGAACCCGACGAGCACGGCGTGGGACAGGAAATTGACGAGGTACCCGAGCCGGCCGACGCCGAGCACGATGTGGACGACACCGACCATCAGGGCCAAGAGGGCGGCGGCGCCCAGGTAGCCGCCGGTCCCCTCCTCGACGAGCGAGCCGAGAGCCGACGCGGTCAACAGCGAGACGATGGCGACGGGCCCGACGGCGAGTTGCCGGGAGGTGCCGAAGAGGGCGTAGACCAGAACCGGCACCGTCGCGGCGTACAGACCGATCTCGGGAGGCAGCCCGGCCAGAAGGGCGTAGGCCATCGCCTGGGGCACGAGCATGGCACCGACGGTCACGCCGGCGGCGAGATCGTTCCGGAGATTGCCGCGATCGTAGGACGGTGCCCAGGTGAGGATGGGAAGCAGCCGGGACAGCGAGGGCATGACGGCAATAGTACGGACATTCGGGTGTTCTGTCAACATACCTCGGGGGGTATGCTGTCGGGATGCACTTTCCCGCCGACGTCAACGACGATGTACTCAAGAGATTGCGGCGCCTGGAGGGCCAGATCCGGGGGATCCAACGACTGATCGACGAGGGAGCCGAGTGCCGTCAGATCGTGACCCAGCTCGCCGCCGCCAAGGGGGCACTCGACCGGGTCGGGTTCCGGCTCATGTCGTCGGCCATGACCCAGTGCGACAACAAACCCGAGGCCGACGAACTGGAGCGGCTGTTCCTCAAGCTGACCTGACCGCTGTGGCCGACAACCTGATCGGGCGCCGGCTAGTCGGCGACGTCGGCCACGTCGGAGAGGTGCATTCCAGCCGATCGGGACGCGCCTGGCGGCACGTTGGCCGTCAGCACCGTCACCCCCGAGGCGCGGAGCTCGACGAGGAGCCGGCCCAGGGCTGCGCCGCCGCTGAAATCGAGCCGCCCGACGCCTGCGAAGTCGATGACGACGGTTCCGATGTCAGGGTGTTCGGCCAGCTCGTCACGGATCAGCCGGTCGACCATCGGCACGGTGGCAAACCACAGCACCCCTTTCGGCGCGACCGTCAGGACGTCGCCGGACCGGACGCTGTCGGCGGTCACGTCCAGCTCCCGGTAGAGGTGGACGGCGAGGGAGAGCCCGATCCCGACCAGGACGCCACGCTCGACGCGCGGAGCGGAGGCCAGCGTCGCCGCCAACGTGCCCACGGCGACGATCCCCTGCGGGGCGGCGCGCAGCATCAGATACCGGAAGTCCGCCAACTTGAGCAGTTTCACCACCGCCACGATGACGATGGCACCGAGAACGGCGCTCGGCAGCTCGGCCAGCACCGGCGTCAGCGGGATGGCGAACAGCACGAGCGCACCGGTCACCGCGCCCGCCCACGGGCTGGTGGCGCCGGCCAGGCGGTTCAGTGAGCTGCGGGAGAACGATCCGCCGACCGGAAAGGCGCCGGAGAACCCGGCCGCCAGGTTGGCGACCCCCTGGCCCAGCATCTCCCGATCGGCGTCCCACGACAGCCGCTCCTCGGCGGCGAAGGTCCTTGCGATCGACGCCGGCTCGGCGAAACCCACCAGGGCGATGGCAAGGGCCGGCACGAGCAAATCGAGCGTCGACGACCACGGGAACTCGAATCGGAGCGACACGAACCCACCCTGAAGTTCCCCGACCACCGAGCCGTCGTACCCGGTGGCGGCGCTCACGATCACGGCGGCGACCACCGCCACCAGCACTCCGGGAAACAAGCGGTGGACGCGCCGGCCGGTGACCATCACGGCGGCTGAGCCGGCGGCGAACAGGATCGCCGACCACCGCCAATCGTGCACCCGTACGATCGCCAGCGCGGCGTCGATCAAGACCCCCCGGTCCTCGGGTCGTGCGTCGAAGACCTTCGGCAACTGGGAGGCGACGATGAGGATGGCGGCGCCGGTCGTGAATCCGGTGAGCACCGGCTCGGAAAGCAGGTAGGCGACCCGGCCGAGGCGGAGCAGCCCAAGTGCGGTCCGGGTGATGCCGACCAGCAGAGCCAGCAGCGCCGCCAGCTGAATGTAGGCCGTGCCGAACGGCTCGGCCATCGTGGACAGCGCGCCGAATGTCAGGAGGGCCGTCAGCGCCACCGGCCCGGTCTGGAGGTACTTCGACGAGACGAAGGCGGCGGCGATCAGCGATGGAAGCGCCGATGCGTACAGCCCGTACTGGGCGGGCAACCCGGCGAGTTCGGCATAGGCGAGGGACTGGGGGATGGCGACCAGCGCAACGGACACTCCAGCAATGAGATCGCCGTTGCTGGGGCGGCCGACCCTCACCGAAGCTGGTCCATCTCAGTCGGGCAGGCGATAGGCGGTGGCGGCCGGCTTGAGGGGTCGTGCGTACCAGAGCGGGCGGCGCAGACCGGTGTCGTTCGTGCCCGCCGGGCGGGTCTTGGCGAGCCAGTCGAGATAGGCCTCGCGGGACTTGGCGGTGTCGACCACCACGTCACCGTACTCATCTCCCGGCTCGGCTGGCGTGACCCGAACCCGCTGGTGCCAGCACTGCATTCCCGAGATCGGATCGGGCTGGACACAGAAGGTGGCGTTCTGGTGCACGCCGGTGTCGTTCCACCAGATCCGCCCGGTGTCCGGGTCGCTCGACGGGTACGGCTGATTGCCGTGGTCGCGGCGGAGTTTCCAGACGGTCCCACCTGAGCCGTTGGCCCGGCTGGTGATCGTCGCCTTGCCGGCGCTCCAGGAGCGTGCCTTGTCTTCTTCGAGCCGCCAGCGGCCCATGTGGTGGGAGGCAGCCACCACCCCGGGTCGGATCCCCTCGGTCCGCCACGCCGAAATCACGAAGTGGCCGATGCGGGTGGACACGCGAACCAGCCCGTTCTCCGAGATCCCGAGCTTCTCGGCATCCGAGGGATGGATCCACAGCGGGTGGCGGTGGCTGATCTCGTTGAGCCACTTGGAGTTTGCCGAGCGGGTGTGGATCAGGGTCGGGATGCGAAACGTCGGCAGCAGGATTCGCTCGTTGCCGGCGAGGTCGAGGTCCTCCCAGTGCACGTGACTCGGGATCCAGGTCGGTGTGGCGTACTCGGGCCAACCCCAGTCGGCCAGCGTCTCGGAGTACAGCTCGAGCTTCTTGGACGGGGTGGGAAAGCCCTCTCGGGGACGTCCGTCGACCTCGACAGCCGGAGAGCTGTCGCCCAGCGCCGCCAGGGAGATCTCCCCCAGGTCGTCGAGGTCGCCGGACCAGGTTCCAGCCGTGTTCGGTTTGCGGTACACGCCCCCGGCGTCCTTGGTGCACCCCGCCAGTGCGTCGGCGGCGACGGTGCGCTCGTACGGCTCGTACGGGTCGGTGGGGACAGCGAAGGCAGACCGGTCCCGCATGTACTGGAGAGGTGTCTGACCGGCGGCGGCGGCCGCCTCGGCCAGCCCGGGGACGTTCTCGCCGAACATCTCGGCGTAGTACTCGTCGATCGTGACCGGCTTGCCGGGATGCTCCTTGGACTCGAACCACTGACGAATCCCCAGCGATCCGTCGGGATCGATGTGCCAGGACAGGTCGATCCAAAACTCGTTCTCCTCCCAGACCTCACCCGGGTTGTACTGGTGACTGCGGGTGTCGGGGCCGAGCGCACCACCGTTCTGGATCTCGGCGTAGCGCCGGAACACCGACTGCCGGAATCCGATCCAGCGCCCAGCGTGGGTCTCGTAGCTGTGGACGTCGTGACGCTCGGCCGACACGCCCATCGGGAGGACGTAGTCGGCGAACCAGGCGGTCTCGGACCAGGTGGGGGTCAGGGCGACATGGCAGCGCACCTTCTCGGGGTCGCGTAGCGCCTCCATCCAGCTGAACCCGTCGGGGTTGGTCCAGATCGGGTTGTAGACCCGGGAGAAATACACCTCGAGCGCCCCGCGCCCTTCGTTGAGGAAGTGGGGCAACAAGATGGACATCTCGTGGTAGGCGAGCGGGTACTCGTGGGGCCACTCCAGTTCGTTCCAGCTGGTGAGCCCGGGCGCGCCGATCGGGGCGGCCGGTTTGAACTTGTTGAGACCGTTCCCGGCCGTGCCGCCCTTGGTCGCCACCGACCCGGTGAGCACGTTCAGGAAGAACAGGCAGCGGGCGACCTGCCAGCCGCCCAGGTTGCCGGCCCCGGCCGCCCGCCAGTTGTGGGAGGCGAACTTGGTCGGGTGGGCGCCGATGAGTTCGGCGATCTCCCGGATGGTGCCGGCGTCGACGCCGGTCTTCTGCTCGGCGGCCTCGGGGGTGTACTCGGCGTACTCGTCGAGGAGGGCGGGGCGGACCTGGTCCCACTGCACCGGACGGGCGGGGTGCTTCTGACGCAGGTAGGTCTCCCAGTTGGTCCACCGCCGAACGAAACCGTCGTTCCACGTCTCGGATTCGATGAGCAGGCGGGCGATGGCCAGGCAGAGGAACGGTTCGGTTCCCGGCCAGGTGGGGAGCCAGTAGTCGGCCTTGGCGCCGGTGTTCGACAGGCGCGGGTCGACGGCGATGATCTTGGCCCCTTTGGCCTGGGCCTCCATGATGCGCTGGGCGTGGGGGTTGAAGTAGTGGCCCGATTCGAGGTGGGAGGAGATCAGAAAGATGACCTCGGCGTTGGCGAAGTCCGACGACGGACGGTCGTGGCCCATCCAGCTCTGATAGCCGATGCGGGCGTTGGACGAGCAGATGTTGGTGTGGCTGTTGTGGCCGTCCACCCCCCAGGCCTTCAGGACCCGGTCGGTGTAGCCGTCCTCGCCGGGCCGGCCGACGTGGTACATGACCTCGTTGTTACGTCCGTCCTGGATGGCGGTGCGGATGCGGCTACCGATGTCCGCGAGCGCCTCGTCCCAGGAGATCCGTTCCCACTGCCCCGAGCCCCGCTCCCCCACCCGCTTCAGCGGGTACAGCACCCGTTCGTGGTCATAGACTTGGTTGACGGTCGCCGGCCCCTTGGCGCAGTTGCGCCCCCGGCTGCCGGGATGCTCGGGGTTGCCCTCGATCTTGGCGATCTCGCCGGTTTCCTTGTCGAAGTAGGCGACCAGCCCGCACCCGGCCTCGCAGTTGAAGCATGTCGTGGGGACGAGGGTGTAGCGCCGCTCCTTCTTCTCCGGCCACGCTTTGGCGTCGAGCTCGGTCCAATCGTGCCACTTCTCGAACGGCGGATACTTGTGAAGGTCAGTCATGGCAATTCACCTGGGAAGTAGGAACTGAGGCTGCCGCCGCGCCAGCAAGGCAGCACGCCGCCCGTGGACACTTGTCCGAGCGGAGCGAGTGCCGAAGCGACCCGGAGCGAAGCAAAGGCGAGCGGAGGCCAAAAGGGCTGCCGACACGCCAGCAAGGCAGCACGCC
>JBFGLT010000021.1:0-28740 GCA_041576015.1 Acidimicrobiales bacterium
CCGGTCAGCTGGCCGGCGTGCTCGGATGGCCTTCGGTCACCGCCACCAAATCGGTGGTCGTCGACGGGAACGCCATCAAGGTCGAACGGCAGACCGACGCAGGCTATGACGACGTCGAATGTCCGCTCCCGGCGGTGATCAGCGTGACCGCCGGCGTGGTGGAACCCCGGTATCCGTCGTTCAAGGGGATCATGGCCGCCAAGTCCAAGCCGGTCGTCGAGAAGACCGTCGCCGATCTCGGGATGACCGCTGACCAGGTCGGCTGGTCGGGCTCGGGTCAGGAGATCATCAGCGTCACCGACGCCCCGACTCGCGAGGCCGGCGAGAAGATCGAGGACGACGGTGAAGCCCACATGCGGATCATCGAGTTCCTCGAATCCGTCAAAGCCATCTGACCATTTCGTTCAGGCGCGCTGGCGCCGATGACTGGAGAAACCGACATGACACTCGACACGATCTGGGTACACGCAGAGGCCACCGACGGCACGGTCTCCACGACCACCCTGGAACTCCTGACCAAGGCCCGCCAGCTGGCGGACACGGTGTGCGCCGTCTACGCCGGTGACGACGCCGACGAACTGGCCGATGTCCTGGGCGAGTACGGCGCCGAAACCGTGTATCAAACCGGGGATCTCGACAACGCGCTGGCCGGCGTCCCGGTGGCGGCGGCGATCGCAGCGGCTGTCGAGGGCGGTGACGGCCCCGACGCCATCCTTCTGGGCACCAGCTATGACGCCCGCGACACTGCCGCCCGGCTCTCGGTGCTCCTCGACCAGACGGTGATCACCAACGTGGTGGACATCGAGGTCGACGGCGACACCCTGGTCGGCACCGAACCGATCTTCGGCGGGGCGACCGAGGTTCGCACCAAGTTCACCGGCGATGGTGTGAAGATCATGCTCGTTCGTCCGAAGAGCTTCCCAGCCGAGGCCTCTGGCGGGGGAGCAGCCGACGTCGAGGATCTCGACGTGCCCGACGTCGGCTCGTCGGTGGGTGCCCGTGTGGTCGAGCGGCACGTGGAGGAGTCCGAGGGCCCCAAGCTCGACGAGGCGAACCTGGTCGTCGCCGGCGGCCGTGGTCTCGGCACCTCCGACAAGTTCGCCCTGGTCGAGAACCTGGCCAAGAAGCTCAACGGCGCAGCCGGGGCCTCCCGGGCGATCGTCGACGCCGGCTGGGTGCCCTACTCGACACAGATCGGCCAGACCGGCAAGGTCGTCAAGCCGGCGGTCTACATCGCCGCCGGCATCTCGGGCGCAACCCAGCATCTGGTCGGGATGAAGGGCTCCAAGAACATCGTCGCCATCAACAAGGACCCGGAGGCGCCGATCTTCGGGGTTGCCGATCTCGGTATCGTCGGCGATGTCCACAAGGTGATCCCCAAGTTGCTCGAAGCGCTCGAGCAGCGCTAGGTCAGCTGCCGATCCGTTCGCCGACCACCCGGACCTCGATGCCGGGCACGCTCGCGAGTTCTCCCGACCGGTCGATGCCGACCCGCTGAACCGGGACGACTTCGTAGCGGGCGTCGTCGAGTCCGGGGTGGCGCAACCCGCCGGTGAGCGGCGCTTCGCTCCCTGCCGTGAGCACCGGGTGGGAGCTCCATGGACCACCGGAGTCCTCGATCCTGGCCAGCAGGCGGTCGGCCTCGGCTTGCAGGTCGCCACCGTCCACGATGGCCGACGTCTCCACCGTCCACCGGGTCGTCTCCAGGACCCCCTGGCCCGACCGCGTGGCGACGACCAGGGTCCGGCGGTCTCCGCGGTCGGGCAGGGGGAGTGGACCTCCGCTCCATTCCACGAACCGGCGGACGCGCGATGTCGGGACCGGTGCGCCGTAGACCAGCCGAACCGCCGTCGCCTCTCCGGTGTCGGAGACCGCCACGACCAGCTCATCGAAGCGGTTACCGCCCGGCACCCGAAACGAGGTCGAACGCTGCGACCCCGATTCGGAGGAGTCGAGCACGACGTACCCTGCGCCGATGAGCGATCCGGTGAGGAGGCGGGCGGCGTCGTCCCCCGAGATCGACGTGGTCACCGTCGCGGCGATCTGGGCGTCGACGCGACCGTCGGGTGCGGGCGTGCCGACGCCCACGCTGAGATCGGTGAGGACGGCATCGGGTGGGGTCTGGGGCCCGGCGGGAAAGACGGCCAGCTGATCGAGCTGCAGCGCCAGGTCCGCTACCGGGCCGAGCAGACCGACCATCTCGGCACTGAGGGCGACGATCGAAGCTTCCGGCTGGTCCTGTGGCTCACCGTCGGCAGCGGCCTGATCGTCCTCGACCAACACCGAGGAACTCGTCGACGGTGCGGTCGTCGTCGTCGGTGCGGCCGTCGTGGTGGCGAGCGGTGCGCTCGTGATCGGCGGCGCTGTCGAGCTGGTCGGCGCCGGCGCAACCGTCGACGAACCACCAGTCGAACAGCCGGCGACCAGCAGGGCGGCAGTGACCGCGATCGATCTCGGTCGCCGGAGCGACGGTCCGGGGGGCACCATCGGCCACGACGGTACAGGATCGGACGGAGCGGTTCGGGGCAACCGATCGGTCGAAGGTACGCTCGGTGCATGGCCCTCACCGACGCCGACCTCGATCGTCTGACCGGGGAAACGGTGGATCTCTTGCGTGCTCTCATCCGCAACGAATGCGTCAACGACGGCTCCGAAGACTCGGGTTTCGAGGACCGGTCGGCCCGACTGCTCGAGGGCGAACTCGAGGGTCTCGGGCTCGATCTCGAGCGTTACGAGACCGGCCCGGGCCGGTCCTCCCTCGTCACCCGCTACGAGGGAACCGATCCGAATGCCCCGGCCCTCTGTCTCATGGGCCACACCGATGTCGTGCCCGTCAGTCCGGAGGGATGGCGGCGGGATCCCTTCGGTGCCGAACTCGTCGACGGCGAGGTCTGGGGGCGGGGTGCCATCGACATGCTGAACCTGACCTCGTCGATGGCGGTCGCCTTCCGCCACACTGTGAAGTCGGGCCGGCGATACCCGGGCGACATCGTCTACTTCGCCGTCGCTGATGAGGAGGCCGGTGGTCTCCACGGCGCCAAGGTGCTCCTCGACGAACACTGGGATCACCTCCGGTGCGACTACGTGCTCACCGAGTTCGGCGGGATCCCGATCGGCAACTCGATCCTGCTGACGACGGCTGAGAAGGGCGTGGGCTGGCGGCGGCTCCACGTGCGCGGCACCCCAGGGCATGGGTCGATGCCCTACGCCACCGACAACGCCCTCGTGACCGCCGCCGAGGTCGTGCGGCGGATCAGCGCCTACGACCCCGGACCCCGCCTCGATCAGATGTGGGAGCAGCGGGTCGAGGCGATGGACCTCGGACCGGAACTGAGCGACCTCTTGCTCGACCCCGACCGGATCCACGAGGCCTTCGCGCTGATGCCGCCGGAGATCGCCAGAAACGCCCACAGTTGCACGCACACCACCTTCAGTCCCAACGTCATCCACGGAGGGGTCAAGACAAACGTCATTCCCGATCGGGTCTCGATCGACGTCGACATCCGCACCCTTCCCGGCGAGAGCTCCGACGACGTCGACGCCCATCTGGCCACGGCCCTCGGCGACCTCTTGTCGCAGGTCGAGGTGGAGATCATCCAGAGCGAACCGGCGACCGCCTCACCGACCGACAACCGTCTCTGGGAGGTCCTCACGACCGCGATGGGCCGGCCCTACCCAGAAAAGAGCCTGGTGCCGAGCCTGGTGACCGGCGGCACCGACTCGAGATTCTTCAGAGAGAAGGGCGTGATCGCCTTCGGAGCCGGTCTCTTGAGCGAGGCGGTCAGCCCTACCGACTTTCTCACCCGTTTCCACGGACACAACGAGCGGATCGACATCGAATCACTGCGGCTGACCACCCAACTGTGGCTCGACGTCTTCGACCTGCTCTGGGCGGACGACTGACGGGTCGATCAGTTCCAGCCCGAGCCGGCCGACGGCCGAAATGGCCAGATCCGGTGATCCTGACCCGGGGATGGGCCACTGGAGACGGGCGGCGAGCGGGGGCACGCCGGCCGGCCCGTGGACGAGGATACGACCGTCGTCGAGGATCTGCAGGCGGGGTTGGCCGCCGAGGCGTTCGGGCACGTGGCAGCCCCACGCGCGAACCGAGCCCGCCCTGACGGGTACCGGCTGACCCGTCGAATCGGAGAATCGCAGGACCCGGTCGGTCCGGAGGCGCACCAGGTGGGTCTCACCGGCGCCGTCGAGCGGTCCGGCGTGGCGCGTCCAGTCGCTGCCCAGGTGCACCCGGCCGGTCGGCCAGGTCGTGGTCCAGAAGGCCAGCCGGGAGAGACGCGACAGACCGAGGAGACATGCATCTACGCTGCGCAGCGGCCGTCGCTCGACGGGTACGCGGCCAAAGGCATGATCCACCAGGTCCGATCCGGCGCCGTCGAGTTGGTAGGCCGTAACTGACGCGTAGTGGTCCTCCACCAACTCCTCGAAGGCCTCGCCGTCCTCGTCGAACCCGCCGGTGACGAGGCAGGCGAGAAAGGCCCGCCGGAGCAACTGCCGGGCGGCGACACGATCCTGCACCACTCCTGCGCCGGTGAGCTGGGCGGAGATCCGGTCGGCGACGAGGATGCTGACCGAGCCGCCGGGCTGGCCGAGGGCGACGGCGTGGAGCTGGGGCCCTCCGGGCGGCACCGACCGGGCCGTCGGGCCCGGCGGAAGTGCGGCGAAGGCGGCGACGGGCGCTTCGACGGCGGCCGTGAGGGTGATGCCGTCGGTCCGTTCGATCTCGGCCAGGACCCGCCGCCGAATCCGGGGGGACATGTCGAGCGGGAGAGCACACCGCAGGTCGGCTGCCTCGGATCCGGCCAGGCCGGCCAGGTCGCCGAGTCCCACGTTGCGGTGGATGACCATCGGGGGCCGGTCGTTGGAGGAGTCGAGCGTACTCTGCACCCAGACGCCCACGGTGAAGGACATGGCGCTCTCCCGGCCACCGGGACCCCGAAGTGAAGCGATCACGCCGACTGGCATGTCATGAGCGTGCTCGGGTCTGGATTGCATTGCAACCGAACGGTCAAGACAACTCAGACCCGACTTCCGGGAACCGATAGCGTAGCGTGGTGTCCCGTCTGCGACCGACGACAGCGCTCGTGTTCGCCATGGTGGGGTTGGTCGTCGCCGGGTGTGCCGGCGCCGGTGAGCAGGCCCGGATCCGGTCGGTCGAGGCCGCCCCCAATGTTCGAAGCCGGGTGATCGTCGTGGGAGCGAGCACACGGACACCTGAGCCGGCGCCGTCGCCTGCAGAATCCCCCCAGGCAGTTCCGCGCCGGACCCGTGCCCCTATCGCCCTCGCCTTCGCCGGCGACACTTCGTTCCACGCAGCGCCGTACGCCGAGAACCCCATCGGTGCGGCCCGCCAGTTGTTGTCGAACGCCGATGTCTCGGTCGTGAACCTCGAGACGGCGGTGGCCCCGGTCGGTATCGGTCGCCCTCCCGTCGACAAAGCGTTCCTGTTCCGGTCCGATCCTGCGTCGATCGGCTTCCTCACCGAAGCCGGCGTCGATGTGGTGACCCTGGCCAACAACCATGCGCTCGATTACGGACCCGCTGCGCTCGAGTACGGGATCGACCAGCTCCGTCAGGCAGGGATTCACCCGATCGGTGCCGGCGGCGACGGCGAAGCGGCGATCGCTCCGCTGGTTCTCGAGGTCGGGGAGTGGACGGTCGGCATGATCGCCTTCTCGCGGGTTCCCTGCGACTGGTCCTGGCAGGGCCGGAACGTCCGGCCTCAGGTGGCCTGGGCGTGCCCACCGTTCCTCGACGATGCGACCGACGCCGTCGCCGACCTGGCCGAAGTGGCCGACGCAACCGTGGTCCTGGTGCACGGCGGCACCGAGGGCGAGTTGTGCGCCGATGCTGAGATGACCGATCTCAACCGGCGGTGGGCGGCGGCCGGCGCCGATCTGGTCGTGAACTCACATCCCCACGTCGTGCAGGGGATCACCAGCATCGGCGACGCTGTCGTGGTCAACTCCACCGGCAACTTCGCCTTTCCGCCCTCGGTCGGGTTGACGGCTCAGTCGGCGGTCTTCGTGGCCACCGTGTCCGAACAGGGGCTGTTCGTGTCGGTTCATCCGTTCCTCGCCCCGGGAGGTGTCGTTCGGGAGGCGTCGGCGGCCGAGCGCTCGGCGATATTGTCCCAGGTCGACTCGTCGTCGGTCGGCTGGAGCGTGCTCGCCGACGGCCGGGCGATCCAAGATCCCGGTGATCGGGGAGCGTGCGAGGTCTCAGCGCCTGCGGTTGCAGCCGTCACAGGGTGAGGGTCCGAAGTGGGTCACGTGGTCGGTCCACGTCCCCCCGTCGAAGTACCGCAGTTGGTGAGCCTGGCTTGGGTCGTCGTACCAACCGGCGGGCCGGCCGTCGGGAATGGTGATCCCGCGGCGAGGGGGCGAGCCGGATGGCCGTTCGTCGAGCGTGGTCACCCGATCGTTGTCGGTCCGGACGAGCGAACACTTGATGGCGCTGGGTTGAATCGCCCGGTGGGTCAGGCCACGAGACCCCGAGCCGGTGCGTGGGCCGGGAGGCGCCCCGACGCTTCTCGTTGGGCCAGTTCCTGTTGACCTTCGGGGCAACGAGCGGCGAAGGGGCACCAGCCACAGAGCACTCCGGGCCGGGCCTCGAATGCCTCGCTCGAACATGCCCCTTGTACGGCTGACCAGGTGGTGCGGAATTGGTCGACGGCGTCGTCGATCTTGACCGGCGTCACAGGAATGTCGACGATCGACTGCTTGAGGTACAGCAGCCGGGCCGAGCGGGGCATCACGCCGGTCTCGGCGTGGAGGGCAGCGGCGTACAGCATGACCTGCTGGATCTTGTCCTCCCGCCAGCGGATGCCGGGCAGGGTGCCCGACTTGTAGTCGGTGACCACCAGACCGCCGTCCACCTGATCGACGCGGTCGATGATGCCGACAAACGGGACGTCGCCGAGGTGGGTGCGGACCTTCTCCTCGGTCGAGACGACCTCGACCGTCGACGGGTCCTCCAGCGACCAGAGGCCGGCGATGCACTGCCAGGCACCCCACCGGAACGAGCGTCCGCCGTCCTGGTCCAGTTCGAGGGCGACGTAGTCCTCGGTCGCCGCGAACTCGTCCCAAAGGGAGCGAGCCAGCTCCTTGGCGCGGGCGATCGTGCGATCGGGGGCCGGTAAGAGGCACAGGTGCTCGAGCACGAGATGCGCGAACGAACCGATCAGCGCCGCCTGGCCCGAAGGTTCGGGTAGGAGGTCGACGTACTTGAACTTCCACCGTCGAGGGCAGCCGTCGAACGACGCCGCTGACGACGGAGACAGATACGCCGGAACCTCAGCCATGGGTCCAGTATGAACAACCCCAGTGACGCTCTCGCGGATGGGAGAGCGGTGCTCATGCCGGCTGCGCCAAGCAACGCTGCCGTTGCGCCAGCGAGGCAGCACACCAGCGGTGACCCGCTTGGCCGAGCCGAGCGAGCCCGAGCGACGAGCGTAGCGGAGTAGCGGGGGTGTGGTGAGGCTGCCGTCGCGCCAGGGAGGCAGCACGTGAGAGGTGACCCGCTTGGCCGAGCGGAGCGAGCCCGAGCGACGAGCGAAGCGGAGGAGCGAGGCCAATATCAGAGCACGCGTCCGAAGCCGCCGTAGCCGCCGCGACGGCTGGACCGTCGCGACATTCGGGGGCGACCGAGCCGGCCGCCCATCAACAGGCTGACGATGACGCTCATGGCCAGCCGTCCGAAGGTGCCTCCGAGAAGGCTCCCCGTGCTGCTGGCTGGAGGGTCCATGCGGGTGCGGGGGTTGCGTCTCGGGAGCGGCCGGGGCGGCTGGGTTCGACGGCGCAACTGTGCGTCACGCTCAGCCGGCGAGGCCACCGGCGGCGGGGCGGGCGGCGGCGGTTCATCGGGCTCGTCGTCGTCGACGAACGGCGGTGCCGGCTTGCCGCTGAGCTTGGCCTCGATCACTTCGAACTGCCATTCGGCCTTGTCGATCTGGTCGTCGAGGGCATCGACTTCGGCTGCGGTCTTGGCGTTGTCGATCTCGGTGGAGACGTTCTGATATGCCCGCGATGCTTCCTCGTAGACAGCGATCAACTCGGCGTCCTTGGTGGCGATCACCTCGTCGCCGAGCTCGATGACGCGATCGGCGTTGGCCCTGAGCTGCTCTTTGATCTCGGCCCGGTCGTCCTCGATGGTCTTGGCTTCGAGTTTCCTGGTCTTGCGCCGACCGCGGACCATGTTGACCAATAAGAACGCCCCGATGGCGAGGACGACGACCAGGATCCACGGGAAGCCACCGCCGTCGGATCCGGTGTTCCTCGGGTCGCCGCCCCGGGCGGCGCCGTCGAGGTTGTCGACCACCGCGTCGATGCCCTCGGCGATCTGGCCGTTTCCGAACAGGTTGGTGACATCGGGGGGAACGGCGCTGAGCGTTTCGGACACCCCTCTGGCGTAGACGGAGTTGTTCGTGAGCACGATGACCGCGCCGTAGCGGCTGTCCCGGCTGGCGAGCTCGACGGCGAGTTCCTGGGCCGCCGATGCACCGTCCTGGGGGGTGTCGAGGCGCACGAACGCGACGCCGTCGGCATTGGCGCGATCGATCGCCTCGAGGGCAGCGGCATCGACGTCGCGTTCGAGGTAGCGGCCCGTGGCATCGACTTCGTCGGCGACCGCCTCGATGTCGACGGTCTGCGCACCGGCGGAACCGGCCGGAAGCAGTAGCGCCAGCACCGCCGCCAGCACGGACATCGCCCTCAACGTCGTGGTCATGGCGGCGAGTGTACTGGCCGGTCGGTCCGTGGTCGGTCGACGGGTGGTCGGACCCGGCGCCGAGACGATCAGCCCTTCACGGATCCAGCCAGCAGACCGCGGACGAAGTACTTCTGGAGCGAGAAGAACACTGCGAGGGGAAGCGCAATGCTGACGAACGCCGCTGCGAAACGCAGCTCGAAGTTGGTTCCCTTCTCGCCGACCAGGTTGACCAGAGCGATCGTGACCGGGCTACCTTTCTCGTCGAGGAACACCGAAGCGATCAGGTAGTCGTTGAATACCCACAGGAACTGGAAGATGGCGAAGGCGGCGAGGGCCGGCTTGGACAGTGGCAGAACGAGCCGGGTGAACATCTTGAAGTGGTCAGCGCCATCGATCCGGGCGGATTCGAAGATGTCCTTCGGTAAGCCACTCATGTAGTTGTGTAACAAGTAGATCGCCAGCGGTAGTCCGAATCCGGTGTGGGTGAGCCAGACGGTCAGTGGCTCGCCGGCCACCCCCAGCGTTCGGAAGAATTGGATGAGCGGCACGAACGCCATCTGGTTGGGTATTGCGAGCATCGATACGACGGCTACGAAGATCCAGGATCGACCGGGAAACTCCATCCAGGCGAATGCATAGGCTGCGAAGGCGGCGATGGCGATGGGGATGATCGTCGCCGGGATGACGATGGCCAGCGAATTGAGGAAGTAGTCAGCCATGCTCTCCTGGCCACCAACCGGCTCGGTGAGCACCTCTTGATAAGAGTTGAGCGTTACGTCCGGTCGCCAAAACATCGTCCACCAGCCGGATTCCTGCAGATCGTCAACCGGACGGAAGCTGGACACGAACAGACCGAACGTCGGCAACGTCCACAGCACGACGATGACCCACAAGACGGCGGTGGGGACTCTCGCAAGCAATGCATGCAATCGCCCACCGGTGGTTCTGGTGTCGATGTTGGTGACCTCGAGGTTCGTCCTTGGTGGGGCTTGCAGCGTTGTCATGTCAGCGGACCTCCGCCGCCGTGCGACGGACGTTGTAGACCATCACGGGGAGAACGAGCACGAAGATGAGGACGGCAAAGGCCGCCGATCTGGGAAAGTTGCCGATTCGCAGGTCGTTGAACATGGCATTGGCCAGGACGTCCGTGCCGTTGGCGCCGTTTGTGGTGGCCTTCACGAGGTCGAAGACCTTCATCACGGTGATGATCAGCGTCGTGAGCACCACGAAGATGGTGGGCATGATCGTCGGCAGGGTGATGCGCCAGAAGATCTGGACCTCGGTAGCACCGTCCACGCGCGCCGCCTCCATGAACTCGGTGGGCACGCCTTTGATCGCAGCCGACAGGATCACCATGGCGAAGCCGGTCTGGATCCAGATCATGATGACCATGATGAAGAAGTTGTTCCAGGGGATCAGCGAGGCGTTGATGAAGAAGCCGCGAGGTTCGTAGCCGAGTGCCACGAGAATCGAGTTGAACAGACCGATTTGGTTGCCCGAGAGCGTCCGGGTGTAGATGAAGTCCCAGATCACGGCGGCACCCACCATCGAGATCGCCATCGGCATGAAGATGAACGACTTGGCCAAGGTCTCGTGATGTGATCGATCGGCGAGCAGGGCGATGAGCAGGCCGAGGATCGTGGAGAGACCGGCCACCGCCGCCACCCACCAGAGGTTGTTCCAGACGACCCCGGTCAAGGTCGAGAAGATCGCCAGGAGGATGGCGATCACCGCCATGACGCTGAGGGCCGAGGAAATCGGGGCGCCCATGTCGGCGGCGTTGACCCCGCCCTGTTGGGTCCTGCTCCGCACGTACACGAATCCGAGTGCGACCACCGCGATCAACGCAACGACGAGCGAAACGGAACTGCTCACCAAGACGGTGAGGACGTCGTAGATCGCCGACTCGTTCGGATCCCGTATCACGGCCTCGATGAACCCGATGAACAGCGCCGCCATGATGGCGAGGATCAGCACGCCGATCGCACGGTACACCGTCTGGGCCTGACGACCTCGTTCGCCACCAAGCGTGATCTGGGTGGATGCCAAGCCGGCTAGCAGTCCGAGTGCCACGCACCACAAAGCGAAGATCGTCAGGCGACTCGTGATGATGTCCGAGGCACCGTCGAAGCCGAAGTAGGCCGAGTTCCCCAAAATGTCGGAGTACTGACCGAAACTGAGCCCGCCTTCACCGCGCTGCTGCAGGGACACGTAGGCGGTTCGAATCGTGGGCACGATGAGAGTGAAAGAGAGGAACAACACGGCGGGACCGAAGAAGACGCCGGTGCGGATGAGTGAGGATGTGCGGTTCCTGCCCACCTCGGTCCGACCTGCGAGATGCACGAAGACGGCTCCTGCGAGCCCGACGACCACACCGCCGATCACGAGGTTGCGCCACGGGTCGTCGGCTCCGACGAAGGACGGCAGAAGTCCTAAGACCGCCCCGACGGTGAAACCAGCACCGAGGCCGAGAAGGGCGCCGTTGACTCTCCACTCCCGCTGTGCTCGGTCCACCAGGTAGTTCAATCCCAAGAAGATGGCGCCACTGATTGCCAGGGCGCTGAGCACGCCGATCACCATGCGAATGAGCGAGTCCAATGAAGCTCCCCTCTCCCCGAGACTGTGTCAGTGAATGATGGCACAGGACGGGTCGCCTTGCACACGGACTCGCACTCGTAACCGGATCGAGGCACGGCGATCGCATGCGCGATGAGGGCCGACCCCTCGAGGTCGGCCCACACATCGCATCAGGTCATCGTCGCCCTTCTCGGGCGAGCGACGGTTGGCTTCTTAGGGCCAGCTGTTCTCGACGGTGTCGAGGAAGCTGTCCAGCTCGATGGCGCCCGACACGTAGTCGGTGCCGCCGCTCCACCACGTTCCTGCGCCAACCTCGCCGGGCATCAGGTCGGAGGCGTCGAAGCGGAACGGATCGGCACTGACCAGGATCTCGGCAAAGGTGCGGTCGAGGTCGGCTGAGTAGAGCGATGTGTCGTGGGCGGTGTTCGGTGACAGGAAACCACCCTTGTCGGCTTCGATCCGCGTGTTGGCGAAATCGGCGGACCCCATCCACTCGATGGCGGCCATGGTTGCCGCGTCGTCGGAGAAGGGCACGGCGTGCACGCCAGCGCCGAGCACCACGGTGCCGAAGTCGTCGGAGATCGTGGGCAGATAGAACACGTCCACGTCTTCGCCGACCACGCCGCCGTTGTCGACGAACTGGGCAGCATAGAAGTTGGCCTGACGGTGCATGCCGCACTCACCGGAGAGGACGGGGAGACCCGCTTCCTGGAAGCCCGTCGCAGCGATGGCGTCCCGGCCGCCCAGCACGTTGCCCTCGGTGAACCAGATGTCCGACACGAACTCGGCGACTTCCTTGACCTTGGGGTCATTGAAGGGGATCTCGTGGTCGACCCACTGGTCGTACACCTCGGGACCGTGGATCCGCAGCATCATGTCCTCCATCCAGTCGCTGAAGGGCCAACCGGTCGCATCGCCGGATCCGATGCCGATGCACCACGGCGTGATGCCGTCGGCGTTCATCTGATCGGCGAGTGCGGTGAGCTCGTCGAAGGTCTCGGGGACCTCGTAGCCGTTCTCGGCCCACACGGCGGGGTTGTACCAGACCAGGCTCTTGACATCACCCTTGAGCGGCACGCCGTACACGTTGTCGCCGACGGTTGCGAGTTCAAACCAGTACGGGTCGTATTCATCTTGGAACCCGCTCAGGATGTCGCTCGGGATTGCGATGGCGTCGCCCGACTCAGCGAACTGAATAGTCCGACCCGGCTGGGGGATGATGGCAATCTCGGGCGGGTTCCCGCCCTCGACACCGAGGGTCAGCTCGGTGGTGGCGTCACGAGTCGAGTTGTAGGAGATCTCGACGCCGGTGGCGTCGATGAACGGCTGCATGCCGGCCTGGAATCCTTCGAACTCGGCCCCGGTCTCGGGGGTCAGAATCGAGATGGTCTGCCCGCTCAAGTCCCCGTCGCCGTCACTGCTGGCGCCGTCGTCGCTGGCGGCACCGTCGTCGCTGGCCGCATCGTCACCGTCGCTCCCGCATGCAGCGGCAACGAGCGACAATGCGAACAGGAGACTCAGGAGAGCCTTCCATCGGTGGTTCGTCATGTTTCGATGTCCTTTTCGTCTTGACGCCCGAGTCGGTCGGGCTCTCTCCCTTGCTCCGAACCCCTCGTGAGAGCGCGGCGCAGTTCACGGGTACGCGAACGGCAGACACGGTAGTGCGAACGGTGTCGGAGACTCTGGCAGCGGGCCAAGGTACACCGACTTGCAATGTTTCCCTACGGCGGTGGAGAGCTAGCCGGCTGGACCCCAGCCGGTAGCCTCGAGGCCCCCGATAGCTTCCAGGGGCACCAGTAGAGGGTCCCTGTTCGGATCGACGACCGACAGACCTCGGAGGGACGAGCTGATCCACGCCGAGCCCCCGTCGACCTCGAATCCGTACAGGTCCACACATCCCCAACTGGCGATGTGCAGGGCCACAGGTCCGGGCGGGGGATCTCCGTCGCCAAATCGCAGTAGGCTCGCAACCGCGAGCCGGCGGGCGATGATCGCGACATCACCGCCGGGTCCTGCCGCCATCGTCCCGCAAACGCTCGTGTACTGCGCCAACCGGTCCACGTCGAGCGAATTGCCCGTGGCCGTGTCCAAGAGGTGTAACTGTCCGCAGCGGAGGTCTTCGGCGCATGTGCTGCTGAGTACCCAGTGACCAGCGGCCGCCTCCGCGGTCCCCACGATCGGGAGTGCAACGATCGAATCGTCGTCAAGGGCGAACGTCTCGACCCCAGCCTGCACCACGAGGTCGTCGCCGTCGATGATTCCGACGGGGAGTGGGGGATTCTCGAGATCTCCGTCCAGATCGACCCATCGACCCACGGTTTGGCCCGTCTCCAGGTCCCACCGGAGCAGGCTGTTCGCCACGGACGGACGAACCCACGCAGACCGGCCGTCGTCGGCCACGAAGTCGAGTCCCAGGAACATTCTGGATCCCACGTCAGCGATCTGGTCGACCACCATCTGACCACCTTCGATCTGCAGCACAGCAATTCTGCGCGCATCGAGGAGTGCGAGAGCTCGGTCGTTGCCGAACACCCGAACGGACATGATCGCCTCGTCCAGATCCGGTCCGACCAGGGGCGTGGCGAGGCCGTCCTCGAGATGAATGGTCCAGAACTGCATGTCCGGTGGTCGCGAGGCAGCCAGTCCGACGAGTGGAACGTCGATCGGAGGAAAGGCGATCGGCTCGGGGAGAACTTGCACCCAGGTGGACCGGGAGGCATCGACTCCGTCCTCCGATGGCGTGGTCGGCGCGGTTCGGGGGATGGAGGTGGTAGGCGGTTGGGCGGCTTCATCGAATGCGATCTGAAGTGTTGCGATGCCTGCACCGATGAGGGCGATCAGCACGATGAGCGGTACGACGGGACGGCGGGCAACCTGCTCGGTGGTCTCCTCTGGTTCCTGCGAGTCGATGAGGACGAACGGCTGGCCATCCTTCGGCGGGTCATCGGGCAACACTTCTCAAGTTACTGCGTAGGCGAATCGGTGGGAAGCGGTCTCGGCTCGTGCCGGTGTTCTAAGAGTCTCCCCCTCGAGCGATTTCGCCTACGGTCCGAAAACGGATGGCCTGGGCGTCGGGGTCGGTCAGGGTCCCATGGGTCGGGTATCGATCGGTTCGGGCACCAGCACAAGGCGTTCCTGCTGCGCATTCGACCCGATGCGTCGACGGCGATCGAAATCGAAATCGAGCGCAGCAGGTGCAAGCCCGCCGTTTGGCGGCCGGCGAGCTGCGCCACCACGAGCGTCGACCGGCCGTCGAAAGGCGTCCGAGGTGCGCACGCCGGCGAGCCGCTGGACCTGATTCCAGCCCGTTTCGATTCGGATGGTGAACATCCAGGCGGCCGCCACGATGAACACGGCAACGATGGCATCGGTCCAGTAGTGGTTGGCTGTGACCACGACGACCGCGCTGGTCACAGCTGGGTGCAGCAACGAGAACCAGCGGTAGGGGGTGTCGAGGACGTAGATGGTGCCCAGGGCGACGATCAGGGCCCAACCGACGTGCATCGAGGGCATGGCTGCGATCTGGTTGGCTGCCGCTGAGATGCTGAGTTCGTAGGGGTCCGGCCCGAGCCAGCGTCCGGTGTCGACAAAGCCGTCGAGCATGCGGGGTGGCGCCAACGGAAAGGTGACGTGGAGAAGTAGGCCGATGCTGGTCGCCGCCATCAGCGTGTTTCGGACTCTGCCGAAGGCAGCTCGATGTCGCAGCCAGACCCAGGCCAAGAAGATGCCCGTCACGGGGAAGTGCAGAGCGACGTAGTGGGTGTTGGCCGCGCGGAGCAAACCAGGCAGATGCAGCACTTTCGACTGCAGCAGCGCCTCGCTCGGGAGCCCCATGGTCGCTTGGAGGCGCATCAACTCGGCGGCGTTCTGACGTGCGCCGAAGACGTCGTCGGCAGTGAGCCCGCGGACCGTCGCGTACGCCAACCACAGGAGGCCGAGAAGAGCGATGTTGGTGGCAAGGTCGCGCCTGCGTTTGCTCGTGAAGCCGGACCCCGATCCGCCCGGCGAAGTGCCGATGCCCATTGCGGCCCACGCTAGCAGCCAGTTGGAGCTCGTGGCATCACGTGCACCCCAGTCGAGTGCCCCTCACTGCCGACCCGAACCGCCGGTGGGGCCCGTCGACGCGGTCAGCGGGCTGGTGGCTGCCGCTGCTGATCCCACCATCGGCGTGTTCGCCGGCGGGCCTCGACCTCGGCGTCGATCGCTCGGTACGATTCCATCCACGAGCGCCTCGCCCGGTACTGACGGACGAAATCGCCCACATACCGCACGAGGAATCGACCGGGGCCGTGGCGCTGCCACTGCTCGACGTGGACCAACTCGTGGGCGATCAGGGTCGACGAACCGTCGGTCGGTTGAGCACGGGCCAGCAACACAACGGGCCCGACGGTCAGGCCTGCGAACGTGTGGGGCAGCCACGGTACGGCGACCAGACGAGCCCGCTGCCTCGTGCGCTCGGACACGTGATCGAAGGCACGATGTTCCTCGGGCGTGAGCCGGCGGAACACCTCACGGCTCCCACTCTGCGGCGGTCAACTCGTAGATGTCGGCCCATCGGCGGTGGGCGGGGACGACGGTTCGGAAGAGCGGTCGCATGCCGAGCCGCTCGGCGACCGCGGACGAACGCTGGTTTCCGACCTGCACACACGAGACGACCCGGTCGATCAGGTCCTGCTCGAAGGCCCAGTTCAGAGCGGCCCGTGCCCCCTCGGTCGCATACCCGTGTCCCCACGCGTCCCGCCCCAGGCGCCAGCCGATCTCCAGGACCGGCAGCAACTCGGGAAGGAATGTCGGCTCGGCGAATCCCACCCAGCCGAGCGGTTCGTCGCCCCCCGGGTCCAGTCGCTCGCAAGCGAACAGGCCGATGCCCCGGTCGTCCCACGATTCGATCACCCGGTCGAGCCGCTCGGCGACCGTTTCTGCGTCCGGAGGCGTGCCGTCGCCGACGAATTCGAGCACGGCCGGGTCCGAGTGCAGCGCCTGCCAGGCGCTGAGATCTTCGGCGGTCCATGGGCGGAGCACCAGGCGTTCGGTGACAATCGACCGCACGGGCCCGGAGCCTACCCCACCGGCCGCCCGCTGCCGGGCCAGTCGCTCGCCGCCCCTAGCCTGGACCCTCCATGCCAGAGATCAGCCGACCCCGTATCGGAGCAGCCGCAGTCGCCGGACTGATCACCCTCGTCGCCGTGGCTCGCCGGCTGCGGGTCCACAACAGCGCCGTCGGGCAACGGAGTCTCCTGGCACGGAATCTCCGTCTCGCCCGGCTCGGGTTGCGAGGCGGCCGGCGATACGCCCGCTATCGCGCCCAACGGATCTTCGCCGATGCCGCCGGCGCCGACGAACTGGACACCCGCTTCCAACTCCAGACCGCAGAGGACGTCGCCGCCGAGTTGGGCCACATGAAGGGGGCGATGATGAAGATCGGGCAGATGGCCAGCTACCTCGACACCGGCCTCCCCGACACGGTCCGCACGACTCTCGCCAGCCTCCAGCACGATGCGCCGCCGATGAGCTCCGACCTGGCCGCCGAACAGATCGACCGAGAGCTCGGACGGCACCCGGAGCTGCTCTTCGCCCAATGGGACCCCACGCCGATCGCATCGGCCAGCATCGGCCAGGTCCATCGGGCCATCACCCGGGACGACCGGGCCGTCGCGGTGAAGGTGCAGTACCCGGGAGTGGCCGAGGCCGTCGCCGCCGACCTCGGCAACGCCGACTGGATCTTCGCCGGGATGGCCGCCCTGTTCCCCGGACTGGAGCGGGGGCCGGTGATCGAGGAGCTGACGCAGCGGCTCTCCGAGGAGCTGGATTATGGCCTCGAGGCCCGCCGCCAGGCCCGCTTTGCGGAGTACTACCGGGGCCATCCGTTGATCACCGTCCCGGCCGTGGTTCCCGAATACTCGACCGACCGGGTGCTGACGACCGAGCTGGCCGAGGGGGTGCGATTCGACCAGGTTCGGTCCTGGTCTGTGGAAGAGCGAAACCTGGCCGCCGAGACACTCTTCCGTTTCTCTTTCGGCGCGATCTATCGCCTGCATTCGTTCAACGGCGACCCGCACCCGGGGAACTACCTGTTCCGGACCGGTGGCCGGGTGACGTTCCTGGATTTCGGTCTGGTCAAGGAGTTCACCGAGGAGGAGACGGCGCTGTTCGAGAACCTCATCCGTCGGATGGTGCTCGACCACGACCCGGCCGGATTCCGGCGCCTTGTCGAGGGAGCCGGGCTCATCGCTCCCGGGGCGCCGCACAGCGACTCGGAGATCGTCGAGTACTTCTCGTTCTACTACCGCTATGTCATGGAGGACCGTCCGATCACGATCGACGCCGACTACGCGGCGGCTGGGGTGGCCCAGCTGTTCGACACCTCGAGCCAGCACGGGGAGCTGATGCGGCGCTTGAACGTGCCCCCCTCCTTCGTGGTCCTCCAGCGAATCACCCTCGGGCTCATGGGGCTGTTCGCTCAGCTCGACGCCACCGCCAACTGGCGAAGGATCGCCGAAGAGCTGTGGCCCTTCGTCGATGCTCCGCCGAGTACACCGGCCGGCGACCTCCACCGCCGCTGGGAAGTCGAGCGCGGTCATCGCCCGGCCTGACCGTGCCGTGCGGCCGCCCGCCGGGAGCGCTCAGCGGGGCAGGCAGTGGCCCTCGGGGCACGGATCGGGCCACGGGCCGGCCGATCCCACGAAGAGGCGGGGAGCGCCGTCGATCTTCTCCTCCACGAGTTGGCGAATGGCCTGGACGAATCTCGGGTGGGTGCCGACCGTGGGCGCTCGCCGCAGGTTGACGCCGAGTCGAGCGGCGGTGCCGGCAGCCTGGTCGTCGAGGTCGTACATGACCTCCATGTGGTCGCTGATGAAGCCGATCGGGACGAGTGTCACGTCGGTCACGCCCTCGCCGGCGAGGGTTTCGAGGTGGTCGTTGACGTCGGGCTCGAGCCACGGCACCCGGGGCGGTCCGCTGCGACTCTGGTAGACGAGATCCCACTGCGCACCGAGCCGGTTGGCGACCAGTGCGGCCATCTCGGCCAGCTGCTCGGTGTAGTCGCACCACGGCACCATCGACATCGGGATCGAGTGGGCGGTGAACACCAGCCGCGCCGGAGGACTGTGCACAGATCGGATCCGGTCCTCGACGGCATCGATGAAGCCGGGGTGGTTGTAGAACAGCCGGAGCTTGTGCAGCCGGGGGGCAGCAGGGCCGACGCTGGCGGCGGCGGCTTCGAGGTCCTCCCGGTACTGCCGGCAGCCGCTGTAGGAGGAGAACGCCGAGGTGACGAAGACGAGGGCACTGCGCACGCCCTCGCCAGCCATCTGCTGGACGGTGTCGGCAATGTACGGGTGCCAGTTCCGGTTGCCGAAGTAGACGGGAAGGTCGATGCCGTGATCGGCGAAGTCCGCTTCGATCGCTCGGATCAGCGCCCGATTCTGCTCGTTGATCGGGGAACGTCCACCGAATTGCCGGTACTGCTCGGCGACGGCGGCCAGGCGTGAGTCGGGCACGTTGCGCCCGGCCGTGACGTTCCGCAGGAACGGCATGACGTCCTCGTTGGACTCGGGGCCGCCAAAGCCGAACAAACAGAACGCGTCGTACACGGCAATCAAGTCAAGCAGGTAGGGGCGACGGGCCCACACTCGCCATCGACGGCCGGCTTCAGTAGGTTCCCGGCGCCTCGCTCATGAGCGTTTCCAACTCGGCGTCGAGCAGATCGTCGGGTTCGGGCTCGTCGGCCCGCTGCCGGTAGCTGTCCCGAGCCTGGATGACCGACCGGCGGCTGGGCGAGCGGGGGGCGTAGCCGGCGGCGGCGCGCTCCTCGTCGTTCTCGCCGCCCCAGATCCCGTGTTCCCGGTTGAGACGGCCGGCCCGCCGGCAGGGGAGCATCGCCGGGCACACACGGCAGAACGACCGTGCCAGAGCCTCGCGTTCCACGCGCCGCTCGGGCCGCTCCGCCGCCGGACCGAAGAAGACCAGGGTCATGCCCGTGCACAGCGCCTGCTCTCGCCACTCGGCGTCGGTGTCGGTGTAGAGAACGGCAAATTCGGTGTCCATGACGGTGCCTCCTACCCACGAATTTAGTGTTAAAACCTGACCCTGGTCAAGACCCTGTGACCGATGCAACAGGCGGGGGTACCCACCAGCACCGCTGGCCGGTGGTTCGATCGGCCCTTCCAGCAATGGAACAGCGACGGTCAGCCGGCCCTTCCCGTTGCGTTCAATCAGTTCCGTCGGATTCAGGTCCGGGCGGCCCACGCGACGCCGGCAGCGGCCTGCTCGACGGTCTCGAACCACATGTCGCTTCCGAGCGCGACAGCGGCCTCCTCGCCGGTTACGGCCAGCCCGCCGGCGACGACGCACCGGATCCGCGGATCACCTTTGAGGGTCGCCACCAGCGTCCTCACCTCCGATTCCTGGCCCGACGTCGATACGACGAGGGCAACCGCCACCGGTCCGTCGACGTGGCCCATCGCTTGGATGATCGTGCCGGCATCGGGAACCCGACCCAGATCGATGACCTCGGCCCCCTCGGATCGCACCAGGTTGGCGAACAGGGCGCCGGCCAGAATGTGATGGTCGCCGGGCGGGCAGGCGACGACGACGGTACCCCGGCGGCGACCCCGTCGGGTCGGACTGCCCAGTCGAGCGATGAGACGGGTCGCCACCACGGTCGCCCGGTGCTCCTGGGCGATCGTCGCCTCGCCGATGCTCCACCGGCGGCCGATCTCGCGGAGCGCCGGTGCGATGAGGCGCTGTTGGATTCGCAGCGGGTCGGCGAGACCGCCGGCGGCGGTCACGAGCGCCCACGCCCTGTCCTCGTCGCCGTCCTGGAGAGCCCGGCGGAGATCGTCGGCGGTCCATGGCGTCGGCGTCGGCACCTCGGTCTCCCGACGGGTGAAGTCGTCGAGATCGGCGGCGTCGACGAGCCAGCGCCGGCCGTCCTGCCGGGCCGGGAGCTGGCCCTGCCGGACATAGCGGTACACCGTGACGTAGTGCAACCCGAGTCGCTCGGCCACCTCGTGGAGCGACAGCTGGACGGCATTCTCTGGTGTTCGCAGGTCCCCGGTCATAGCAATCGACGAGGGTAGACAGTGCAGCCGCCCGATGTCGGACCAGGCGGAAGGCCTCCCACTAGCCTCCGGATGGTGCGCGTGCTCAGCTGGAACCTCTGGTGGCGCTTCGGCGACCATCCCGACCACCGCCAGGAACTGATCACCTCCGAACTCCGAGCGATCGGCCCGGACCTGTGCGCGTTCCAGGAGGTGTATGCCGTCGGGGGCGACGACCAGTTCGACCGGCTGCGGTCCGCTACCGGGCTCGACGGCTTCGCAACCAGCGACCGGACCGGTCGGGCTCGCTTCGGCAACGCCCTTCTCAGCCGGTATCCCATCCACGATCCCGAGCAGGTGACCCTTCCCGGACCGGCGGGCGAGCACGGTGCGCGTACCGCTCTGGTCGCCACGGTCGTCACCCCGGTCGGGACCCTCGCAGTCGCAGCCAGCCACCTGGAATGGCGATACGACGCATCGGCGTTGCGTGTCCGTCAGCTCGAGTCCATCGTCGCCGCGCTGGCGCCGCGGACGAGGTCCGGGGCCATCCCCCTCCTCCTGGGCGACTTGAACGCCGGAGAAGACAGCGACGAGCTGCGACGTCTGACCGGTCGGGCACCCGGCTTCGAGCAGGGTGGGGTCCGGTTCGTCTTCACCGACTCGTGGGCGGCGGTCGGCGAGGGTCCCGGATGGACCTGGGTGCGGGACAACCCAAACAGCGCCGACGCGGCCTGGCCGCGCCGGCGGATCGACCACGTCCTGGTCGGATGGCCCCGTCCGAGGCCGACGTTCAATCCGCTCACAGCCGAACTGGTCGGCCGGCAGACATCATCGTCCGGTGTCTGCCCGTCGGACCACTACGGTGTGCTCGTCACCCTCGACGATCGCCCACCGTTCGCTGCAAGGACAGATCCGTGACGACCTCTCCAGGCCAGAATCCACCGCCGGGTTGGTATCCCGACCCTGAGACCCCCGGCTTGTTGCGCTGGTGGAACGGCAGCAGCTGGACCTACGACGTCCGGCCCGCCGAGGCGACGGCGCCCGGCGGTCGTTCCGATCAACGGCGAGGGCTCCGCCCGGTCTCGGATTGGATGACCGAGACCTTCCGGCTGGCGATCAACAACATGGCGCCGATCTTCACACTCCTCGTCGTGTTGTTGGTGCCCGGGTCGATCGTCTCCTCGCTGGCGACGTGGTACTCGATTCGCAACTTCGTCATGCGCATCGACGACTCGGCTGGCACGATCGAGTTGGACGGTCTGGAGAACCTCGGCCTGCTGATCCCGGCCGTCATCCTCAACGTCGTGCTCTCGTTCGTCTTCGCCATCGCCGTCACCCGGATCGGTATGTCGGGCCGGTTCGAAGCGGCGTTCGCCTGGGGTGACGGGTTGTCCGATGGATTCCGGCGCTTCTTTCCCGTCCTCGGCTGGAGCCTGGTGGCCGGCCTGGCGTTGCTCGCCGCCTTCGTGGTGATGGCGATCGGTGTCGGGGTGCTCGGTACGGTTGGAGGTGCGGCCATCGCCCTCGGCATCCTGGGCGTGGTCGTCGCCAGCGCCGTCGTCTTCGGACGGTACTCGATGGCCTTCACGACCCCGATGGTCGCCGCCTCCGGCTCGCGCAGCATCGCTACCGTCCACCGGGTGACGTCGGGCCACACATGGGCGGTCCTCGGGCGAACCCTGCTGCTCGTCCTGGTCGCCTTCGCCGCCCTCCTGGCCGGATCGGTGGTCACCGGCCCGCTCGCCGCCCTGGGCGGCGGCGCTGGCTCGATCGAGCCGGGGGCCGACGTCATCCGCTTCGCCGACATCCTCGGTGGCAACCTGGGGTTCTTCCTGTTGAACGGGGTGGTCAACACCGTCGTGAGCGCGGCCACCCTCGTGCTGTGGCACCTCGGGCTCAGCGTGCTGTTCGAAGACCTCGGAGGGGCGGTCGACCCCGAGTTGCGCAATCACGGACGGGGCGTCGGCAAGCCACCCCAGCCGGCCAACCCCTATTGATCGCCCTCAGACGTCGAGCACCTCGGGATCGATGAGCGAGCTGTTCTCGATGATGTAGTCACGGCGCTCGGAGACATCGCTGCCCATCAGTACCCGGAACAGCTCGGTCGCCTGGACCGCTTCAGCGGCGTCGCTCATCGTCATGCGTTTCAGCACCCGCGTCTGCGGGTTGAGGGTCGTCTCGGCCAGTTCGTCGACGTTCATCTCGCCGAGGCCTTTGAACCGCTGCCATCGCTTGTCCTCGCCCAGGCCGAGGTCGGCATGGAGCTGGAGGCGTTCAGCGTCGGAATAGGCGTACACCATCTCGCCCTTGTGCTTGACGCTGAACAGCGGCGGCTGCGCTGCGTACACCATGCCGTTCTCCAGTAGCGGCCGCATGTGTTTGAAGATCAGCGTGAGCAGCAGGCACCGGATGTGGCTGCCGTCGACGTCGGCGTCACACAAGATGATGATGCGGCCATACCGGCACGCTTCGACGTCGAATTCGTCGCCCGATCCACCTCCGATCGCGGTGATCAGTGCCGATGCCTCGGCGTTGTCCACGACCTGTTTGATGGTCGCCTTGCCTGCGTTGACGACCTTGCCTCGGAGTGGCAGCACCGCCATGTACTTGCTGTCCCGTCCGCTCTTTGCCGGTCCGGCTGCCGAGTTGCCCTCGACGATCAACAGCTCCGAGTCGGGCCCGTGCACCCGGCAGTCGGCCAGCTTGTCGGGCATCCCGGTGCTCGACAGCGAGTTCAGCTTGCGACGGTTCTCGAGCTGTTGCCTGGCCGCCACGCGGTTGAGGACCGCCTGGGCAAGCTTGTCCCGAAGGGCGGTGATCTGGGTCTTGCGCCCGCCGCCCTGCATCCAGTCGGACAGGCCATGCTTCACGACTTCGTACACCAGGCTGCGCACCGCCGGGGTTCCGAGCTCCTGTTTGGTCTGGCCTTTGAACTGCGGCTCGGCGAAGGTGACCTTCAGGGCCGCCACCAGGCCCTCCTGGGTGTCGCTGGTGGTCGCCCGGTTGTTGTCCTTGAGCTTCTTGAGCTTCTTGTTGTCGGCCAGCAGGACGCTGTTGGCCGTCCAGTTGAGCGCCTGCTCGAAGCCGGCAACGTGGGTGCCCCCCTCCTTGGTCGGGATCGTGTTGACGAAGCTGACCAGGGTCGAGTCGTAACCCTTGACCCAGCGCAGCGCCACATCGATGGTGCACGGGCGGGTGACCGTGCTCATCTTGCCACCGACCGGTACCCGCTCGTCGAAACTGGTCTCGTGGTGGATGGTGATGATGTCGGTGATGTTCTCGCCGATGCTCATCAGGTCGACGTAGTCGGCCAGGCCGCCGGCGGCCACGAACTCCTCGGGTTCGATGCCGCTCTTGCGTCGATCGTGGAGCTTCACGTGGAGGCCGGGTACGAGAAAACACACGCGGGCGACGTGATCCCGGATCTTGGCGTAGTCCATCGTGGCTTCGTCGTCGAACACCTCGAGATCGGGCCAGTACCGAACCCGGGTTCCCGACCGATTGGCCGGGATCTTCTTGATGTTGGCCAGCGTCGACCCGGGTTTGAACGAGCCCGCCTTGGTGTAGTTGCCCGGCAACCGTTCGTTGAACACGAGGCGCCACGTGTGTCCGTCGCGGTCGACCTCGGCGACCAGCTTGGAAGAGAGCGCATTGACCACCGAGGCACCGACGCCGTGGAGGCCTCCTGACGCCGCATAGGCCCCGGAGCCGAACTTCCCGCCGGCGTGCAGTTCGGTGAACACGACCTCGAGGGCGGTTCGCCCGTCGGGCTTCTTCTCGATGGGAATGCCTCGACCGTCGTCGGACACCTCGATCGACCCGTCCCGGTGAAGGATGACCTCGATGTGGGAGGCGTAGCCGGCCGCCGCCTCGTCGACACAGTTGTCGATGATCTCCCATGCGAGGTGATGAAGTCCCTCTGGACCGGTTCCACCGATGTACATGCCCGGTCGTTTCCGAACCGCATCGAGACCCTCGAGGATCTGGATGTGGTCGGCGCTGTAGTGGGCCGTGGCGCGGCGGATTCGCCGTGTCCTGCCGGCTGTGCTCCGAGCGGCGGGCTTGCTGGCGGCGGCGGTGCCGGACTTCCTCTTGGCTACCAACGGAGGGATCCAATCTGCAGAATGCGAAACGGCATCGACCGGGACGCTCCGTCACGACGGGTCGGCCGAACGGCCAGCGATTCAGGCGCTGACGCCGGGCGGGCGCTGCCGTCGGATCCGACGACGGCGACGATGCGCTCGGGCACGCCGACCCAGACCACCTCCACCCGTCGTTCGTCGGCAAACCTGGTCAGTCGAACGCCGGTGCCGTTGCGCCCCTTGGTGGGGATCTCCTCGACCGAGGTCGCCTTGGTCGATCCGGTGTCGGAAACGGTCAGCACGACCGACCCGGGGCCGGCGTTCCCCGCCCCGACCACGCGGGCATTCCCTTTGAGCGACATGCCGGCGACCCCTTTGGCGGCCGGACCCTGTGTCCGAATCGGGCTCACCGGGGTTCGCAAGGCCTGAGCATCGGAGGACACGAGCACGATCTCGTCGGCCTCGTCGGCTTCGAAGCAGGCCACGACCCGGTCCCGGTCGGCCAGCGAGATGATGGTACGTCCGGCGTTCAGGGCGGCGATGTCCGATCGCACGAGCCGTTTCACCACGCCGTCGGCGGTGACGACGACGACCGGCGGTCCCTCGGGCGTGAGCAGGCAGACCGGTTGTTCACCGCGGTCGGCGTCGAACACCTCGACGGTGTCCTTGCCCCGGCTGCGCCCACCGACCTCGGGAACGTCGAGCGCCAGGGTGCTCAACACCCGGCCCGAGCTCATCACCGCGATCACGGGGGTCTTCAACGTGGTGACAGCGACCGATTGCACGACGTCGTGACGGCTGGGCGAGAACGACTTGGACGATCCGGCAGCTTCGCGACCGACGATGCCCGAGGTTGCCAGGGTGACGACGCAGGGGTCGTCGGTGATTTCGGCGACGACCTGCTGCTCGACCTCCTCGAGATCGGGAACCTCGTCGGCGGCGACGATCGTGGACCGGCGGTCGCAGCCGTACCGCCGAACGAGCTCGCCGAGCTCTCGCAGAACGATCGTACGGCGCCGCTGGTCGGACTTCAGAATCTTGCCGAGATCAGCGATCCGCCCCCGGAGCTCGGCCGCCTCCTCGACGAGGTTGTCGTACTCGAGAGCGGTCAGGCGTTTGAGCGGCATGTCGAGGATGTGCTGGGCCTGGATCTCGGTCAGCTCGAGCGCCGCCATCAACCGCTCTTTCGCCTCGGGTGTGTTGGCCGACGAGCGGATGATCGACACCACCAGATCGATGTTGTCGATGGCGATCACGAACCCCTCGACGATGTGCAACCGTTCCTCGGCCTTGCGGAGGCGGTACTCGGTCCGACGCACGACCATGTCGAGGCGGTGGTCGATGTAGTGCTGGCACAGGTCGTGGAGTCCGAGGACCGTCGGGACGCCGTCGACCAACACGGTGTTGTTGATGCTGAACGAGTCTTCCAGCGGGGTCATCTTGTAGAGCTGCTGCAACAGGAGTTCGGCCGGCACCCCCGCTTTGCATTCGACGACCAGCCGGGTGCCGTGATGGCGATCGGAGAGATTCTTCACGTCGGCGATGCCCTGGAGCTTCTCACTCCGAATCAGGTCGGTGATCCGCCCGACGACGCGCTCGACCCCGACCATGTAGGGCAACTCGGTGAACTCGATTCCCTGCCGGGCCTTGGTGATCTCCACGATCCTGGCGCGGGCTCGGATGCGGAACGAGCCGCGTCCGGTCTCGTAGGCCGAGCGTAGGTCGTCATCGACGACGACGGCTCCGGTCGGGAAGTCGGGTCCTGGCAAGACGGCCCGGAGCTCGTCGATGGTGGGTTTGGGTCGCCGTTTGGTCATGACCAGCTTGATGGCCTCGTAGACCTCGTTCAGGTTGTGCGAGGCCATGTTGGTGGCCATGCCGACGGCGATGCCGCTGGTTCCGTTGACGAGAAGGTTCGGCAGCAGCGCCGGGAGATAGACCGGCTCGTTGTTCTCGCCGTCATAAGTGGCGCGGAACTCCACCGTGTCCTCGTCGATCTCGGCCAGGGCGTCCAGGGCGGCGGCGGTGAGGCGGCACTCTGTGTACCGCTGGGCGGCCGGTGGATCGTCCAGCGACCCGAAGTTGCCCTGGGGATCGATCAGGGTGATGTTGCGAGCGAAGTCCTGACCGAGCCGCACCAACGTGTCATAGATGGCCGAATCGCCGTGCGGGTGATATTTGCCCATTACATCGCCGACGACATGGGCGCATTTGCGGTGCGGGCGATCGGGACGGAGTCCCATGCGGAGCATCGAATAGAGGATGCGCCGCTGCACCGGTTTGAGGCCGTCCCGAACGTCGGGGATGGCTCGCGAGGTGATGACCGACAGCGAGTATGCGAGGAACGACTCGCCCAGTTCGTCGGCGACGGGGACATCGAGGATCTCCCGGGCGAAGAGGGGTTGATCAGTCACTCGACGATCTTGTCATGCCGGTACGACGGTTTGGCGGAGGGCCGACCAGCGACTCCGGTCCACCCGATCTCCTCAACGGGCGCGAAGGACGACCGGGGCCATGCCCTCGATGTGGACCTCGGCCTTGGCGCCGACGTGGAGGGGAACGGGCTCCGACAGCGGACCGACGACCACGAACCAACCCTTCTCGAGCTTGCCCCCCTGGGAGCCGAGGTGGGCGGCCAGCGCAGCGACGGCCGAGACCGGGGAGGTGATCTTGTCCCGGGGCCGGGCGACCTCCTGACCGTCGACGACGAACCGAGGCGACAGGTCGGTGAGGAACCCGCTCCCGTGGGAGATGTCGACACCGTGCTCGCCGATCATCAGCTTGGCGATTCCGGCGTTGTCGGCGACCACATCGGCGTGCCGGCGCGACTCGGAGGGTCCGAGCCGGAAGTCGACGACTTCGATCCCGGCGACAACGGTTTCGGTCACGTCTTCGATCAGCTCGTCGTCGACGTCGTTTCCCGACACGTCCCGCAGCAGGCGGAAGACGAGCACGGCCTGAGCGGCGGGCTGGATCAGCCGGCTCAAGTCGGCCACCTCGAAGGTACCCATCACCGTCGATCGCCGGTAGAGCGCGAAGACGGGGCGCCGTTGATGGACCGTGACCTTGGCGCCGACGATCGGGTCGTTGCGTCGCACCAGTTCGGTCATGGCGGTGACCTGGATCTCATAGGCGTCATCGACCGACAGGTCGCCGTGAACCGAGGTGAACGTGGCGATCGGGCTGCGGTAGTCGGCGGCCCGCACGAGATCGTCGGCGGCTCCGGTCGTGCTCAGGCCAGGGTCGTTCATGTGGTCGTTGCGTCGTTCGCGGCCTGGGCGATCAGCCGCTCGAACGCCGGCACGACGGCTCGGGATTCCGCGGCGGTTCCGTCAGCGCCCAGCTCGATGGCGTGATCGAGATCGGCGATCGCCCGCCCACCGACCAGGATCGGGAGGCGCGGATCGGCGGTGCGGATGGCCGCGATCGTGGTTCGGACAGCGCCGTCAGCCGGCGCAGAGACCGACAGGCCGACCGCCTTGGGCTGGTCGGCGATCTCGACGGTTTCGGCGAACGACTCCGGGGGTGTGTCCCCTCCCAGGTCGAGGACCGTGAAATGGGCGTTCCTCAGGATGTCGGCCACGATAGCGGTGGCCAGCGCGTGTGGATCCCCGGTCACAGCTCCGATGATGATCGTGCCCCGGCTCCGTCCCTTGGTTCGCATGAGTGGGCCGAGACGGCCGACCAGTCGTTGCATCACCGAGGTTGCGGTGTGCTCGTCGGCGACGTCGATCTGGCCGTGGTTCCACTGATCGCCGATTCGTCGCATGACCGGCACGATCAGCTCGTGGTGCAGGTCGACCGGGTTGGCGCCCGACGCCAGGCAGCCCTCCAGTATTGCCCACGCTCCGGGTTCGTCGGCGGCGGAGAGTCGTTGTTGAAACGGGTCGAGGCGACCGGCGAGATCGGCGTGGCCAGGTATGCCTTGCGGCGGCTGGCGGAGGGTACTGGCATCGGCGCGCCGCACCTTCCATTCCCCGCTGATCTTGACGGCGGGCAACCGGCCGGTGCGGACGTGACGGTACACCGTCATGTAGTGGACGCCTCGGATTTCGGCCACTTCGTTGAGCGACAGCAGGTCCTCGCTCGGTGGGAGCGGATCTCGTCCGTTGCCGGCCGACGGCGAGGTGGTCATCCAGGACACGGTAGCCGTTGGCGCCCCCGAGGTCCTGAACCGGAGCATCGCTTGGCCGGCGTCGGTTGGTCCTAGTTACGGCGTCGGCGACGGCGTTTGGCGTCGATCCGGCGAGCCTCGACGACGACGTGGGTGAGTTCGACACAGCTCGCGTCGGTCGGGGTGGCCTCGGGGTCGA
>JBFGLT010000022.1:0-26499 GCA_041576015.1 Acidimicrobiales bacterium
CTCGACGTCGAGTCGAGCTACGACGCTCTCGCCGAGGCTCGGGCGGCCGGCCGGGCCATCGGCGCCGACGATCTCCGCATTCGAGCGTGGTCGAAACCGTCGACGGCGTGGTGCCTGGTGGTCGATCGGAGCGGCTCGATGCACGGAGCCCCGCTCGCCACCGCCGGTCTGGCTGCCGCCGCCGTCGCTGTGCGGGCCGAGCGCGACTACGCGGTGCTGTCGTTCGGTCGAACCGTCGTGGCGGCCAAGGCCCTGTGGGAGACCCGGTCCGGCGATGACGTGATCGACCGGGTGCTGGCGCTGCGCGGGCACGGCACGACCGATGTTGCCGGGGCCCTGCTGGCCGCCGGGGAGCAGCTCCGCCACAGTTCGGCCGTCCGCCGGGTGACGGTGCTGCTCTCGGATTGCCGGGCGACCGAGCCGGGCGACGTCGACGCCGCCGCTCGCGCCCTGGACGAACTGGCCATCATCGCCCCCGAGGGCGACAGCGACGAGGCGGCTGCCCTCGCCGGTGCCGTCGGAGCGCGCTTCACGACCGTGTCCGGCCCCTCGACGATCGTGGCTGCCTTCGCCGGCCTCCTCGACCGCTGAACCCTAGACCTGACCCCGAGACCAGCGAGAGGACAACCGGGCGAGGGTTCGCCGTGCGGTGCGGGGCCAGCGGTCCATTCGGTAGGGCCACCGGAGCTGGGCGTTGACGATGTCGCAGGCGTCGAGGGCAACGTGGGCGGTGACCGACGGGGCGGTGAAGGGAATCATGTGGCCGTCTTCGACCTCGATGGTCACCGCCCCGTCGATCACCCCGGCCAGGTCTCGCTGGAAGCGGGGCCGGACCACTTGATCCCGAGCGGTGACGACGACCACAGCCGGCACATCGATGTCGGACACCGAGGCGCTGCCATCGTGGCCGGCCACCGTCCGCGACGCTTCGCACACCATGCGGGCGTCGTGGTTCGACATGGCCTCGAGGAGGTGGCGGCGGACACCGGCGTCGGGCACCATCGGGATGAGGATCGGTCCGAGCGTCCGGGCCAACAGGGAGCGGGGAACCATCCGGTGGGCTGGCCGCACGGTCTCCAGCGCCCGGATCAGTGGAGGGAGGGTGGCCATCGAGGCGAAGTCGGCGGCGGTGGAGAAGAACACCAGCCCGTCCACCCGGTGGCGGTGGCGGTCGAACACGTGCTGGGCGATCGGTCCGCCCATCGAATACCCGAGGACGATGGCCGAGCTGATGCCGAAATGGTCCATGAGGGCGACCGTGTCGTCGGCGCAGTCCTCCAAGGAGAACCGGTCGTCGGACCGGATCCCCTGCCCGTGGCCCCGATGGTCGAGCGCGAGGACGCTGTACTGGTCGGACATCACATCGATCGCCGTCGACCAGTTCAGCGGTCCGGTGGCGATCCAGCCGTGGAGCAGCACCACCGTGCGGGCCCGGCGGGGACCGGGCCGGTAGCAGGCCCAGGTGACCCCCCGGCCGGGCAGGTCGACCGGTTGCCAGGTGACCGGCTGCCGGTCGATCGGCCGGCGCTCCCGGAGATCGATCATGCAGTGATGTCTAGCAGGGCGAGGCCCCCAGCGCCGTGCGCCGGACGTCACATCGGCCCGAGGTCGGCTACCGCTCGCTCAGGCGGTGGCGGTCGAGCGATCGATGGCGCCGAACGTCGCCCCCCAGGGGTCCTGCAGCTGAGCCATCCGGCCATAGGGAGAGTCCTGGGCCGGACCCATGGCCGCTCCGCCGGCGCTGGTCGTCTTCTCGACGGCAGCATCGACGTCGGCCACCGAGAACGTCACCGCCCAGTGGTTGGGAACCCCGGGTGGGAACATGTCTCCCATCGCCATGATCCCGGCGATCTGCTCGCCCTCGTGGCTGAGTACCCGGTAGTCCATCCCGCCTTCCATCGGTTCGGGTGCGGCGGTCCATCCGAACAGTTTCTGGTAGAACTCCTCGGCGGTGTCGGCATCCCGGGTTGGGTTGTCGAACCAGCAGGGGGCCCCGACCTCGTCGATCTGCTTGAAGCCGTTCTCGGATCCGCCCTCGAACAGACACAGCGTGCTCATATCGGGGGCGCTCATCATGGCGATCCGCCCGCCACCGGGGATCTCGAAGGGTGGCCGGGCGATCCGGCCGCCGAGCTGTTCGGCCTCGGCCAAGGTGGCGTCGGCGTCGTTGACGGCGACGTACACCGACCACACCGACGGCATCCCCTCCATCTCGGGGGTGATGGCCATGGCGCCGGCGACGGGTAGATCGCCGTTCATGAAGATGTGGTAGTCGGTCTCCCCGTCGTTGAAGGTGGTCCAGCCCATCAGGTCGGTGTAGAAGCCGATGGCCCCGTCGAGGTCCTTGGCGGCGAGATCCACCCACGAGATGGAGTTGGCGGTGTGGCGTTCGATCGTTGGCATGAGCCGACCCTAGACCCAGGTCGCACCGGTGTGAAGAGGGCCGCTTCGTGCTGCCCGCTCCGTTCTGGCGGGCCGCTCACAACGCTTGGACTACGTAATCGTAGATGCGACGTTGGATGCGGAGCTCGTTGAGCGACCAACCGAGCTCGGCGATGTCGGGCTCGGGGTCGTCGCCGATGCTCACCTCGCCGGTCGAGTCAGCGAGGCGGCGGTTCAGGGTGAGCGACAGCTTCAGCTCGAGTCGCTCCCGGTCGAGCACGTAGTGGCGGTGTTGCAGATGGAGTTGTTCGCGGCCCTTCGACGCTGCGAGCGACTCACCGTTCCGGGCGATCTCCTCGGCCAGCAGGTGGATTCGATGCTCCATCGCCGCCAGGACGTCGCCGTCAGGGTGAGACCTGCTCGGACCGACCCGGACCGCAGTCGGATTCAGGACGGTCACGTCGCCGGCGTCGCCGGTCGCGGCCGGCGGAGCCCCCGACGCGACGGCGGCGCTGACGATCTTCTTGGCGCCGATCGTGTGCGCTGTGCCGAGATCCTGGCCCAGCGGCGTGACAAGGGAGCGCACCTCGCGTAGGGGTAGGCCCCGCCCGGTTGGGTTGTAGAGGCGGGCGAGGGTGCGGCCATTGCTCTTCGACAGACTCGACAGGGGGACGTCCTCGGTGAGCACGGTCCACACCCGCGGCCCGTTGGCCGGTCCGTGAGGAACGGTGGCGACGAGAGGGGGATTCTGGAACGCCTCGTTGTGCGGCACGAGGTCCTCCACGCTGCCGTCATGGACGCCGATGGCCAGGCGGTGGGTCAGCTCCCGCTCGCACCGGGCGCCCGGGACGTACATGGCCGGTCCGGCGTCCCCGGCGCGGTGGGGCAGCCCGCTGAGGGCCAGCCAGTCGATCGACCGGCGAAGGGTCACCGCCAGCCTGCCCCGGGCCGACGAGTAGGACCGGCAGCCGGCAGCCAGGATGGCCACGGTTCGATCCTGACCCTGCTGGGCGACGAATCCGTGGAACGGAAATTCGTCGACCCGTCCTGTCTCCCGCTGTCCCATCAGCACGGCGGCGAGCGCCGGGTCGATGTCGTGGTCGAGCAGATGGGAATCGGTGTGGGGTCGCTCGACGATGTCGAAGGGCATTCCGGCGTGGACCGAATCCGTGTCGATCCCGGTGCCGAGCACGGCGTCGAGACGGTAACCCGTACCGGTCGAGTCGAGGTGGATGTCGACACCGATCAAGGGACCGGCATCGAAGGTGAACGAGACCTGGGCGGTCACGTCGATGGTGGCCGTGCGAAGGCGTAATGGCACGCTCACCCGGCGGTGCAGGAGACTCTGCTCCTCCTCCACCAGCGGCCCGTCAGGCGACAGGTCCCCGAGGATTCCCCCGGGTTCGCTCGAGTAGGTGTCGCCGGCGTCGGGTCGGACGACGAACCGGAGCCGGCCGGCGCCATCGACGCGCAGCCCGTCCGCGTCGACCTCGGCCGCATAGTGCTCGTTTGACCACGATGCTCTCTGGATCTTGGCGCCGCTGGTCTCGACTGGGACCGAACGCAGGACGGGCGTCACCCCGACCCCGACCGGGGCGACGGCGTGCACAGCGCCCGCTGCCCGAAGCACGGCTCCGACCGGCATCGGATTGGTCGAGATGGCGTAGGTGCCGGGGGCGAAGCCGGCCAGGATGGCATCGGCGGCCGACCGCTCCTGCTCGGCGACCCATGCCAGGATCTGCCGGTAGGAGCGTTCCATCCGCTCGTGGACCTGGTCGATGCTGACGCCGCAGAGGCAGTCGTGCACCCCGTTCTGCAGAAGTGTCCGGCTGAGGGCCTCGAACACCCCCGGCTCGGTGGATGCTGCGCCCCGGGCGCCGGCGAGAGTGGCGAGCGGTTCGGCCCGCCGGAGGAGAGCGACCTCGGCATCATGGTGGAGCACCTTCAGATAGGCGCGGGTGGACAGCGAGCCGGGGAAGGTGGCGCCGTAGCGACCGGAGAGCAGCTCGCCCTGGATCGCCGGCACGTCGTGCGCCAGGCCGGCCAGTGCGTCGATGTAGGCTCCCGGAGACGAGGCGACGAGGTCCAGCGACGGTGGCAGATCGGCTCCGGCGTAATAGGAGATCGGGTCCTCCGGTTCGGTGTCGAGGTCGTAGCCGTCGAACAGTGGAATCGGAACGGCTCCGTAGTGAGGGGCGAGCTTGTTCACCTCGGCCACGAGGCGGTCGACGGCGATCTCGGGCGTGCGCGTGACGCCATAGAGATTGCGGTAGCCGCCGAACAGGTCGACGGTGGGCAGCCGGGTTCCGTCGGCGCCCTGCCACGAGAACCACGGCACCATCTCGGGGACTCCCCGCCACACGAAGGCCGCCCGCACCCCGGCGAGGGTGAGGATCTGGGGCGCCTGGGAGATGTGTCCGAAGGTGTCGACCAGCCATGCGACCTCCGGGCGGCCACCCAGGGACTCGGCGTCGTCCACCCCGTACAGCACGTTGCGCAGCAGCAACTCCCCACCGACGATGCGCCAGTCCGGCTGGCTGTACACGGGACCGATCTGGAGGTTGCCGGCCTCGACCAGCTCCTGCACGATGTTCCGGTACTCGGGACGGCTGTTGCCCAGGTCCTCGATGGCGAGCGTCTGGCCGTCGAAAAGGAATTCGTAGTCGGGGTTCTCCGATGCTCGCTGGACGAGGGAATCGATCAGGTCGGGGATCCAGGCGGTGGTGTACTCGTGGGTGAGAAACCACTCACGGTCCCAGTGCGTGTGGTTGATGATGTGGACCGACGTCACGACACCACCCCGGATCGACGCCGGCCCTTCGGTGGAATCGGTCCCGGCGGGGTTCCGGTGCTGGCCCGCACAACGAACTCGGCACCGACGTGGGACGTGGTCGCCACGATCGCCTTCGCCTCGATGCTGGGCAAGAGCTGTCGAACGAGCAACCGAGCGACGTACTCGGCGTCCTGCCGGAACGTCGTCAAGGGCGGCCGCGCCAGGCGGGCCGCGTCGATGTCGTCGAATCCGATGATGCTCAGCTGCTCGGGCACCTTCACGCCGAGGTCCGTGGCGGCCTGCAGGGCGCCGAGGGCGATGAGGTCGTTGGCGGCGAGGATGGCCGTCGGCGGCTCCGGGCCGGTCAGAACCTCTCCGGTCGCCCGGTAGCCGGACGCCTCGCGAAAGCCGGCTCGGACCGTCTTCACTGCCGCCGGATCGAGGCCGGCTGCGGCGACCGCCCGGGCAAAGGACGCAACCCGAGATTCACCGATGCAATACTGCGGTGGCTCGGCCACCAGCGTCAGCCGCCGGTGTCCGAGCTCGACGAGGTGCCGGACGGCCGGGGTCATCGAGTCGGGGTCGACCTCGACGCTGGGAACGTCCTGTGCCACCTCGGGCCGGCCGAACGACACGAACGGAAATCCCTGTTCGGCGAGAAAGGTGGCCCGGGGGTCGGTCGTCTCGGTGCGGACCAGCACGAATCCGTCAACCCGGTTCCGCCGGAGCGCCCGCTGGTAGGGGTCGATCGGCGATGCGGGGTCGACCGGGGTCGAGAGGTGGAGCTCGAATCCGTGCTGCGCCGCCTCGGCGACGATCGCCGTGAGGAGCCGGCCGAAGAAGGGGTCGGAGAATCGCAGCGTGTCGCTCGGCAGGATCAGCCCGATCGACCCGGCTGCGGCATGTGGCGCCTTGAGTCGCCGGGCGTCGATGTTGGGGGAGTAGCCGAGCTCGTCGGCGGCTTGCCGGACGCGCGCCTTGGTCCGGTCGGCGACATCGGCGTGATCGTTGAGAGCACGCGAGACCTGGGTCACCGAGATGCCGGAGTGACGAGCGACATCGCGTAGGGTCGGACGCTGGCGGCCCACCGGGTCGGCGAGATCGCCGGGCCCGGCGCCCGGCGCAGGATCGACCACTTCGGTCATACGGTGGCGAACTCCTGCTGGAGCACCTGCTCGGTCTCGGGATCGATCCAGCGAATCTGGTCCTTGGGGAACCGCAGCCAGAGCTCATCGCCGGCGGCGATGGTCGACGTCGGGTGGGTCGACACCTTCAAGGCACGGGCGCCGATGTCCACCGTCAGCAGGTTCTGCGACCCCAGCGGCTCGACCACCCGCACCGATCCGTTCAGGGCACCTTCGGCCGGGCTGGTGACCGCTTCCATGTTCTCCGCTCGGATGCCGAGGGTGATCGTCCGACCGTCGAATCGGGCGAGAGTCGACTCGAGGCCGGCGACGGGCCGGATGTGGTTTCCGCTCACGTCGACCAGGACGTCGTCGCCCCGCACCCGGACCACGCCGTCGAGGAAGTTCATCGGCGGGTTGCCGATGAAGCTGCCGACGAACCGGTTGGCCGGCCGGCTGTAGACGACCGACGGCTCGTCGACTTGCTGGATGATGCCGTCCTTCATGACGGCGATCCGGTCGCCCATCGACAGCGCTTCGATCTGGTCGTGGGTCACGTAGATGGTGGTCGCCCCGACGTCGGCGAGGAGCTTCTTCAACTCGGCCCGCATCTCCAGCCGGAGGAGGGCGTCGAGGTTGCTGAGCGGCTCGTCCATCAACAGCACCTCGGCCTTCATGGCCAGTGCCCGGGCGACCGCCACCCGCTGGCGCTGCCCACCGCTCATCGCACTGGGCCGGCGGTCGAGCAGTTCGGTGATGTGCAGCATCTCGGCCGCCTCGGCGACGTTGCGGCTGATCTCCGCTTCGGGGTACTTGTTCATCTTCAGGCCGAAGGCGATGTTGTCCCGCACGGTCATGTGGGGGAAGATCGCGTAGCTCTGGAATACCATCGAGATCTTCCGCTCGCCCGGCTTCTTGTACGTGACGTCCCGTCCCCCGATCGTGATGCGGCCGTCGTCGGCCATGCCGAGTCCGGCCACGGCCCGCAGCAATGTGGTCTTCCCACACCCACTGGGTCCGAGGAGCACGAGGAACTCCTTGTCGTGGATCACCAGATTGGCGTCCCGGACGGCGTAGACCTTGCCGAAGATCTTGCTGACGTTCTCGATCCTGATCTCAGCCACGGTCGTTCGTCTCCTTTGCGATCATTTGGACACCTGGCCCCACATGTTGAAGAGGTACCGCCGGATGAAGAACATGAACACCAGCGACGGCACCATCAAGAAGAACCCGCCGGCGAACTGATAGGCATCCGACGACTGGGACAGCTGGGTGAGGATGAGAGCGGGCAGCGTTCGGTTCTCGAGGGTGAGGATGGCCGCAGCGAACACTTCGTTCCACGACAGCACAAACGTGAACACCGAGGATGCGGCGATGCCCGGCATCACCAGCGGCAGGACGATGTGCCGGAACGCCTGCAGCGGGGAGGCGCCGAACACCTGGCCCGCTTCTTCCAGCTCGTAGGGAACGCTCTCGAAGACGCTGGCGATCACCAGCACCGTCGTGGGCATGGCCAGCGCCGTGTGCATCAGGGCCAGGCTGTAGACGCTGTCGAACATCCCGGTCTCCAGGAACAGCACGGCCAGGGGGATGGACAGCACGACGATCGGGAACGCCCGTACGGCCAGGATCGCCAGGCGGAACAGATCACGCCCCGGGAAGATGTAGCGGGAGATGGCATAGCCGGCCGGCGCCGCCAGAACCGTGGACAACAACAGCGTGATGACGGCGACGATCAGGCTGTTCCTGAGCCCCTCCACCACCCCTTCCGAATCGAGGAAGAACCGCATGGTGTCGGTCGAGAAGGGGATGAAGGGGAGGATGTTCTTCGGGTAGGAGCGCACGGTGGCCGGGGTGGTGAACGCCATCGAGAACACGAAGTAGATCGGGATGAGGATCCACAGGGCGAGGAACGTGGCGACGGCATACGTGCCGATGCGCCCCCGGGTCGGACGCTGGCGGCGCTCGCTGGGCGCAGTCTGCTCCTGATCGGGCTTGGCGGTGGCGGTCATCGGGCGGCCTCTTGCTCGGACTGGGTTCGGACGGCACGGAGATAGAACACGGCGCTGGCGAGCGACAGCAGCAGGATGAACAGCGCATAGGCGGAGGCCACGTTGTTGTTTCGCAGCGTGAAGTACTGCCGGTACGTCTCGTTGGCCAGTACCGTCACCACCTCACCGCCACCCAGGGCGATCACCACCGCGAACACCTGGAAGGCGAGGATGGTTCGGAGGATGAGGGCCACCTGGATGCTGGGGCGGAGGAGGGGTAACATGATGTGCCGCACCCGCTGCCAGTAGCTGGCGCCGAACAGTTCGGCGGCTTCGAGTGTCTCATCGGAGATCGCCTGGAGGCCGGCCACGATGATCACCATCACGATCGACGTGGCCCGCCACAGCTCGGCGAGGACGATGGCGGCGATGATCCAGTTGCGGGTATCGCTCGTGAGAAACGCCTTGGGGTCGTCGATGATCCCGATGCCTTCGAGCACCGAGTTGATCAGGCCGTTCCCGGTGAACATCGAGAAGAACAGGATGCCGACCGCCAGATCCGACATGCCCATCGGCACGGTGAACACGTAGAGGAACATCGAGTTGAAGCGGATCCGGGCGTGGATGACGAGGGCCATGATCATGGCCAGCACGAACTGGAGGGGGATGATGATGGCCATCAGCAGCAGGGTCGTTCGCACCGCCGGTCCGAAGAACCGGTCGTTGATCATCCGGTCGATGAACTCTGTTGTGAACTCTCCGGCGGTGCCGCGGTCCACCCGGCCCCGTTCGCCGTCGGCGAACACCTGGATGAAGCGGGACGGCGCCCACCCCTCGACCTCCTCCCCTTCGCTGGTGGCACTGACGTTGAACCACACTTCGAGCACGGTCACCTGGTCGATGGTCACCGCCGTACGTGGTTCGAGCCGGGCGACGATGTCGGAGGACTCGCTCGCCTCGGCGTAGAGGTCGGTGAGCGGGTCGGCGTCGGCGCCTAGTTTGGTGCGGACCGTTCCGCCGACCGGCGTGCCGTCGGCCGCTTCGTCGCGCACCCGGATTCTCGATTCGGGCGCCCACCCCTGCACCGGGGCGCCGGCCGGGTCCGGTCCGCTGACAAGGAACCATTGCTCGGTGAGCAGTTCGCCGGTGACCTCCCCTTCGATCACGTTGCCCTGCTGGCCGAGGATGGCCAGCCCGGTCCCCTGGGGCACCGCCGCCACCCGATCGCCCGACAGGGTGGGCTCGTCGAGCAGCGGGAGGACCGCATCGTCGTCGTAGATGGCCAGGATCAGCCCCTGCACCATCGGGTAGGCGAAGAAGGCCGCCAAATAGAGCAGTGTCGGCGCGATCAGGAGGTAGGGCGTGAGCCGGCGACGCCGGGATCGGGGTCGCCGGCTCGGCACCGGGGCGCCGGTCGCGGCGGGATCCTCGGGCACCTGGTCGACGGCTTGGTCGAGGTGCGGGGTGGTCATGGCGATGCCTCCCTGCCCGGTGGTTGCGCCACCACGGGCAGGGAACGGGTACTAGCCGGCCGGGTTCACCTGGCAGGGACCATCGCTGGGGGGATCGGGGTCCCAGCAGGGGGCACCGGTCTCGTCGAAGAGGGTCTGGAGGTTGTTGCCCTCGTCGTCGAGCGCGGTGGCGGGGTCCTGACCCTCGATGACGATCCGGTCGAAGGCGTTCCGGAAGATCTGGTTGATCTCCCCGCCTCGCTCGCCGAGCCCGACAGGAAGCAGCGCCGGCAGCGCATCGGGAGCGGTGGCCTGGGCCACAACCGCCTCGGCCTCGATCTGGACCCCGTCGGGCAGGCCGCTGAAGTCGACGCCCTCGACCACCGGGAAGAAGGCCAGATCGGCAAGGACCTGACCCTGGACCTCGGGTCGGGTGAGGTACTCGATCACCGCGGCGCCGGCGTCGGGGTTCGGGGCGTCGGCCGGAATGCCCAGACCGACGATCACCGGCATGAAGCCGCGACCGGCCGGTCCGGCAGGCGCCGGGAAGGCGATGAACCCCTCGGGGTCGGCGTCGAAAGCCTCGATCAGGCGGGCGGTGTGGTCGAAGGCCACCCAGACCTCACCCGACAGGAGCGGCTCCTGCATGAACTCGTAGTTGATCGACTCCGGATTCATCGTGGGCCACAGCACGTCGCGGGCCCATTCCATCATGTCGACCGCCGCGGCGCTACGGAACTCGCTGGCCATGCCGCCGGTGAACGACGGGAACAGGTATCCCTCGAGGAAACGGTGGAACAGCCCGGCCTTGGGGAGACCGCACTTCTGGGTGCCCTCGCCGTCCTGGATGTTCTGACACCACTCGGCCAGCTGCTCCCAGGTGATGGCATTCACATCGACGCCCTCGGGCAGGTATTCGAGGGCGTCGGTGTTGGCGGCCATGATGTAGGTCGCCTGGGCCCAGGGGATGTAGTACAGGTAGTCGTCGCTGCCGAGCAGTCCGGACTGCACGAACGCCGGGGCGATCTCCCGGTCGGCGCTGATGTCGTCGAGCAGGTCGATCGTGTTGGTGAGTGCGTCCTCGCGGGCGAGTGACGAGAAGGTACCGTGGAGCGCACCGAGCACGTCGATCGCTCCGGAGCCGGCCAGGATCTGATCGACCGTCGGGCCTTCCTCGGCGCCGGTGAACTCGATGCCGGCCCCTCCGAGGATTGCTCGGAACTTCGCCGCCTCTTCGACGATGTTGAACTGGGTGCTCACGAACCTCGCCTCGGACGGGTCTGCCATCTCTCCGTCGGCCATTTCGTCGGCACTGTCGTCGGCTGCGCTGTCGTCGGCCATCTCGTCGTCGCCGGCCGTGGTCGTGGTGTCCTCGGCGGCCGTCGTACCGGTCGTGTCGGCTGGCTCGGCCGTGTCGTCGCTCCCACAGGCCGCAGCCACCAGGCCGAAGGCCATCGCCAGCGCCAGGATCATACGGCCGGACAGACGCCGGCGTGGTGTGGATGTAGTCATGTTTCTCCCCTTGGATGTGCTCTGACCCGATGAAGCGGCCCGAGCTCCGAAACGTTTCGGACATCTGATGGGGGGCACCCTATTGCGCCGCCGCTCGACATGTCAAACGTCACGCCGACGGTTCTTCGAAGAGGACGAAACCTCGCCTGCGATGTTCTGATTACGGCGGGAGCAGCGTGCCGTCGACCAGGCTCAGCTTGAGCCGGCGGGACCCATTGAGGATCACGACAGTGTCGAGTTCGACACTGATCACCTCGGCGTCCCGGAACGGACCCGCCGTCCAGATGACCTCGCCGGTCGCCAGCCGCCTCACGACCTCGTGGTCGGGGGTCATCTCCAGGTGGATTTGGCGGTCGGGGTCGGTGACGAGCTGGGCCAGGTCGGGGGCGGTGGTTGTCGTGGTGGCGAGGTTCGGCGCCGTCGCCCCCGGGGCTGTCTCCTCATCCGTGACCGCCGGCGGCCAGGTGACGGCGGCGGCCGCTGCGCCGACGGTCAGGACCGCAGCCACCACGGGGACGGCCCACCGGAACGGCCGCCCGTCACCCGCCGCCTCGAGCGGGCGCAGGTCGGCCAGGTCGGCAATCTCGGCCAGCGCCGTTTCCGGCTCCCGCTCGAGGGCTGGCTCCAGAACGGCCAGTCGCTGGCGGGCGCCGGGCAGCAGCGACTCGAGCCGGTCGATGGGAATTCCGGCCACATGATGGGCGGCGACGAGCCGGCGGTCCGGCGGTACGAGGTCCATCAGCCGGTCGAGCGTCCGCCGGTGGCGATCGGACATGCCTTCGATGGCCGTGAAGTCGATGACGGCGATGGTGGCGCCGGCCGACCGCTGCTGCCGCTGGGCGACATCGAGAAGGTCGATCACCTCGGCGGCGTTGATGTTGCCGCCCGAGGGTCGAGGTTCGGTACCGGCGACGGCATCGGCGACCGCTGGATCCCCCGAGTGAACGAGTACAGCCCGCCAGGCGGCGTGGGCGTCGAGACGCATCGTCGTATCTGACCACACGCTCGTTCGTCTCGGCACTTCGAGCGGGTGAAGGATTCACCCGCCTCGGACCATGCGCTACGGTCCTGCCCAGTGTCGGAGCGCCGCCGCCTCCTCGATCCGCTGTATCCGTCGGCCGACGCCGACCTGCTCGACGAACGGGTCGGCGCCCTGATCGAGCGCACCAGCCGGCCCCGGCGGGTTCGCCGGTGGAGCGAGCGCACGGCCTGGCTGATCGCCTACCCCGACCAGTTCACCCGACCCGGGGAGGCTCCGCTGGTCACCCTGGCGGCGGCCATGGACGACCCGATCGGCGATGTCCTGTCCGGCGTCCATGTGCTCCCGTTCCACCCCTGGTCGAGCGATCGGGGGTTCAGCGTCACCGACTTCTCGACCGTCCATCCCGCCTACGGGTCCTGGTCCGACGTCGAGGAGCTGGCGGCGGCCAACGAGCTCATGGCCGACGCTGTCTTGAACCACGCGTCGGCCGAGGGGGTCTGGTTTCGGTGGTTCCTGGATCGCCACCCCGGATTCGAACACTTCTTCCGTGAGGTCGACCCGGCCGCCGATCTGTCGGCGGCTGTCCGTCCCCGCTCCACTCCACTCGCCACCCGGTTCGTCGGGGCCGGGGGCGAGGAACGCTGGGTGTGGACGACCTTCTCCGCCGACCAGGTCGATCTCGATTACCGCAACCCCGAGGTCCTCTTCGCAGCGGTCGAGATCGTCCTGTCCTACGCCGTCGCAGGGGCGTCAGCCATCCGGCTCGACGCCATCGCGTTCCTGTGGAAGGAGGAGGGAACGGCGTCGATCCACCGTCCCGAGACCCATGCGATCATCCGCTACCTGCGGGCCTGTCTGGACGAGGTCGACCCGGGCATCCTTCTCGTCACCGAAACCAACGTGCCCCATCCGGAGAACGTCAGCTACCTGGGAAACGGTGCGCGCGAGGCGCAGGCGGTCTATCAATTCTCGCTCCCGCCCCTGGTGCTCCACTCGTTCCTCAGCGGATCGGCGGCGGCGCTGGGCGCGTGGGCACGAGATCTCGACTATCAGGTTGCCGACACCACGTTCCTCAACTTCCTCGCCTCCCACGACGGGGTCGGTGTCCGGCCGGTCGAAGGGATTCTGGACGGGCCCGATCTCGATCGACTCTGTCAGGCGTGCGAGGGCAGCGGCGGGATGGTCAACCGGCGACGCCTGCCGGACGGATCCGAGGCACCGTACGAGCTGACCGGTACGTGGTTCTCGATGATCGGGCATGGTGTCACCGAGGCCGAGGCACTGGATCGTCATGTCGCCTCGCATGCAGTCGCCCTCGCCTTGCGGGGGATCCCGTTGCTCTATGCCCATTCGCTCTTCGCGTCGGGCAACGATCGGGAGACCTTCGCCCGGACCGGCCACGGGCGGGACCTGAATCGGGCCCGGTTGGAACTCGACGAGCTGCGCCGGGGCCTGGCCGACGGGTCGGACCGCCGGCACGCCGCCTGGAACCGGCTGGCCGAGATGCTGCGCTGGCGAGGATCGTCGCCCGCCTTCCACCCCGACTCGGAGATGGCGGTGGTCGACTCGGCGCCCGAACTGCTGCTGATCCACCGGCGCCACGCCGGGGGTGCCCGGGCCCTGGTCGCCGTCAACGTGTCGAGCGCAGCGCAGCAATTCGACCTCCCGCCTGGGCGGTGGCAGTCGTTCGCATCTCCGGCGCCGGTCGCCGAGGTGGTGACCATGCCCCCATGGTCGAGCCTGTGGCTGCATTCGGCCCCTGGGCCGCTGATCCCGGCGGCCGCCTCCGGTGAATAGTCCACCGCTGGTCGAGCGATGCCGGCACCCGTCTGCTCGTGACCTCGGACCCTGTGAACCAGCGAGCGGCCCATCGATCATCGTGGGGCCGACCAGCAATCGGAGGGGAGTTGGCCAGCCGTCATGTCCGGTTCGTTGCACGACGTCGTGGTGGTCGGGGCCGGCATCGTCGGGGCGGCCATCGCCCACGAGCTGAGCCGGTACGACCTCGCGATCACGCTCCTCGACGCCGAGGCCGAGGCCGGCTTCGGCGTCTCCAAAGCCAACAGCGGCATCATCCACGGCGGTCACCACACGGATCTCACGACGCTGAAGGGCCGCCTGGAGTGGACCGGCAACCAGATGTGGGACCCGCTGTGTGACGAGCTCGGCTTCGGGTTCGCTCGTATCGGCGAGCTCACCGTGGCCCTGGCCGAGGCCGATCTGCCCGCCCTCGATGAGCTGATCGAGAACGCCGAGGAGAAGGACATCCCCGACGTCGAGGTGTGGGACCGGGAGCGGATCATCCGGGCGGAACCGAACGTCACCACCGGGGTGATTTCCGGGGTCCACTCGCCCCACACGGCAGTGGTCAATCCCTACGAGGCGGTGTTCGGGCTGGTGGAGGCGGCAGTCGCCAACGATGTCGACTTCCGCCCCCTCCACCCCGTCACCGCCCTGTCCACCGACGGCGATACCTGGACCGTCACCACGCCGTCGACCACGCTGGCGACCCGGTTCGTGATCAACGCCGCCGGGCTCGGGGCGGCGGTGGTCCACCGGCTGGCCGGGCTGGACGGCTTCGAGATCCGGGGCCGCAAGGGCGAGGAGTACCTGCTCGACAAGCGGCTCCGTCATCTCGTGCGACAGGTGATCTACCCGTGCCCGACCCCGGTCAGCAAGGGCACCCTCGTGATCCCGACCTACGACGGCACGATCATGGTCGGCCCCACCGCCGAGCCGGTCGACGACCTCGACGACGTCACCACCACCACCGCCGGTGAAGCCAAGGTGTTCGACGAGGCGCGCCGGCTGGTGCCCGCCCTCCGGGAGCGGGACATCATCGCTCAGTTCGCCGGCACCCGGGCCACCATCGCCGGTGACGACTTCCTGATCGGGCTTACACAGGCCAAGGGGTTCGTCAACGTCGCCGGCATCCAGTCGCCCGGGCTGACCGCCGCTCCGGCCATCGCCACCCACGTGGCCGGCATCCTGGCCGGCGCCGGTCTCGAGCTGACCCCGCGCGATCACCTCCACCGCATCGAGCGGCCGGTGCACTTCGCCTCCCTGGCCACCGACGCCCAACGGGACCTCGCCGACGCCGACCCTCGCTATCGCCGGATCGTGTGCCGCTGCGAGTTCGTCACCGAGGGCGAGGTGTGCGACGCCATCGAACGGGGCGCCACCACTCTCGACGGTCTCAAGTTCCGCACCCGGGCCGGCATGGGCCGCTGCCAGGGTGGATTCTGTGCCGGGCGGTGCATCGAGCTGTTGTCCCGCGACCTGGCCGTCCCGTTGGCGGCGATCACCAAACGGGGACCGGGCTCGTGGCTGGTGCTCGACCGGCCCGATGCCGATGAGCCGGTGATGGGGCGATGATCACCGACACTCCCACGATCCTCCGCGACTCCTACGACGTCGTCGTCGCCGGGGGCGGCCCAGCCGGTCTCGGGGCGGCGGTGGCCGCTCGCGAGGCCGGGGCCGATCGGGTGCTGGTCGTCGACCGGGAGGACCGCGCCGGCGGAATCCTGCTCCAGTGCATCCACGCAGGGTTCGGTCTCCACCATTTCGGCGAGGAGCTGACCGGGCCCGAGTACGCCCAGCGGGTGCTCGAAGAGGCGCTCGACGACGGCGTCGACGTCGTCACCAGCGCCTATCTGCTCGACATCGACGAGCACCGCAACCTCAAGCTTCTCTCGGCCGACTTCGGCGTCCGGGTGCTCGAGACCCGCGCCACCGTGCTGGCGATGGGAGCGAGGGAACGCACCCGGGCGGCCATCCGCATCCCCGGTCGCCGGCCGGCCGGCGTGTTCACCGCTGGCGCCGCCCAGCGGCTCGTCAACATCAACGGGGTGCTGCCCGGCCGGCGGGTGGTAATCCTCGGCTCTGGCGACATCGGACTGATCATGGCCCGCCGCCTCACCCTGGAAGGGGTGGAGGTGGCCGGGGTGTTCGAGCTCATGCCCCACGTCAGCGGTCTCAGTCGCAACGTCGTGCAGTGCCTCCACGACTTCGATGTTCCGCTCCACCTCTCGACCACCGTGGTCGAGGTCCACGGTCGGGACCGGATCGACAAGGTCACGGTCGCCCCCGTCGATGGCCGCCTGAAGCCGATCCTCGATCGGGCCTGGGCCGTCCCCTGCGACACCCTGCTGGTCTCGGTTGGCCTGATCCCGGAGAACGAGCTGTCCCGGGAGCTGCGGCTCCGGCTCGACCCGGTGACCAGGGGACCGGTGGTGTCCTCGACGATGGAGACGTCCCGGGACGGGGTCTTCGCCTGCGGCAACGTGGTCCACATCCACGACTTGGTCGACTTCGTGAGCGCCGAGGCCGAGCTGGCCGGCTCCCACGCCGGCCGGTACGCAGCCGGAGTGCGGCCGGCCCACGACAACGTCCGGCTCCAGCCGGGCCCCAACGTGGCCTACTGCGTACCGCACACCCTCACCACCGACAAACCCCACACGGTCTACCTGCGGGTCCGCCGCCCGCTGGAGAAGAGCTGGCTACTCCTGCGTGACTCGGAGGGGGCGGTGGTGCACGAGCGCCGGCTGCGGTATGTCGTGCCGGCCGAGATGGTGACGCTCAAGCTCCGGGCCGGCGTGCTGGAGGGCCTCTACGGTGGGGCCCTGCAGGTGGAGGTGGTGCCCCGTGACTGAACACGAGGGCGGGGAGACATTCACCTACCTCTGCATCGGCTGCCCGTTGGGCTGCCGGCTGGAGGTGGACACCGACGCCGCCGGTGACATCATCGAGGTGCGGGGTTCGTCGTGCCGCAAGGGCGACCGCTACGCCGTCCAGGAGCACACCGATCCTCGCCGGTCGGTCACAACCACCGTGGCCGTACGAGGCGGTCGGGAGAACAGAGTGCCGGTGAAGACGACCACGGACATCCCCCGGGATCAGGTGCGGGAGGCGGTGCGGTCGCTGGGGGGCGTGCGGGTGGATGCGCCAGTGCGGATGGGCCAGGTGATCGTGCACGATCTGCTCGGCACCGGCGCCGACGTCGTCGCCACCTCCCACTTGCCGGCCGAAGCCGCCGCCGCGGCTTGACCAGCGGCCGGTGCCGCCAAACGCCGAAAACGCAGAAACCGGCGAACCCGCGATCAGCGGAACTCGGGACCTTTGACAGTTCCCAACTCTTGGAATCGATGTTCTGATGAAGGCACTCCCACCTTGGGTCGCCGCCCGGGACCGAAGGGAGGGCCGATGAGCACCGAGACACCCAGGCAGGAGCGATGGATCGTGCTCGGGTCGCGCAGAGAAGAATGCGACGGACAGCACCGCGGATTCCTCGGTGGGGTCAAGGTTGTGGCGGCGGCGGTCGGGATTGTGCTGATGGCTGAGGTCGCTGACGCCTTCACCCACCCCACGACGCTCATCCCGATGCTTGCAACAGTCGTCGTCGCGCTGGGGCTTCTCTCCTGGCTGATGGCGGCCGGCTGGGCGGCGATGGCCTCCGCCGGTTCGAGGGAGTGCCACGTCTTCCGAGCCAGGCGGGTCATGAGATGTGGCATTTTCCTCGCCGTCGTCGGGGTATTGCTCGCCGCTGCGACGGTGGCCGGACAGCCGTTCGAGCACCTCACAAGGACGTTTCGGATCGGTGCTGGTGACATCGCCGACCTTGCGCTCGTCATCGCAGCGATCACATGTCTGAGTCTTGCGGCCGCTGCCCTGATCGACGTTTGGGGTCTGTGGCAGGAGGAGCGCCGGTGGGCCGAACAGCACGAATGGGCTGAGCACTACCCGCCAGACTGATCCCCGCAGGCGCATCGAGCAGCGTTGACGGTAGAGGAGCGGGATCGGTGGACCCGGGGGCCAATCCGGGGGACACTGGTCACAGTCTGCTGATCGGGGACTCGCCGGTCGGTGACCAACGAGGGGGAACCGATGAGCGAGCGCACCAGTGACCGCACCGAGGAATGGCGAGCCCGACGGGAACGCAAGGAACGCGAACGGGAGGAGCGGGCGAGGGCCATCCGGGAGCGGGATCGCTTCGAAGGCCTGCAGGTCGACCCCGATGTCGACTATTACGAGGACGTCGCTCGCCGGGAGCCGGGCGACACCAACATCGTCAGGTGGGGGTTCGACCTGCACCCGCACGTGACCTTCGCCTCGGCCGGATTCCTCATCGTCTTCCTCGGCCTGACGCTGGCGTTCCAGGAGCAGGCCGAGCGGGTGTTCGCCGACTCGCTGTCGTTCATCGGCGACAACTTCGGATGGTTCTACATCCTGTCGGCCAACATCTTCCTGATCGCCATCGTGTTCTTCGGGTTCAGCCGGTTCGGGCGGATCCGGCTCGGGGGACCGGACGCCAAGCCGGAGTTCACCGACTTCGCCTGGTACGCCATGCTGATCAGTGCGGGGATGGGGATCGGTCTGCTGTTCTGGAGCGTGGCCGAGCCGATCTACCACTTCCAGACGCCGGCCCCCTTCTTCGACGCCCAGCCCGAGACCTCTCAGGCAGCCGAGGCGGCGATGGTGACCACCTTCTACCACTGGGGTTTCCACCCGTGGGGGATCTATGCGCTGGTGAGCCTGGCGCTGGCGTTCTTCACGTTCAACCGGGGGCTGCCCCTCACCATGCGGTCGGTGTTCTACCCGATCCTCGGTGAGCGGATCTACGGGTTCTGGGGCAACTTGATCGACACGGTGGCGGTGATCGCCACCTTGTTCGGACTGGCGTCGTCGCTCGGGTTCGGGGTCAAGCAGGTGTCGGCCGGAATGAACTTCCTGTTCAGTTCACCGGACAACGTCGGGTTTCAGGTGGTGTTGATCACGGTGATCACCGGCATGGCGACGCTGTCGGTCGTCGCCGGTCTCGACGGCGGGGTCAAGAGGCTCTCCCAGGTGAACCTCAACCTCGGGGCACTGTTCCTGGCGTTCATCCTCATCGTCGGGCCGACGGTGTTCATCGTCGGAACCTTTCTCGAGAGCAGCGGCAGCTACCTCCAGGCGCTGCCCAGCCTCAGCCTGTGGACCGAGTCGCTCAGCGGGAGCAACTGGCAATCCGGGTGGACGGTGTTCTACTGGGGGTGGTGGATCTCGTGGGCGCCGTTCGTCGGGATGTTCATCGCCCGAGTGTCCAAGGGTCGCACGATCCGGGAGTTCGTCATCGGGGTGGTGCTGATGCCCACCTTGTTGAGCTTCCTGTGGATGTCGGCCTTCGGGGGAGCGGCCCTCAAGACCCAGCTCGACGGCACCCGGGATGTCGCCGCCGCAGTGAACACGAACGTCGCAACTGCACTGTTCGATCTTCTCGAAGCCTTCCCTCTCACGACGTTGACCTCCTTCGTAGGGATCATCCTGGTCGTGTCGTTCTTTGTGACCTCCTCGGATTCGGGCTCGCTGGTGGTCGATCACCTCACCTCGGGCGGCAAGCTCGAATCGCCGGTGCCCCAGCGGGTGTTCTGGGCGATCATGGAAGGGGCGATCGCCGCCATCCTCCTGATCGGCGGTGGCCTGCAGGCGCTCCAGTCGGCTGCGGTCGCCAGCGGCGCCCTCTTCGCCGCGGTGCTGCTCGTGGCCATCTACAGCATGCGGCAGGGCTTCGGCGAAGAGCTGGAGACGATCGAGATCCACGAGGAGATCGTGGCCGCCATGGAGGCCGGTGACATCGCAGATGTGCTCGCTGAGCAGGGTCTTCGATCGCTGGCCGTCGCGACGGTGGAGACCGAGGAATGAGCCGCTCCGCCCATGCTGTGCGGCGGCGGGGCGCCGCCGCGGTGCTCGCCGCCGGACTGATCGCCACCGGGTGCGGGAGCGACACGGGCGCCGGTCAGCTCGAGCCGGACGCCTTCGAGGGCATCGCCCTCACGGTTGGCTCCAAGAATTTCACCGAGCAGTACGTGCTGAGCGAGATCCTGATCCAGGCGCTGGTCGCCCGAGGGGCCGACGTCACCGACGCCACCGATACGGGCGACACCGCCACGACCCGGCGAGCGCTGCTCGAGGGGCAGATCGACGCCTACTGGGAGTACAACAGCACCGGGTGGGTTGAGCACCTCGGACTGGACGACCCGGCCGACGACGGGGCGGACCTCACCGCCGACGTCCGGGAAGCCGACGCCGCCAACGGGATCCGGTGGATCGGGCGGTCCTCGTTCAACGACACGTACGGCTTCGCCGTGGGCCCAAGCATCGCCGAGGACGTGCGGGCCACCCGGTACTCGGTCGAGGCGTTCGACCTCGACGCCATGGCCGAGTACTTGCGAGACGACGAGAACGCCATCGTGTGCATCGAACCCGAGTTCGCCGAACGCGCCGACGGGCTGGTGCTCTTCGAGGAAGCGACCGGCTTGGAGATCCCCGACGGCCAGGTACGCATCGTCGACGACGAAGCCGACATCTACCCGGCGACGGCCAGCGGCGCCTGCGACTTCGGCGAGGTGTTCACCACCGACGGCCGCATCGACGCCCTCGACCTCACCCTCGTGGTCGATCCCGGCGTGTTCTACGTCTACAACGTGTCGCTCAACCTGCCCGACGAGGTGTACCAGCAGGCGCCGGAGGCCTTCGACGCTCTCGTCGACGCCATCCTGCGGCCGCTCTCGCAGTCCCGCATCACCGATCTCAACCGTCAGGTCAACGAGGGCGAGTCGGTCGCCCGCGTGGCCGCTGAGTTCCTCGACACTTTCGAGATCAACACCTGAGCTCAGCGGTGGCCGGTCGATTCAGCCGCCGGTGAGAAAGCCGTCGAGGGCGGTGCGTACCCGCTCGGTCTGGCCGAGTTGGAGGTGGCCACCCGACCGGAGGCTGACGAGGGTGGCGCCGGGGATTCGGGCGGCGGCGTCGACGGCGGCGGAGTAGGTGGCTAGCGGGTCGTCGGCGGCGTGGACCACCAGCGTGGGCACGGAGATGTTCTCCAGCGGGTAGTCGGAGACGTCCGGATTGGAGACGTAGGCGTCGAACACCGCTCCTGCGGCCCGGGGCCCGACCGGGAAGATGCTCTCGAGCATCTCGTCCATCGCCTGCCGGTCGTGGTCGTTGCGGGGGAATCCCGGCGGCACGCCCATCAAGCGGGCGAACGCCGGGCGAGCCGCCACCTTGAGCAGCCACATCGCCGGATCGGAATAGAACACCTTCGCCCAGCCGGGCGGCGCCTCGGCCGTGGTGCTGCCGGGGAAGTTGCCTGAGCTGATCACCAGATCGGCGACCCGCTCGGGATGCCGGAGGGCGAGCTGGACGGCGGCACTCGTGCCGGCCGAGATGGCGATGACGTCAACCGACGCCACGTCGAGGTGGTCGAGCAGGGCGACGAAGGCGTCGGCCTGCAGGGCGGCGGTGGCGTCGACCGGCTTGGTCGATCCGAGGTATCCGAATCGGGACGGGACGATCACTCGGCGGTCAGCGGTCAGATCGCGCACGGAGAGCAGTCCGCCGTCGCAGCCGTGGAAGATCCCATGGCTCACCAGCAGCGGAGGACCGGCGCCATCGTCGGCGTACTCCACCGCTCCGTACTCGGTGTCGATCGTGCGGCGCTCGACCGTGGCCAGGCGAGCCTCGGCCTCGGCGAGGTGCTGTCGGTACCGCGTGCCGGCCAGGGGCACCCCTGCTACCACGCCGCCCAGACCGACCAGGACCACTCGACCGAGCATGGGCCGATTCTCGTGCGGCCGGCCACTGTCGGGACAGGGCCCAACGGCCCGTGACGTTTCCGTGCTGCGCCCGGTGGTACACCTCCACCATGAGCAATCTCAACGCCAACCAGTTCGATGGCGAGGGCCTGCCGGGGATCGACGAGGACTACCCGCCCGAGCATTCGTGGGCGGTCGAGGACCCTGCCCTGGTGAACGGCGGCAGCGAGACCCCCGACGACCTGCGCACGAGGGTGTCCCGCGAGAACCCCGACATCGCTCCCGCCGACACCACCGAGCCGGCCCCACCGCTGGCCGGTACCGACGGTGTCGACGACGAGCCCCAGCTGGTGGCCGACACGGGAATCGCGGATCCCGATGCCGGCTCGACCGCCGAGGAAGCGGCGATGCGGATCGTCGAGCAGTAGGTCCGGCGGACGAGGCTCCTAGTCGGCGGCCCGAATCACCAGCGCGTACGAACCGATCGAAAGCAGCCGGTCGGCGTCGATCACGCCGTCGGCGGTGAGCACTCCGGTCAGACGGCCTGTGGTGGGATCGAACGTGGCGTCGGTGACCTTGCCGTGCTCGAAACCGGCGTCGTCGAGCACGCGGTGGTCGAGCAGCTGGAGGTCGCCCCCCAATGCCTTCTTCTGCCGATCATCGGGCCGGTGGGGCGCCTGGTCGTCGACGACCATGACCGCGTCGTCGCCGAAGGCGTCGATCTGCTCCCAGTCGACCACGTCGGCCTTGCCGCCCCGGCCGCCGATCTGAACGGCGCTCACCCGGGAGGCGGTCGGGTCGACGACGAAACCCTTGACCTTTCCGATCTTGGTGGCCGTGTTCACCGCGACCACCCGGCGCCCCTTGGTGTCTTTGAACGTCACGCTCACTGCGTGCCTCCTCGGAGCTGGCCCTCGCGGTAGCGGTCGACGGCGGCGCCGAATCCGGCCAGGTCGTAGGCGACGAACTGGTCTAGCTCGGCGGGCACGAGCAGGTTTTCTTTCGAGACGGTGATCTGCTCGGCGATAGGGATGAACAGCGACTCCTTGCCGTCTGGCGGTTTGATCTCGTAGCCGACGGCGCTGGGGATCCCGTCGGTCTCGATGATCACGCCGATGACCTCCCCGAGATCGGTTCCCTTGGCGCTCAATACCCGGCCGCTGGCGACGGTGGCCTTGTCTGCCGGGGCGACGGTCGTGACGGCCTCGGTGTCGGCGGCAAGCGACTCATCGCTGGCCACCATCACCGCATCCCGGCCGATAGCGGCGCAGTCGCCGATCTCGAGGACCTCGGACATCCGGCCGGCCAGGAACCCTCGCTTGTTGAGCGTGAACCCGATGAGGTTGGTGCGGGAACCGTCGTAGACGACGTCGCGGATCTCGGCGATATCTTCGCCGCTGGATATCGACACGACCGGCAGGCCCATCACGTCGCTGGCGCGCATCAGACCTTTCACAGCTGGCTCCCTGGTTCCTTGGGCGCATTGGTGACCAGCACCGAGCCCTTGCGTCGTGACCGGCGCACGGCTACGACGGCACCGATGGCCACCACGATGATGGCCACGGCGGCGATGACGTACGGCAACATAGTTCACAACCTCTTTCGTTCAAGGAGATTTCACACCTCCCTGGTCATGGGGTCAAACCCGTACGGATCGTATTTGATTCATGACAGGAGCGCGTGACTATGGTCGGGAAGTGAACGGTTGCCTTCCTCCTTGGTCGGCCCCGCATGCGTTCGCGACGAAAGGAACACAGCAATGCTTCGGTTCGACCCCTTTGGTGACATTGACCGATTGAGCCGGGAGATGGCGCGGCCGGGTCGCGAGAGCCGGGGCGTCATGGCCTTCGACGCGGTCAAGCACAAGGACACCGTCTACATCTACTTTGACGTCCCCGGCGTGACGGGCGACAACGTGTCGGTGACCGTCGAGGGCAACGAGCTCACCGTCACCGCCGAGCGGAGCTGGGACAGCGAGGGCCAGACCGTGCTCTCTCAGGAGCGCCCGCAGGGTTCGTTCGTCCGGCGCATCACCCTCAGCGACACCCTCGACACCTCCAAGATCAACGCCGATCTCGACCACGGCGTGCTGACGGTGAGCATCCCCGTTTCGGAGAAGACCAAGCCGCGCAGTATCAAGGTCAAGCACGCCGGGGGCAGCGAGTCGATCGAAACCGGCGGCGGCTGACCGGCGCCCGGCCGGCGGGCGACATGCGAACCGGCCGGCTCCACCGCACATTCTGCGCAGTAGCGATCCCCGCCATGGCGCTCGCGGCGTGCTCGTCCGGATTTGACGAGGCGCCGGAAGCCGACCGGGTGGGATCGATGTGCGACGCAATCGTGGCCATCCACTCAGACATCATCGACGCCGCCAACGACATGGCGGCGCAGGAGGCGGCGGCTGACCCCGCCACCCGAGCGGCCATCCTGGCACGAGGCATCGACACCTTCTCTGACCTGGCCGAGGCCGCCGGTCTGCCCACCGAACCGGCGAGCTTGGTGGCCGGGCTCGACGCCCGCCGGCAGAAGGCGGTGGCCGACATGCGTGCGGAGGCGGCCGCATTCCGGGCCGAGTGGTCCACAGTCGACCCGGACGAGCGCGCTGCGGCCGTCAACCGGGTCTTCCTGGCGGCCGAACGGCCGACGTGCTCTTCATCTCCACCATCGAGCAACACCGGCTGCCGGGCAAGAGCCCTAGGGCGGTGCCTGCGCGACGGCGGCGATCAGCTCTGCATGGTGTCAGGCGGGCGGGCCCTCGGGGCTCCAGGTCACCGAGTCGGGTCGTTCGGTCGGATCGTGCACGAACTGGGAAGCCACCGCCCGGGCGACCGGCGGGGTGAGGTAGGCGCCGATGTTGAACCGAGTCGGTCCGGTGGCCCCCGCCCACTGGATGCCGGTCGCCTCCGGCGGCTCACTGGTCGTCGCATGCCAGGGAACTCCGCCGGCATCGAGGTACAGCGCAACCGATGCGCCGGGGTGGCCGACTCCGATCGTCAGCGACACCTCGGCGTGGCGCAGCGTCACCAGCCGTGGCCGCCCGGCGGCGTGGATGCGATCGAACAGTTCCTCGATCAGCGCCGGCGAGGCGAGCGCCCGCTCGTGTGTGTCGGTCCGGATGGTGAACTCGGGGAGAAGGGCGTCGTGGTGGGTGAGCGGGTGGAGGTAGGCGGCGGTGTCGGAGTGCCTGTTGTGGTCGGCCCATCCCCACGGGGTTGCGCCGTGATAGGTGTCGGTGAGGTTCGGGTCGGCGCCGTGGTCGACGAGCAGGCGAGCACGAGGCGTGTCACCTGCTTCGGCGGCGTGATGAAGCGGTGTCTTGGTCGTGCTGCGGTCGTTGATGTCGAACCCCAGCCGAACGAGCGTCGTCAGCATCGCCGCGTGCTCGGCGCCAACGTTGGCGCACAGGTGCGGATGCGTCCGGTGCAGCGACGAGAGGAGGTCGGGGTGCCCGGCCAGGAGTGATTCGAGGCCGGCGACGTCGTTGCTCCGGCTGTAACGCAGAGCCAGATCGGTGGGGGAGAGGCGGGTGTCGACGCCGTGTTCGGCCAGGATGTCGAGGATCCCTGCGTGGTCCTGGGCGGCTGCGATCCGCGCCGGCGGTAGCTGGGAGCGACCGACCGGCCGGTTCAGATCGAGGCCGAGGCCGATGAGGTAGCGAAGGATCGTGGGGCGGTTGCGTTTGGCCGCCGCTTCGAGCTCGTCGTAGAGCAGTTCGGCGGGATCTCGGAGCCGGTCGCCGAACCGTCGATACCAGGGTCCGTCCTGCGGCGTGCCCAATCCGAACTCGACCAGCAGTTGGAGGTGGGCGGGATCGTCGTGGTTCTGTCCGCCGATGCCGTTGTTGTAGAGCGCCTGGCCATCGTTGGGGTCGGCACCCGCCTCGAGCAGAAGATGGGCGAGCTCCAGTCGGTCGGGATGCCAGGGCTGATGTCGCTCGCCACCGCCGAACGCGCCGGTGAGCGCAGTAAACGGTGGCACGAGTCCATGCCAGAGGAAGCCGGGGTTCGGGTCGGCACCCCGCTCGAGTAGCAGGCGAACTGTCTCGGTGGCCGACCACGCCGGGTTGTAGCCTCCGACACGCGAGTAGGTGGCGTACAACAGGAGCGGCCAGCGGTTCGGCCCGCAGGGCTTGTCGACCAGTGTCGGGTCGCCGTCGAGGGCGGCGGCCAGGCCAACGTGGTCGCCGACGGTCGCAAGGGCGGCGATCGAACGGGTTGCGAGCGGCGGGTGGTCGACGAGCATGGCGTGAGCGGCGGCCAGCCGTTCGTCAGGGTTCGGGCCGGCCCGGGCGTAGTCGAGGCAGGCGGCCACGATGAACGCATCAGCTTCGGAAAGCTCGACGTCCCGATCGGCGATCGGTGTGAAGCTGTGCTCGGCGACCAGTTCCAGGTGCTCGCCGAGCAGCGGCCAGCCGGCGAAGCCGTACATCCGGGCGACGATCAACCGGGCGTCATCGGTTTCGAACGCCTCCCGATCGCGCTCGGTGAGCGACGCACACTCGATCCGGGGGTGGTACTCGTCCACCATCCCGATGGCGCCTTCGTCGCCGCTGCGAATCAGATCCCGAATGAGGACCGCCTGCGATTCGAGCAGGTCGAGCGAGGCGTGCTCTGGCAGTGGGGCGATCGGCATGGCAGCCTCATTCTCGCATGCCCGGCCGCCGGCATTGCGGTCCGGCAGAGCGCCGGACCGCCGATCCTGGCGTGGCTAGCTGC
>JBFGLT010000023.1:0-26433 GCA_041576015.1 Acidimicrobiales bacterium
GCTGAGAGCTCGCTGGGCGAACCCCACGGCTTGACCGAGGCCGAGGCGACCCGGCTGCTGGAGGAGCACGGCCACAACGAGTTGGCCGAGTCCCCACCCGAGCCCTGGTGGTCGCGGGCGGTGCGCCAGTTCGCCGATCCCCTCGTCTACCTCCTCTTCGCCGCCATCGCCGTCAGCTTGGTCGTGTGGGCATTCGAAGACTTCGACGGGTTCCCGTTCGACGTCGCCGCCATCACGGTGATCGTGCTGCTCAACGCAGCATTCGGCTATGCCCAGGAAGCCAAGGCCGAGCAATCCGTCGCCGCCCTGAAGCGCCTCACCGCTCCACTGGCAGTGGTGGTGCGGAGCGGCCGCGAAACCGAGATCGAGGCCCGGCTGGTCGTTCCCGGGGATGTGCTGGTTCTCCGGGAGGGTGATGCGATCGCCGCCGACGCCACCCTGATCGAAGGTGCCGGCTTGTTCGTGCAGGAAGCAGCGCTCACCGGTGAGAGCCAGCCAGTCGCAAAGGACCCGATCGACGCGACCGGCATCGACGATCCGGTCGGAGTCGACGAACGCCACCGTGTGTTCAGCGGCACTGCAGTGGCGGCTGGTCGGGGACGAGCGGTGGTGACCAGCACCGGCATGCGGACCCAGGTCGGGCGAATCGCCGAACTGCTCGAAGCCACCGAAACCGAGGACACCCCGCTCCAACGTGAGATCAGCCGGGTCAGCAAGCTACTCGGTGTCTCGGTGGTGGCGATCGCGGTGATCGTGGTGGTCCTCCTCCTGGTCACCGGCGGGGCCGACTCGCCATCCGATGCCGCCGATGCGTTGCTGATCGGCGTCTCGCTCGGGGTCGCTGCCATTCCGGAGGGGCTGCCGGCGGTGCTGACCCTCGTCCTTGCGCTCGGCGTGCAACGGATGGCCGGGAGGCACGCCTTGATCAAACGGCTGGCCTCGGTGGAAACGCTCGGATCCTCGACGGTGGTCTGCAGCGACAAGACGGGCACGCTGACCGGGAACGAGATGATGGTGCGCCTGGCAGTGTTCGGGTCGGGCGAGGTGGAGTTCTTTGGTCACGGATACGACCCCGGTGGGGAGGTTGAGATCGACGGGGGTCGCTATCTCGACCGCGTCGCCATCGAGCTCGAGCGGGCGTTGACCATCGGTGTTCTCGCGTCGGATGCCGACGTGAGCCTGGACGGTCAGGACTGGGTGGCCAACGGGGATCCGACCGAGGCAGCCATCGTTGTCGCCGCCCGCAAGATCGGGCTCGACGTCGCCGGCCTCCGCTCGACGACTACCCGGCTCGGAGAGCTCGGCTTCACCTCGGCGCGACGGCGGATGAGTACCGCCGTCGAGACGGCGTCTTCTGACGGCGGATGCCTACTGATGGTCAAGGGCGCTCCGGACATGTTGCTGGACCGGAGCAGCGCCGAACTCGCCGGGGGCGCCGAACGCAGACTGGCCGACGATCGGCGCACGTGGTGGCTCGACCGGGTCGACAGTCTCGCCGACCAGGCCTTACGCACACTCGCCGTCGCCTACCGTAAGCTCGAGACGCCAGAGGTCGACGCCGCCGTCGCCGGTGCGCTCACCGAAGAACACGAACAAGACCTCGTGTTCCTCGGCGTGCTCGGCATGGTCGATCCGCCCCGACCCGAGGCCAAGGCCGCCGTGGAAGAGGCCCGCTCCGCCGGCGTCGACGTCGTCATGGTCACCGGCGACCACCCGCGGACCGCCGTCCAGATCGCCCTCGAGCTCGGGATCTTCCAACTGGGAGACCGGGCGGTGACCGGCGCCGAGATGGCCGAATGGGATGACGCTCACCTGGCTCATCTCGTGCCCGAGACAACGGTCTTCGCCCGGGTCACCCCGGAGCACAAGCTGCGGATCGTCCATGCATTCCAGTCCAACGGAAACATCACCGCAATGACCGGAGACGGAGTCAACGATGCGCCGAGCCTGAAGGCCGCCGACATCGGGGTGGCGATGGGGAAGGGCGGGACCGAGGTAGCCCGCGAGGCGTCGGACATGATCCTCACCGACGACAACTTCGCCACCATCGTGTCCGCCATCCGGGAAGGTCGGGGAATCTTCCACAACATCCAGAGCTTCCTGCGCTACATGATGTCGTCCAACGTCGGCGAGGTCCTCACCGTCTTGTTCGGCGTGCTGCTGGCCGGCGTGCTCGGACTGACCGACACGACCGACAGCGGCGTCATCGCCCCGCTCCTAGCCACCCAGATTCTGTGGATCAACCTCCTGACCGACGGTCTGCCGGGCCTGGCCCTCGGGGTCGATCCCGCCGAACCCTGGCTCATGGAGCGACCGCCCCGCCGGCGGGACGAGCCCGTGCTGGATCGCGATATGTGGTGGTCGGTGGGCATCGTCGGCTCCACGATGGCCGTCGTGACCCTGTTCATGCTCGATCTCCGTCTCGCCGGTGGCCTGATCGACGGAGACGGGGACGTGACGACCGCCAGAACCGGGGCGTTCACGGTGCTGGTGTTCGCCCAGCTGGTCCACTGCTTCTGCTCTCGGTCGTCCACCCGAAGCATCTTCGCCGGCCACGGTTCAAACCCCTGGTTGTGGGTCGCGGTCGGGGTCTCCGTGCCGTTGCAGGTCGCCGTTGTCTACGTGCCCGTCCTCAACGAGGCGATGGGAACAGCCCCGCTGCCGTGGGAGGACTGGCTGATCGCGGCGGCGCTCTCCACCTCGATCATCTGGGTGACCGAAGCCGACAAGCTGCATCGCCGCCGGTCGCTGCGCGCTCCGGCGGTGGCCGGATGACGCGCTCGAGCTGCCGTCCCGGAACGGTCGTGCTCGGCGCCGGTCTGATACTTCCGGCGGCGATGCTGAGCGGGTTCGTGTGGTGGCTCCTGTTCATCCCGTTCGTCGAGCGGATCGCCGAGGGCGGATTCTTCGCCGGGCTCCTCCTCGGCCCGGCGGTGTCGGCCTTCATCACGGCGCGATGGTTCGGTGGATCCTGGTGCTCGGGAGCGGCCGCCGGCGTCTTGTTCGTCCTGTCGATCGCCGTCCTCGGGGTGCTCCAATCGGCCGATCTGAATCCCTACGATGTCGCCGGTTTCGGGGTCACCGCCGGACTGTCCGGAGCGGCTGCCGGCATGCTCGGCACGTTGCACCCCCCGTAGCACACGGGCGGTCGGTGAGAACGGCCTTTTGCACCTACCGGATGCCCGGTGTCCGAGTCACGCTGCGAGCATGAGCACACGAGCAGCACGGCGGTGCCTCGTCGGTCTGGTCGCCCTCGTGGTGCTTTCCTGTGGGTCCGACCCGGTGGCCAGCTACACCGACACCGACACCGGCGCCGAGATCACCATCGATTCAGGTGAGCGGTTCGAACTCCGGCTGGTGGCCAACCGGACGACCGGATTCACCTGGGTGACCGTTCCCGGCGAGATCGACCGGGTGGTCGACCTGGTGAGCGAGGCCTATGAGGAGCCCGATGGCGGCGTGGTCGGCGCCGCCGGGATCCAGACCTTCGAGTACGAGGCGACCGGTGAGGGGGCGGGCATCCTCCGGCTGGAGTACGTGCGGCCGTTCGACGATCCGGTCATCCCCGAGCGGGTGGTCGAATACGTCGTGCGGGTCGACGGCGCACCCTGGCCGCCGGTGACCACCGGGGATCCGCCGACGACCGGCACTGCGACTGCGCCGGACACGACCACCACGACCACCGCGACCACCGAACCGCCCCGCCCGGTGATCGACGTCGAGAGGCTGTTCGACGGTGAGGGGCCGCGCCACGCTGCGGTTCGAGGATTCCTGGTCACCGACGAGACCGGTACCCGCCTCTGTTCGACTCTGTTGGAGTCGTTCCCACCGCAGTGTGGGTGGGCGTGGGTGGTCGTACCGAACCCCGACGGACTCGACTACGTGTTCGACGAGGCACGGGGAGTGCGCTGGACGCCGTCACCAATCGTGCTGCCCGGGACGTTCGACGGTGTGCGTCTCCTCGCCGACGGCGGGGGACCCGACGTGACGGTGACCGCCGACGACGTGTCCATGGTCGAGGCCTTCTGGCGGTTCGCCACCACCGGGACCGGCTTCGACGAGCTGCCCGTCGCCGATGAGGTCGGGCTCGGGCTCGGAGCGGTCATCGACCGCACCGTCCCCGGCGGCGAACTGAAGCGGCGAGCAGCCTGGACGATCGACGCCGAGGAGTATCAGGGATTCGCCGGCCCCTTCTCGGTGCTCGATCTCCCCGACGGCGCCTACGACATCTTGATCGGGCCCCATCCCCTTTGCGCAGCGCCGGCCGTGACGGCCCCCGACGGACTCGGGAGCCACCGTCGGGTGAGCCTGCAACCGACCGATGCCACCAGTTGCATCGAATGGTGGACGATCGACTTCTTCGTCGACGACAGCGGTCGGGTCGACGCTATCACACTGGACCTTTTTGGCCCGTAGCGTTCTCGGCCTCGCCACCGTCTGGGGCCGGTTCACCGCTCCCGGAGCAGCCAGGTTGTCAGCTTGACCGTCTCGGCGAACAGTCCGATGATCATCCCGGCGATCGACACGCCGACCACGAACCGGGCCAGTCCGGACCAATCGACCTCATAGCCGGAGAAGTCGAATGGGAACACCTGCCACATCCGGACCGCCACGACCAGCCCGAACGCGGTCGTGATCAGGTTTCCCGTCGACTTGAGCCACGGCGGGTCGTACCAGATGAACACGGACGTGACGGCCATCGTGACGACGAGCGACACGGTCATGACGGGCAGGACCTCGTCCCATGCGTCGGTGACGAAGCCGGGCCACTCCCAGCTCAGCAGGTGGTGGGCGATGTACAGGAACACCGCGTTGAGCGCGATGCTGAGCAGGTAGCCGGCCCGACGTCCACCGGCCGGCCTGGGACTACGCGCCCGCGTTCGGTCGTGGGCAGATAGAGGGGCTTGACGGGTCGAGGTCACGACGATCCCTTCTCTCGACCCCAATCTGAGCGATTCACCCGGTGAGCGGAAGGGTCATTGGTCGTGACCTCGTACCCTTTCGCGGAGGAATGATCTGAGAGACCATCGGGTACGGCAGGGTGGATGGAGGTTGTCGCCATGTCCCCTCGCAAGCTCCTACTGAATCTCTTCCTCGTGTCCATCGCCATCAACGCCCTGCTCGGGATCTGGGCGCTGCTCGTCGACGACTTCGGCGACACTCAGGGAAAGATCCTGGCCTCGAGCTTTCTCGTGTCGGCGGCCATGCTGAGCGCGCTGATCAACGCGCCGGCCATCGGGCGCCGGGTGCACTGGCCGGCCCCGGCCGGCGGCGCCGTTGCCGGCGCCGCCGGATTCACCCTGTTTCTCGTCCTGCTGTGGTTCGAGCCCGATGGGCAGTTCTGGTACAAGCTGGCCGGATCGCTCCTCGTGGTGGCGGGTGCGGCGACCCTGGCCGGCTCACTCGCCATGATCGGGCTCCCGAACCGGTTCTCCGTTCTCGAGCGCATCACCGACGCCCTGATCGCGACGCTGGCCACCACCATCCTCGTCGCCATCTGGGGGGAGGTGGACGCGGAGTGGATGGCCCGCCTGATCGGGATCGAGGCGGTGCTGGTCGCCGCGTTCACGCTGGCCATCCCGGCCCTGGCCCGGTTCGGGGGCTCGGCCGTCCGGCCGGCGACCACCGGTCCCCCGGCCATCCGGTTCTGTCCCTCTTGTGGCAGCTCGGTCGCTGAGCGTCCCCTGGGGACCGGGGTAGGCAGCTCGTGTGGCCGGTGCGGTCTGCGTTTCGACGTGGTGGTCGGTCTGTCCAACCACCGTTCCAGCGATCGGGCCGGTCGGTGGGGGGACCGACCTTTGACCCTACGAGAAAGCCGTCCGAGCCGGGAGGCTGACGGTCAGGTGACGAGATGACCACCATCACCGCACCCCGTCCAGACACCACCAGAGCGCTGCGAATCGGCGTGATCGCCCCGCCGTGGGTCGCTGTGCCGCCGGCCAGCTATGGCGGCACCGAGCTGATCCTCGACGTGCTTGCTCGGGGTCTCCAGCAGCTCGGGCACGACGTGACCCTCTTCACCGTCGGAGAGTCGACGTGTGAGGTGCCCAAGGCCTCGCTCTTCACGCACGGCGATCCGGACCGAATGGGGGCGGGGGTCCTGGAGTTGCGCCATGTGGCGGCCGCCTACGACCTGTTCGAGGACTGCGACCTCGTGCACGACCACACGCTCGTCGGTCTGTTCGTGTCCCAGCTCCACCATGGCATCCCGGTCGTGACGACCAACCACGGGCCCTTCAACGAGGATCTCGTCGACCTCTATCAGCGAACGGTTCATCGGGTTCCCCTCGTCGCTATCTCCCACCACCAGGCTTCGACGGCCCCGGTGTCGATTCCCATCGCCAGGGTGATCCACCATGGGATCGACGAGAACCGCTACCGCTTCGAGCCTCGGCCTGGCGATGGCCTGGTGTTCGTCGGGCGCATGAGCTCCGACAAGGGCATCGATGTGGCCATCGCGGTCGCCCGTCGGGTCGGGATGCCGCTGCGCATCGCCGCCAAGATGCGCGAACCGAACGAGTACCGCTACTTCCGGGACGTCATCAAACCGCTGCTGGGTGGTGACGTCGAATACGTCGGAGAGGTGGACCACATCGGCAAGGTCGAGCTCCTCTCCACGGCCCTGGCCCTCATCAACCCCATCCAATGGCCTGAGCCGTTCGGCCTGACCATGGTGGAGGCGATGGCATGTGGCACCCCGGTCGTCGCCACCCCGAGGGGGGCTGCCCCCGAGATCGTCGAACACGGCGGGACCGGCTACCTGGCGGCAACGGTCCCGGAGCTGGCCGAACGGGTCAACGCGGTGGCCTGCATCGACCGTGCGAGGTGCCGCCGGCGGGTGGAGACCGTCTTCTCGATGCACCGCATGGCGAGGGCGCACGAAGAGCTGTACCAGGCCCTCGTGGCCGGCCGGCCACTCCGGGAACGCCGGACCGCCGCGTACCGGTCGGTCAACCTCACCGGTGGCGCCATCTGAGACCTCGTCGCTCGAGGTCAGGAAACGATCGCCGACAGGCCGGCCATGTCCCCGAGCACGTGGACGCCGGTACGGTCGGCCACGACCTCCAGCCGGCGGCTTCCAAGCGGTACGCCGATCGCACGCAACAGCTCGGGCCGCCCGGCCCGGTCGGCTCGCAATCTGATCGTGCCCGCCGGCAGGTCCGGTTCGAGACCGAGGAGGGAGCGGACGATCAACAGCGGGGCAGCGGCCGCCCACGCCTGCGGTGAACACGACGCCGGATAGGGAACCGGCGACGGGAGCTCCTGACGGGCGAAGCCCCCGAAGAGCTCGGGAAGGCGCCCGCCCTGGGCGACGGCGGCGTCGAGCAAGCCGCTGGTGAGCTTGGCCGCCACGTCATGGTGACCGTATCGATACAACCCGGCGATGGCGATGGCCGTGTCATGGGGCCACACCGACCCGCAGTGATAGGACAGCGGGTTGAACCCCGGGTTGGCAGCTGACAACGTGCGCAGTCCGTACCCGGAAAACAAGTCCGGTGACCCCAGCTCGGCAGCCAACTGGGCCGACCGCCCGGGGGGGACGATTCCGGTCCACAGGCAATGACCGACATTGGAGGTACTGGAATCGACCGGCCGGCCTTCGCCGTCGAGAGCGACCGCGTACGTGGCGCGCTCGTCGAGCCAGAACCGCTCGTCGAAACGCCGTTGGAGATCGGCGGCCTTGACCCGGTACGTATCGCCGGTGACCGAGTCGCCCACCACGTCGGCCAGATAGGCCCTCGACTCGTAGGCGGCGTACGCGTAGGCCTGCACCTCGGCCAGGGCCAGGGGAGCGGCGGCGACCCGGCCGGTCCCGTACCGGATCCCATCCCACGAGTCCTTCCACCCCTGGTTGGCCAGCCCGTGTTCCCTGGTCCGGAGATAAGAGATGAATCCGTCACCCTGGCGGTCGCCATAGGTGGCCATCCACTCGAGGGCGCGATCGATGGAGGGGAGAAGTTGATCGATGAGGGCTCTGTCGCCGGTCCAGCGGAGGTACTCGGCGGCCAGCATGACGAACAACGGTGTGGCGTCCACCGTGCCGTAGTAGACGTTGGACCCGTCGAGGAGTCCGGTGCTGCGGATGTCGTAGCGGACCTCGTGGAGGATCCGGCCCGGCTGCTCTTCGGTCGCCTCGACCTCCTGCCGGCCCTGGCCGTCGGCCAGCGCCAGCAGCACACCGCGGGCCAGCTGATGGTCGGCGATCAGCGCCATCCAGGCGGTGATGATCGAATCCCGGCCGAACAGCGCCATGAACCATGGCGCCCCGGCCGCGACGACGACCCGGTCGGCGTGCTCGGGGTCGAAGATCCGGAGAACACCGAGATCGGTGAGGGCTTGCTCGCTGGCCCGTTCCAGCCGGCCGTCGCTGCAGGCGAACCGGGCGATCGACGAGTGCCACCTCGACAGCCGGGTGACCGGGAGGCTCTCGGTGGGGGGTGCATCGCAGCGCCAGGTCGGTTCGAGCAGGTCGCCGCCGATCGACACGGCCATCTCGACGCAGACGCGCTGGTGCTCGCCGGGCGCCAGGCTGATCTCCCACTCGGCGGTCCACCCCTCGATCCGGGTCGGCGCCGGATCCAGGCGAACGTGGGTGGCCCGTGTGCCGACGCCGGCTGGATCGAGCAGGTCGAAGCCGACGCCGGTGGCCCGCACCAGGCCCTGCCGGTCCGGATCCTGGGCAGCCGCCTTCACGTCGAACAGCGACGCGAAATCGGCATCGACGGTCATCGCCAGCACCAGATCGACCTTTTCGATCGTGTGATTTCGCAGCTCGAGGTCCTCGTGGAGCCCGCGTCCGACGTGGCGGTGGCGCAGCACGGTGACCAGCGGATCCGCCTGGTGAGGGTGATGGGCGCGCGTCACGACGGTCATCGAGAACGGCCCGCGCACCACCGCCGAGACCGGCTCCAGGGGGGTGCCGTCGACCATGACGCGGAAGGTGGAGAGCACCCGGGTGTCCCGCACGAACAACCCCTGGGGCTGATCGGGGTGGATGTCACCTCCGGGTGCGCTCACGACGAACGTCGACCCCTCGACCAGAGCCAGCGTGCCGGTGCCACCAATCCGCGGCGATTCCGACGCAAGAGTCCACGGTGTCGACATCAGATCTCCTTCGCCCTTACCGTTGACCCGCACGATAGGGCGAGGAAGGGACCTTCGGCTCTCCATGGCCCGACCGCCGGCCACCAGTGTTGATCGGGTGGGGACAGGCACCCGTTCACTGCCCTCAGCAGCGAGGCCAACGGCCGCGGAGCAGTCCGGCGGCCTCTTGGCCTTCGACGACGACGCTCGCCGTGCGTCGGTCGACGCTGCCCGGCTGGCGATCGGCGATGGATGCGTCGGCTCGAGGACGTACTCGGAGTGCGCATCCGAACCGAGCGATCAGGTGGTCGCCGTCGCCGGGGTTTACGGGGAAGAGCCGGAGGCACGCCTGCTGTGGGGTTCACCGTGGTTCCCCGTCGGCCTGTCCGGGAAGGGGTTGAGCTGGGAGCTGGATGTCGGAACCGGCGAGGTGCGCCACCGACTCGAGCGTTCGCGAGGACCGGTGACGACGGTCCGGGCGGCTGCTGCGGGCCATCCGGGCGTGCAGTATTGGTGGGGACCCTCCGATGGCCGCGTGCAATCCGATCGCCCCGAGGCGGCCCTGGCGATCCTGTCCGGCGACGGGCGCCACGGCGTGATCGTTGTCGCCGAGCAGGTGGACGGTGACGAGAAGACGGTGGTCATGGCTGGGGCGGCAGGCTCCGATTTCCGCGCTGCGCGGCGAGCCGCCGACGCCCGGCTGGCCGGGCTTCGATCGCGGTCGGCGACTGATCTCGGCGGATCTCAACGCCGGAGATGGAGTGACCGGTGGAGCCGGCGCCCGGTGGAGATCTCGGGCGACAGACGGGCGGAGGCGCGAGTTCGTTTCGCACTGTTCCGCCTGCTGTGCCTGCTCGACCACGACGATGAGCTGGCCCTCGGTGCACGGGGGTTGACCGGTCCGGGCTACCGGGGTCACGTGTTCTGGGACACCGACGTGTTCGTGCTGCCCGCGGTTGCGTCGGTTGCGCCGACCGCCGCCCGGGCCATGGTCGAGTACCGCCTGCGCCGCCTCGACACCGCCCGCCACAACGCTGAGGCGTCAGGGTTCGCCGGCGCCCGTTTTCCGTGGGAGAGCGCCGCCTCGGGATCCGAGGTGACCCCGACCGAGGGCCGCCGGCCAGACGGCGAGACCGTGCCGATCCGCACCGGGGAGCTCGAGCTGCACATCGGCGCCGACATCTGCTGGGCCATCGAACAGTACCGGCGCTGGACTCGGTCGGACGAGGTCCTGACCGCCGGCGGCGCCGAGCTGACAGCCGAGGTGGCTCGATTCTGGGCGTCCCGGGCGACGCGGGACCCGGACGGCTCGGTCCACCTACGCGGAGTCATCGGGCCCGACGAGTACCACGAGGACGTCGACGACAACGCGTTCACTAATGCCATGGCCGCGTGGACACTACGACGGGCGGCCGAGATCGTGACGCGGGGATGGCGGGTCGGGACCGATCGCGAGGCTGTCGCCTGGAGGGAGGTGGCCGAGCGTCTGGCCACCGGATACGACCCGACGACTCGCCGGCACGAGCAGTTCGCCGGATACGACCAGCTCCAGCCGGTGCTGGCCGAGTCGGTCGCCCCGCCGCCGTATCCGGCCGACCTCCTTCTGGGTCGGACCCAGGTCGCCGGGTCCCAACTCATCAAGCAAGCCGACGTACTCATGCTGCATGCCATGATTCCCGCCGATCTACCGGCCGGCTCGCTGTCGGCCGATCTCGATCACTACCTCCCGAGGACGACGCACGGTAGCTCTCTCTCACCGGCGTCCCACGCCGAGCTCCTGGCCCGGGCGGGCCGTCCCGACGCCGCCCGACACTGGTTCGATCTGGCGCTCGCCATGGATCTCGACGACCTCACCGGGACCGGCGCCGGTGGCCTCCACTACGCCACGATTGGCGGCGCCTGGCAGGCATTCCTCCACGGATTCGTCGGTGTCCGGCTCACCAGCGACGGCCTGGGCCTGTGTCCGTCGATCCCCGCGGGATGGGGCAGGGTCGTCGCCGGGTTCGTCTATGCAGGCGTCGACGTTCAGGTGGAGGTCGACGGCGATCGGGCCTGGTTGCACGCGTCCGAGCCGATCGCCGTGGTGGGCGGAGATCCTCCCACGGTGCTCACCCCGACTGCACGATTCGACTGGAACGGGCGAGAATGGAGACGCAGATGATCGCACCACCCACCACGCCGGAGGGTCGCCGGGTCGTCGCTGCCATCGACGCCAGCCCCGTCGCCGGCACGGTGATCTCGGTGGCCGAACTCCTGGCCCCTATCCTGGGCGCCACCACCGAAGTCGTGACCACCGATCCGCTGTGCCGGGAACTCCACGGTCCATTGGTCCGGCTACTCGACGGCGACGCACCGGATGCCGTGCTCGACCACGTCGAGGGCGATCCACGGATTCCGGCGCTCGTCCTCGGAGTCCGGACGCTGCCCGGCGGTCCGGTCCCCGCCGGGCATGTGGCTCTCAGCGCGATGACGACCTGCTCGATCCCCGTCGTCGTCGTGCCCCCACGCGATGGGACACCCATCGAGGAGATCCGTCGGGTCCTGGTGCCGGTCGAGGGTGAGAGCCCTCCGAGCCCGGCGGTCACTGCCATGGTCGATCGCTTCGCCGCCGCCGGCGTTGCCGTCGACACCGTTCATGTCTTCGACCGCTCCAACGCGCCGATGTTCTGGAACGGCTGGGACGACCCCGGACTGTGGGCCGAGCAGTTCAGTGAGCGGTACTCGCCGACGGCCGGCCGGCCGGCCACGCTGCTTGTCGGGAGCGTGCCGGAGCGGCTGCTCGATGCCGTCGTCGCACACGAGTCGTCCATGGTGATCCTCGAGTGGAAACGCCATCTCGGAGAGTCGGCGGCGACCGTCGTTCGCCACCTGCTGGCATCGAGCGGCGTCCCCGTTCTCCTCCTTCCCGAAGCACCGTCCGAGCCTGACACGGAGGCAGTCTGATGTCGCCATCATCCCCGACCGACGAACCGAGCGTGGTACACGAGCCATGGCCGTTCACGTCCTGTCCGGGGTGTGATGCCTGTGACTTCCTCGCCGCTCCCCACGGTGGTGACGTGATCTTCACGTGCCTTTCCTGTCACGCCGCCTGGAGGTACGCCCTCGGCTTCTTGACCGAGGTGACCCCGGAGTCCTGACCTCTTGCTCGTCGCTGATCTCGCCGACCAACTCCGCCACCAGGTCCTCTACGGTCACCAGGCCCTGGGTTCGTCCGTCCGCTCCTCGGACGATCGCCATCCAGATTCCCCGGCGCTGCATGTGGCCGAGGAGGTGGGCGATCGACGCGCCCGGCGGGCACCAGAGCACCTCTGAGACCATATCCCGGACAGGCCGGCCCGGCTCGGTGCGAACGGCAGCGGCGAGGTCCCGCAGGCGAACCGCGCCGATCATGTGGTCGATCGATCTCTCGTATACCGGAAGGCGGCGGTGGCCGGCTGCGATCGCCCTGGTCAACACGTCGACGGCGGCCTGGTCGGCGTCGACGGCGGCGATGCGTGGCCGGAGGACCATCACCTCGGCCACGGTTCGGTCACCGAACTCGAAGGACCGGTCGGCGATGACTGCGTCGGCCGGCTCGATTGCGCCAGCGTCGGCCGCCTGGCGGAGCAGCATGCGCAACTCCGCCTCGGAGACGACGTCGTCGCCCCCGCCACGCGCCCTCCGGGGGATCTGCCAGTCAGCCAGCGTGGTCAACACCTTCACCAGGGGCCGCAACAGTCGAACCAGAACGAGGAGGACCGGTGCGGCGGCGTCGGCCACCCGCTCAGGGTTTCGTACTGCGATCGTCTTGGGGATTGCCTCGCCGTAGAGGAACAACAGAGCGGTCAAGAGCACCGACGCCAGTGTCGCCCCCACCCCCCCGAAGACTTGATTGGCCAGGAAGCCGCTGATCGTGGCCGCACCGACCTGGCAGAACAGCACGGCGAGCAGGACGGTGTTCAGCACCTGGGGGAGATCATCGAGCAGCCGCCGCATCCGGATGGCGCTCCGTTCGCCGCTCCCGGCGGCAGCGTCGACGGCGCTTCTCCGGACCCGGAGGATGGCGACCTCGGCGCCGGCGAGGGTCGCCGCCCCGACGAGTGCGATGATCAAAAGCCCGGCGAGGGCGGCGGTGAGCCAGGAGCCCTGGGCCACGAGGACCTGATCAGGCCGAACCGGAGTTGGCGTCGGCCAGCGGTGGCGTGATCAGCCCGTAGTTACCGTCGAGCCGCTCGTACAGTACGTTGGCTCGGTTCGACGTCCGGTTGATGAAGAAGACGAATTTCAGTCCTCCGCGATCGTGCAGCTCGATCGCTTCGGCGACGCTGAGCGCCGGTGGCACGGTCAGGGCCATCTCGACATCCTCGACCAGGAACTCCTCGCCCAGCGACCCGCCGTCGAAGCCATGGAGCCGGAGTCGGCCATCGTCGGTGCGTTCCAGAAGGCAATCCTGTCCGGTCGTCAGTTCGACGAACAGAAAGAAGTCGTAGTCCAGCAGTCCCATGTCCCAGGCCGCCTCCTCCACGGTCATCTCGCCGGGGGCGAACGACTTGTGGCGCACGATCTCTCGTTCGGGTAGCGGCTTGGTCGGCAGGGATGCATCGCGTCGCGGCGCCACGTTTCCATGACGCCACTGGCCCGGCGTCGCCGGAAGTCCTGTCGGCTTGTGCCGCTGGCGGTCGTGGCGGCGCTCGAGCTGGCTGTGGAGACGCTGGGCCATCTGGTCGATGGCTTCGTGCATGGTGCGTTCGCTGGCGTGGGCGCGGACCAGGTCCCCGTCGAGATCGAGGTTCACCTCGGCCGATGCCGGAAGGGAGTTGGTGTCGTTGGCCGCCATCGCCAGTTTCACGCGTCCGTATCGTGCCGCCACACCGGCGGTGGCCAGGGTGTCTTCGACCCGCTCCATCGCAGCATCCGAATCTCGGTGCCGCACCTGGCCCCTCGTGACGACATGGAGCGGCGAGACCTGCTCCGCCGGTGGCGCCAGGTCGGGTTCGGTCCCGACCCATTGCTCGGTGATCTGCCCGTCGTGGATCTCGAGATAGCTCACATGGGCGGCGTTCTCGACCTTGACGTAGCGGTCGACGCCGTGCACGGCGACGCCGGTCGGGTCGACACCGGCCCAGGGCAGGCGCTCCACCGCCGCCCGAAGCCGCTTGTGAGTGTCCACCAGCCCGTCGGGTGTGTGCAGGCGAGCCGACGGTGCGTAGAGCTTGGCGGCTCCGTCGAAGTCGAGCGAGCCCATGGCGTCCACCCAGGCGTCGGCCACCCGAAGCGGCTGGGTGGTCACGTCGATGCCGTAGTCGTCGCGCAGTGCGGTTCTGGTCTTTGCCCCCGCTCGCTTGGCCCCCGCCAGGTCGGCGAAGCGACGATGTCGCTGCGATGTCCGGGTGCCGGCCCGCAACTCGACCGACTCGGCTCGCTCGACCCCGTTGAGCCGGTGAAGGTTGAACTTGACGCGTGCGGTTGGCACCCGGGCCGCCGGTTGGACGTCTGAGAGATCGGCCTCGTAGGTCCTTCCCCTGCGAACGATCAGAGCGATCCGTCGATCGTTGTCAATCCTCAGAACTCGACCATCGGGCACGACGACTACCTCCTCTGACCCGGGAAGTCCGGACCCGCCCTCAGGATTCCAAGCCAGGCATGGACTGCTAAGGGCCGATGGTCACTTTACGAGCTGATCGAGCGGTTGGTGGGACCTCGGACCCTTGGCCGGGGGATCTCCGGATGCGAGCGTTGGGTCATGCAGGGGTCAACGGCCCGATGACGGCGGTCTGGTTCGTTGTCCTCGCGTTGTGTGTCCTCGGCACGTCCTACGCCAGCCGTCAGGCGGTCACCGCAGCCCTCCGCATCGTCGACGGGTTGTCGGTGTCCCCGGCCGTGGTCGGGCTGACCGTTCTGGCCATTGGCACCGACTTGCCCGAGATCGCTAACTCGATCGTAAGCGTGGCCGCCGGTCACGGCGACGTGAACGTCGGCAATGCGTCGGGGTCCACCCTCACGCAGGTGACGCTGACCCTAGGGCTTCTGGCGATCGTCGGCACCATCACCGTCAACCGGAACTTCGTCGTGTCGATCGGCACGGCCACCTTCTTCGCCGCCGTCGTGGTGTGGGTGTTCGTCCAGGACGGCGAGCTGTCCCGGACCGACGGGCTCGTGCTGATCTTGCTGTGGTTTGGCGGCACGCTGTTGCTCAGTCAAGCCGAACGGCGGGGCCGGGAACCTCTGCCGATCGAGCGCGGTCGCGTAGGAACCGACGTGCTCATCACCCTGTTCTGGCTGGCCGTCGTCGGCGTCCTGGCGATCGGGATGGTCGAGTCGTTCCTCGAGATCACCGAGGCGTTCGGCCTGCCCGAGTTCATCGCCAGCTTCGTCGCGCTCGCCTTTGGCACGTCCCTTCCCGAGCTCTTCGTCGACTTCAACGCCATCCGCCGGGGGGCGTCGGCCATGGCGGTCGGTGACCTCTTCGGTTCGAGCTTCGTCGACTCCACGCTCTCAGTCGGCATCGGCCCCGCCATCTTCTCCTCGATCGTGTCCGACGATGTCCTGTTGGGCACTGCGCTGGCTGCTCTCGGCGTGGCGGTGGCGACCGTGGTGGTGGCCAGGGTCAGGGAGGTCGATTGGAAGATCGGGCTGGTGTTGATCGCGGTGTATGTAACCATCCAGGTGGTCGCCACCGTTGGGACCTGAAGTCGCAGTCGAGCGCGCTCGGTCGCTCGATGTCCAAGGAACATCGGGCCACGTGGCTCGCAAACTACGATCGGTCCATGGCATCGTCCCGTCGGCGTACCCAGACTGCGTCGTTCGGGGTCGGACGTCGGGAGGGTCACGACGCCTCGGCGTTCTACGAGCGGTTCAGTCCGCCCGTGCTGTCGGCCGACACGGACATCGGGCGAACGCCTACCCTCCTCGAGCAGCTGGGGACGGGCCGGTTCGTGCTCGGCGATGCCCGGGCCATGTCCGAGCTGCCCGACAACTCGGTGGCGCTGGTCGTCACCTCACCGCCCTACTTCGTCGGCAAGGAGTACGAACTGGCGGTCGCCGGGGACCCCGGCGAGAGGCTCACGGTTCCCGAGTCCTACCTCGAGTATCTCGGACTTCTCACCGACGTGTTCGCCGAGTGTTTCAGGGTCCTCGAACCGGGTGGCAGGATCGCCGTCAACGTGGCCAATCTCGGACGCAAGCCGTACCGCAGCCTGGCCGCCGATGTGATCGACATCCTGCAGAACCGGCTGGGGCTGCTCTTGCGGGGCGAGATCATCTGGCGCAAGAGCGAGGCGGCGGGCGGGTCGTGCGCCTGGGGGTCGTTTGCTCGCGCCTCCAACCCCGTCCTGCGGGACAACACCGAGCGCGTGGTCGTCGCCGGGAAGGGTGCCTTCGGCCGAGCTCTCACCGCCAGCCAGCGAGCCGCCGGAGATCTGCCGCACGAGTCGACGATCACCAACGACGAATTCATCGAGATCACGAACGACGTCTGGGAGATCCCGCCGGAATCGGCCACCCGGCTCGGCCATCCGGCGCCGTTCCCCGTCGAACTGCCGTTGCGCCTGGTCAACTTGTACACCTACCGCGGCGACATCGTGCTCGATCCGTTCGCTGGTTCCGGGTCAACGGTCGTGGCCGCCGTACGTGCCGGTCGGGTCGGTGTTGGCTTCGACACCGACCCGGATTACGTCGAGCTGGCCGAGCAGCGCCTCGCCGCCGAGCTGCTCCGGCGGGATCGCCTCGACACGGCGATTCGGCGCATGTCGAGCGCACCCGATCCGGCCGCTCTCGACGATCTCGAGCCCGAGGAACGACACGATGTCTACACCGAGTTGGCCCTCCGCTCCGGTGACCGCGCCGCGATCCTGGCCACCCGGCTTCTCGCCGACATCGGGTTTGCGGTGTCCGAGCGGCCCCGTTTGCGTGGAACAGGTGTCGAGTTCGACCTGTGCGCCACGACCCCGGCGGGCAGGCGCTATTGGGTGGACGTCGCCGGATCGTTCACCTCGACCCGCTCGGGCATGCTGCGTGGCGACACCGTGTGGCGGCACCTCGGCAAGATCCACGTTCTCCGAGCCACCGACCCCGAGGCTTGCGCTCTGCTCTTGACCAGTAGTCTTCCCAAACCGGGAACGCCGATCGATCGAGCCTTGCGAGCGGTTCTCGACGATCGCACCCACGCGCTCGAGCTGCTCCATCCTCGCACTGCGTCGCGTCTGACGGCCCTGCTCGGTTGACCGGGACGATCCTTCGCTGGACTCGGGCGATCCGGTCGCCTCTACTTGTCGCATGGTCAAGAAATTCGTGCATCACCGGGATGAGCTCAACCACGGGTTCCAGGAGCTTCGCCAGAGTCTTCCGGAGGTGATGAAGGGCCTCGCCAAGTTACATCGTGAAGCGACCGCCGACGGGGTCATCTCGGCCAAGACCAAGGAGTTGATCGCCCTCGCCATCGGCGTGGCGACCCAGTGCACGGGCTGCATCACCCTGCACGTGAGCGATGCGTTGAAGGCAGGCGCGTCCAAGGAGGAGATCTCCGAGGCGGTCGGTGTGGCCATCTTGATGGGTGGCGGTCCAGCCGCCATCTACGGCATCGATGCCCTCGAAGCCCTCGAGCAGTTCCGGAGCGAGCAGGCCCAGGCCGACGTCGACAACAACGGGTAGGCGGTCAGGCTCCGACGGCGAGGGTTCTGAACTCGTTCAGATCGATCAGCTCGATTGTCTCTCGAGCTGATCGCGCTCCGGCGAACGGACGGCGAGAACCGCCTGGGGCACCGTCTGCACGAGGCCCATCGTCACGCTGCCCATCGTGGTCCTCGTGACGTCGGTCCGGCTCCGGGCGCCGGCGACGACGAAGCTGGCACGCCGCCGTTGTGCGAAATCGGCGAGGGCTCGCACCGGGTCGTTGCTCTGGATCACCTCCCACCGGACGTCGACGTCGTGGTCGGTGAGCTCCTCGGCCTTGCGCTGGAGGTAGTCGGCGATCTCGGGATGATGCACCTCCTCGCCAAGTTCTGGCATCGGGACGACCTGGATCAACCACACCCTGGTCCTAACCCCGAATGCCTTGGCCAGGGTCACGGCACTGCTCATCGCCGCTTCCGATGCATAGGACCCGTCGACCCCGACGACGACCTCGCCGGTCAGCGAGACCTCCTTGGCGTTGGGACCCAGCAGAAGCAGGGGCGCACCGATCCGGTTGAGGACCGCCTCGGCCACCGAGCCCTTGATCCGCCATTCGTCCGCATGTTCGGTGGTCATGAGGACGAACGCATGTGGATCGATGTAGTCGGCAAGTGCTGACCCGACGTCGTCGCCGTAGACGTGAACACCCTCGATGGTGAGACTCGGCCGGCGATGCCGCAGGTTGGAGACGACCGCCTCGAGCTGCTCGTCCTTGGTGGCGACCGAGTCGCTCACGTGGACAAGCCGGAGCGGCACCTGCCACATCTCGGCGAGCGCCGACGCGTACGGTGCTCCTCGCTCGTGGAGGTGGGTGGCAGCTGCGGGCAGGACCACATGGGTGACCGTCCTCCCGGCCTCAAAGGCGGGGGCGCTCACCGTGGGCTCCCCCATGTTCGTTTCCGCTGTCATGGCGGTCTCCTTTCGAACGGTGACGCATTGGTCGTCGCCAACGAACCTAGGGACCTTCGAAGGGCCCGTCCAGGGTCTTTGGGCGGTAGTTCATGTTCGAGCCGTTCGGTCGATCACCCGTCCGAGGACGTGCTGGCAGACGAACTCGATCGTCTCCTCGGGACTGCCCTCGTTGGACACCCTGTGTGCCTCCGGCCATGGTTCGCGCACGGACATCGCTCGATCCAGGATGGCCGGGGTGGCGTCGCTCGGTCCGTCGGCGCCGGTGAGGTTGCGTTTGGCCACCCTCGCCTCGGCCAGCCTGGGCGGGAGCACACACTCGAGCTCGATGATGGTCGCGCCCCACTGCTCCGCCAGTTCCCGCGCTCTGCGGCGCATGTCGGTCGCCGGCCAGGTCGCGTCGATCACGACGGATTCGCCGCCGGACAGCAACATGGCCGTCTGGTCGAGAAGTGCGCAGTACACCTGCTCGGTGATCTCCGGGGCGTAGATCCCCTCCTCGAACCCCGCCTCGGTGCGGTCGGAGTGACCGTGACCCGTGAGGTCTTTGCGCAATTCGTCGGAGTTCAGAACCATCCATCCGTGGCGCTCGCTGAGTGCCCGGCTGAGGGTCGACTTGCCGGTACCGGGACCGCCGCCCACGAGCACGACACGGGCGGCTGCGTACCCGAGGTGACGCAGCGACAGCTCGTGGTAGTCCTGAGCTTCGGGAGCTGCGTCCACGTCGCCCTGGGCGTACCGGAGCAGGGCCACCTTGCAGCGCACGTGGGCTCGGTAGGCGACGTAGTGATGGGCCAGTGATGCCGGGTGGTGTTCGTTGGAGAACTCCACGTAATCGGTCATGAACCGCCGAGCGGCGGCCGGTCCGGCCAGCCGGTCGAGGTCCATCGCCAGGAAGGCGACGTCGTTGAGGACGTCGGCGATGCGGAGCCGGTCGCTGAAGGCCAGGCAGTCGAGGATTTGGGGCCCGTCGTCGAGGCAGAAGATGTCCTCGGCGGTCAGGTCCCCGTGTCCGTCCCGAACGAATCCGTCACGAATGCGCTGACCGAAGAGGTCGTGGCGGCTGTCGAGGTAGCGGTGGACGAGCGTGCGGACGCGCTGGGCATCCCGCACGTCGAGGATCGTCCCGACGAAGGGTTCCATCGCTGCGAAGTTGTCTCGCCAGTTGGTCAGGACTGCGTCTCGGGAGCCGACCTCCTCGGCTTTCGCCGCCGGTGGCTCTCCAGCGTGGAACCCGGCGATAGCGCGGGCGATCTTGCGGAGCTCGGCCTCCCAGCCGGGCCGCTGGAGCACCATGGGGAGGCGGCGGTCGTCGGGCATCCGTTCCATGACGAGGATCCGATCGACGATCCGGCCCCGCTCGACCACGTCGGCCATGCCAAGGTAGACCCGAGGTGCGATTCGCCGGTTCAGCTCGAGCTCATTCTCGACAGCGTCGATGCGGGCATCCTCGTCGGAGTAGTCGAGGAACCCCATCGAGACCGGTTTGAACAGTTTGTAAGCGCGATTCCTGCACAACAGGACGGTCGAGATGTGGGTCTCGACCACCCGGGTGTCGAGCGGCCCTGCCCGCGCCGGCACGGCCGGGACCCCTATCGCCGGAGGGGCTGCCATGGCGGTGCTCCGTCGGTCAGCTCCGAGCGTCGATCGGACGATCGGAGCTGGCTGCCGTGTGGCCCGATTCCGACGGCGGAACAACCACGATCGGGCAGGATGCGGCGGCGAGTACCTCGGAGGTGACCGAACCGACCCTGCCGAGCGGCCGACGACGATGATTGCCGATCACCAGCAGCGTGGCGACTTCCGCCGCCCTAATGATCTCCTGCACCGGGTCCCCGTGGCGCACGTCGATCCCGGCGCGTACCTCCTCGCCGGTCGATCCGACGACACGCTCGGCGTCGGCGAGGAGGTGGCGGGCAACGTCGGCGTGGTGCCGGGCGGCTTCGTCGAGGTTGGCGAACGGGTTCTCCAGACCCCTGTAGAGCGAGACGTTCCAAACGAGCAGCGCATCCACGCGATCGCCGGGTTGTGCGTTCCGGAGCGCCCACGAGATGACATCCACCGACAGCGGCGAGTCGTCGATGGCCGCGATGATCCTGCGAGTCATGATGCCTATTCCTCCCTGTGGACGACGAAGACCGGACAGAGAGCCTTCTTGACCACTCGCATGGCGACCGAGCCGAACACCAGTCGGGAAAGATCCCCCCGGTCGCGGCTGGCGACCATGAGAGCCGACGGCTTGACCACGTTGACATAGTCGATGATGGCCGTGGCGGGCTCGCTCCCATGGAGCGAGTCGTAGCTGACCTCCTCGAGACCGAAGCTCTCGAGCCGGCGGGCGATGTTGTGGAGCGCACTGTTCTCGAACGCGATCGTCTCCTCGCCGATTCCTCGAGCGGTGACGGCGGGGATGTCCGCTGGATCGAGCACGGTCACCAGCCACGGGTCGACACCGAGTGCCTTCACCACCTCGGAGAAGGGCTCGAGAATCGGGTCGGAATGGGCCGTGGTGTCGACGCACGCAAGGATCGCCCCGTCAAAGCTGTAGTCCTGTTCGACGTTCGGGCCCACGACCAGCGCGAACCGGATCGGCGAGACGTGGACCATGTCCTCGGCGACGCTCCCTCCGACAAAGGTCTTGGTGTGAGGGTGGGTTTCGCTGGCGATCACGACCAGCGGATGCCCCTCACCGAGCAGCGGCGACAGCGCCTTGGCGACCTCGAAGTTCGACACGATCGACGAGACCCGGACGTCATCGTAGCCGTGGTCGGACAGCCAGTCGTTCGTGCTGGCTTCCAGCGCTGCACCATCGGTGACCGAGCGGGCCACCGTCACCGCCAGCATCTCGAGGCCGAGCTTGCGACCGATCGCAACGGCGATCGGAACCGCCCGCAGCGAATCCCGACTTTCATCGAAGGGAATCACGATTTTGGTGAACACCTGCTGACCTCCTCGTTGCCGTCTTCAGGGTCCACCGGCTTTCCCACCTCTCGGTAGGGACGAAAGTCGCTTTCGGCCGTGGGCCGACTCGATGGCCAGGCCTCGCTCCGATCGGTGGACGGTTTGCTTCCCACCCGTTTCGGTACCACAGTTTTGTGGTGCCCCTCAACCCGTCGCTCTCCGAGCAGGTGCAGCTTGCTGAGAGCGCATCCGAAGACGTGGTTCGCACCGCCGTCGACCCGATCGTGCTGATCAACGACCACGGCATCATCCTGCAGGCCAACGAAGCGACGACGGAGCTTTTCGGGTATGAGCGGGACGAACTGATCGGCCGGTCGGTCAGCATGCTGATGGGAGAACCGGAGCGCTCGGCTCATGATGGGTACTTGGCCGACTACCGGCGGACGGGACTCCGCTCGATCATCGGCATCGGGCGCGACGTCCGCGGCGCCACCAAGACCGGCCGTCCCATCGACCTGCATCTTTCGGTGAGCGAGCTCTCGGTCGGAGGCACCACCCTCTTCGCCGGGATCATGCGGGACATTCGGGACCTCAAGGCACTCGAGGTCGAGCTCGAGCAGGCCAACGCCCTCCTCGCCGCCGAGCTGGCCACCGCCAAGGCCGAGCTCGACGTGCTGTCGGACCGGGACCGAATCGCCCGCGGGCTCCACGACACGGTAATCCAGCAGCTCTTCGCCGCCGGCCTCGGACTGAACGCCGCCGCCAGCCTGACCGCCGACGACGAGGTCGTCGAGCGGTTGTCGGTCGCCATCACCCAGGTCGACGAGGCCATCTATCAGCTGCGCTCCACCGTGTATGACCTGCACACGCGAGCGCGACCGACCGGCCTGAAGCGAGCGGTGCTCGGCGTGGTCGCCGAACAGCGTCCCGCCCTCGGGTTCGAGCCGGAGGTGAAGGTGGGAGTGAACATCGCCGAGGTCAGCGATCGCGTGATCGATGAGCTGCTGCCCACCCTTCGGGAGGCACTGTCCAATGTCGCCCAGCACGCACTCGCCCGGTCGGCGCAGGTGGCAGTTCTGCTCGAGGATGGCGATCTCGTGCTGCGACTGTCCGACGACGGTCGGGGTATCGAGTTGGTCCGCACCGACGGCGGTCCGGCACAGCCGTTGCGCGGGAACGGGCTCCACAACATGGGTGAGCGGGCGGCATCCCTGGGTGGTACGTGCACGGTACGTCCGCTCCCGACGGGTGGAACCGAACTCGAGTGGCGTGTGCCGCTGTCGTTGCCATGAGCACCGGGCGGTTTTCGTGACGCCGGCCGAGCTGTCCTCGCTCCGTGCCGCTGCGGCCGGGGCGCGGGACCACGCATACGTGCCGTACTCGCACTTCGATGCCGGCGCAGCGGTACTCGGCGACGACGGTGTGGTCTACACCGGCGTGGTCGTGGAGAACATCTCGCTCGGCCTGGCGATGTGTGCCGAGCGGGTCGCCATGTTTGCCGCGGTCGCCGGCGGAACCCGCCCGCGAGGGCTCGTGCTGGACGCTCCTCGGACCGCCGGCGCGGTGACGATGCCGTGCGGTGCCTGCCTCCAGACCGCCCTCGAACTCGGGGGTCCCGACCTGCGAATCGGATCCGTCGACGGCGAACACCTTGTCGAGGCGGCGGTGTCGCAGCTGTTGCCGCGTGGTCCTCACCGGTCCTGATGGTCGGCGGTCCGGGCGGCCGGCGTCATCACCTGAGTGCGCCGAGGACCCGATCGGCAACGAGGTCTGTGATCGGGACATCGGTGGCGTCGTCGTAGGGAATCACCCATTGCCCGATCTTGGCCGGTGGGAAAGCATGCACCCATGCTCACGGCTCAGCCGCGGACGGCGTCCGAATCGAACCTGAGCCGTTGGACCTATCTTGCGTATGCACCGCTCGTTGCCGCTGCAGCTCTCTGGGTGTGGCTCGTGCCCTATGGCTTCGTGGCGCTGTGGCTCGCACACGACACCCAGGTCGACGAAGTCGCCGGGATCTCCGGGTTCCGAGCGCTCGACCGGACCGTGGAGCCCTATCCCGCCGATTCCGGCGGTCGGGTTCTGCTCGGCGGCGTCGAGGGCACAACCGCTGAGCTGATCGCCGGACTCGAAGGTCTCGGATATCAACCGGCCGCCGATGACCCGCTCATCCTGACCCGTCCTCGGACCGATGGGCTCGAGGCGGACCTCGTGTCGATCGTCGAGAGCCCCGACGGCGGCCTGGAAGTGCACGTGTCGGTCCTCGACACCGATCTCACCCGCACGTGGTGGATGATCACCATTGTCGTCGTCGCCGGCGGTGGCGTGTTGTACGCACTCGCCATGAACCCTCGGCGTTGACCCGGCGGCTCGGTCGCGCCGGTTTCTGGCCTAGTCCTCAGGTCCCGAGCACGCGACCGCCGCTGCGCCAGTACTCGCTCCTCCCCGCCGTCGGGCTGCGGTCGAGGAGTCCCTCGTCGACGAGGTGGCGACGGAGAGTCGCCGTGTCGGTGTGGAAGCGGCGGAGCGTCTCGTTCACCTCCCGCTCAGAGTACCGCCGGCCGACGTCGAACTCCTGCGCGAGGCGTTCGAGGACAACCTGTCGTTTGGCGCGGCCCGTCGGGATCTCGACGAGCGTGCGACCCGAGAAGTACCGGTTCAGGACGTCCTGTTCGTCGTCGGTCATCCCGTAGCCGATGACCGGATCCATCGGCAGTTCGATCTCGGCAACGGCCTGAGCCGCCCGCCGGAGTGCCGTTTCGTCGAGGTGGTAGCGGTCCGCTTCGGCGCCGACGAGACCGGCGGCCCGGAGATCGCCGATGGCCGACAGGACGGTCCGGCGGTCACGGCCGGTGCATTCGACGAGATCGTCGGTCGACATCGCCTGAGCGGCGAGGGCGCCGGCCACGGCCAGCCGATCGCGATCGAGGAGCAGGCGGATCAGCTCGTAGGACTCCACCGATGCAGTGTGGCAAGCTCCGCTAGCGACGCAGCCACCAGTCGGACGACTCGGGAGGTCCGAGATCGGCCAGTTGGCGATCGACGAACGCTTCCCGGGCTGCCGCCCGGGGATGGGTGTACCCGGCGCCGATCACCGTCTCACCCGGGCCACACATCACGTAGCGACAGATCCGTTTGCCGTGGTCGCTGAGCTCGGCCCACCGTTCGTACGGCATGCAGCGGTGAATGCCCTCGCTGCGGAACCACGGCGCGTAGAACTCGACGTTCGGCATGGCCCGAACGTGATCGGACAGGTTTGGTGTCCCGCCGTGCCATGCCCGATTGTCACGAACGATGGCCGAACCGGCCGGCACGGGGCACACGGTGCTGGTCTTCATCCAGTCCGGCTCGTCGGTGAGACTGGGAATGGGATCGACCCAACGCTGCGACCCGGGGATCTGCCGGATCGGGCCGTTCTCCCAGGTGAGGTCGACCATCGGGAAGTTGATCGTCACCACTGGCACCGGCATTTGGGGCGTGGTGAGCCCGCCCACCGGATCGAAGGGTTCGGTCCAGATGCGGTCGGCGTGCAGGCCTTGGTACTCGATGGCGCCGGGCAGGGCGACGTCTCCGCCACCTCCGCCGACAACATAATCCTGCGAGCCGAAAATGGCGGTCAGGATCGGCGTCGTGGCCGGCAGATCGATCAGAGCCGTCCAGGCCGGATCGTGGAGTCGGTGCCGGGAGGCCGAGGTGGCCCCGAAGGAGTACCGGTGCGGGAGCCCCCCGGCCCCGCCGCCGATGGAGCCGTCGGGGTCGGCGTCGAGGATCTCGTCGATCACCCGGTCGGCGGCGGCACGAGTCCGGGCCAGCACGTCTCGGTCGAGGGCGCCGGCGATAGCGACGAACCCGTCGCGGTAGAACAGCTCCACCGCTCGGTCGACGTTGGCCGGTTCCACCACCTCGAGGTCGGGTATCCCATTGGTGGCTCGCAGGTGATCGCGCCGGGCCCGCACACCGGGATCATCCGGCGAGCGAACCCAGCCGGCACAGTCGGGGTCCCCGGCCACCAGGTTGCGATGCTCGGGGGTGGTCTCGATCACGACGTCGGGAACCGCCTCGGCCAATCCGAGCGAGACGTTGTCTGGCTGCCGGGCCGGCCGGTTCTGGAACCCGTTGGGGGGGACCACCTCGAACCATCCCCGCTGGCGTCCGGCCCGCTCGACAGTGCTCATGTCGAGATCATGCCCGCGCTGCAGGGGACGGCGCCAGCGACTGGAGGTCCCGGAGTTTCGGCCCGCCCCTACAGTGCATTAGTCCGAATGTCCGGATTTTACCGACGCGACTATGGTGGCAGCATGTCACTACATCTTGGAGATGAAGCACCCAACTTCACCGCTGACACCACCGAGGGCCCCATCGATTTCCACGAGTGGAAGAAGGACTCGTGGGCGGTGTTCTTCAGTCATCCTGCCGATTTCACGCCGGTCTGCACCACCGAACTCGGTCGTACGGCTGCACTGAAGTCGGGTTTCGCCGAGCGGAACGCAAAGGTCATCGCCCTGTCGGTCGACTCGGTCGAGGACCACCGGGGGTGGGCCCCCGACATCGCCGACGCCACCGGCAACGAGCTCAACTTCCCGATCATCGCCGACCCGGACAAGATCGTGTCCGAGCTCTACGACATGATCCATCCGGGCGAGGGCGACACCTCGACCGTTCGCTCGGTCTTCGTGATCGACCCGGCCAACAGGATCCGGCTCAGCCTCACCTACCCGAAATCGACGGGCCGGAACTTCGACGAGATCCTTCGGGTCCTCGACAGCCTCCAGCTGACCGATGGCTACCAGGTGTCGACACCGGTCGACTGGACGAAGGGCGATCGGGTGATCGTGTCACCGGCCATGTCCACCGAGGAGGCGAGGAACAAGTTCGCCAACGTCGACGAGA